>CAZITJ010000106.1:0-7259 GCA_964542135.1 uncultured Verrucomicrobiota bacterium
GTCGGCACCGGCAACGCCACCGACGAGCTGAAGGACGGTGAGGCTGTGACCGTTTCGTGCGCCGAAGGCGACGCCGGGTTTGTTTACGACGGCGAACTCGAATACGAAGAAAAGGAAATCGATCTGGAAAACCTGCCTGAACCGCCGGTGCAGCTCATGATGAATATTGCCAGCCCGTCCGCCGCCCTGCGCTGGTGGCGGCTGCCCGCCAAAGGGATCGGGCTGGCGCGCATGGAGTTCATCATCAACAACGTCATTAAAATTCACCCGCTGGCGCTCAGCCGGTTCGACGATCTGGAAGACCATGACGCCCGCAAGCAGATCGAAGAGCTGACGCGGCGCTATGACGACAAAACGGAATACTTTGTCGACCATCTCGCGCGCGGCATCGGCACCATCGCCGCCTCGCAGCATCCCGCGCAGGTGATCCTGCGCATGAGCGACTTTAAAACCAACGAGTACGCCGACCTGATCGGCGGAAAGCCGTTCGAGCCGGAGGAGGAAAACCCGATGCTCGGTTTCCGCGGTGCGTCCCGCTATTACAGCGACAACTACCGCGACGGATTCGAGCTCGAATGCCGCGCCGTGAAAAAAGCGCGAGAACAGATGGGCTTCGACAACCTCTGCATTATGATTCCGTTCGTCCGCACACTGGACGAGGCGGACCACGTGCTTGACGTGCTCAAAGACAACGGTCTGGAACGCGGCAAAGACGGACTCGAGGTGTATATGATGTGCGAAATTCCGGCCAACGTGCTGCTGGC
This sequence comes from uncultured Verrucomicrobiota bacterium, assembly GCA_964542135.1. Taxonomy (GTDB): domain Bacteria; phylum Verrucomicrobiota; class Kiritimatiellia; order Kiritimatiellales; family Tichowtungiaceae; genus Tichowtungia. Next base: position 765 of record CAZITJ010000106.1, read on the forward strand.
CGAAGCATTTGCCGAACGCTTCGACGGCTTTTCCATCGGCACCAACGACCTGACACAGCTTGTGCTCGGTGTGGATCGCGACTCATCCGAACTCTCCGACCTCTTCGACGAACGCAATGACGCGGTCAAACAGGCCGTCAGCATTGTCATCGAAGCAGCACACCGCAAAAACTGCAAAGTCGGCATCTGCGGGCAGGCGCCGAGCGACCATCCCGACTTCGCCGCGTTCCTTGTCGATGAAAAAATCGACACCATTTCACTGAATCCGGACAGCATCATTCCGGTGATGGACACACTGAACAAGGACTGACAAACGTGCCCGACACGAAGAATCTGAAAAAAGGCCTGGGTCCGGTGCATGTGTTTACGATCGCTGCCGGAGCCATGATCGGCTCCGGGCTGTTTATTCTGCCCGGGCTGGCCCATGCACGGGCCGGGCCGGGCGTCATTCTTTCCTATCTGTTCGCCGGGCTGCTGGCATCGACCGCCACGCTCAGCCTGGCCGAGCTGACCACCGCCATGCCCAAAGCGGGCAGGGATTATTTTTTTATCACCCGCGGTTTCGGCGCCGGCACCGGAGCGGTTGCCGGCATTCTGAGCTGGTTTGCCGTGGCACTGAAAAGCGCCTTTGCCGTCGTGGGCATGACCACCTTTATTGCTCTGTTTCTGGACTGGCCCGCCCTGCTCTGTGGCACAGGAATCACTGTGTTTTTTGTGCTGCTGAATTTGTTCGGCGTGCAGCAGGCGGCCCGGGTCCAGACCACGCTTGTTTTCAGTATGCTGGCCCTGCTGCTGCTTTACGTTGTGACCGGAATTCCGAAAATGGATATACGCCTCTTAAGCCCGATCGCCCCGCATGGGTTTGCCGGAATCTTTTCCACGGCCGGGTTTGTGTTTGTTTCCTACGGCGGACTGCTGAAGATCGCCAGTGTCGCCGAAGAGGTGGAGAATCCCGGCCGCACCCTTCCGCTGGGACTTACCTGGGCGCTGGTCTGTGTCACCGCACTGTATGCACTGACAGTCGGAGTCACCAGCGGCTTGCTCGACAGTCGGATTCTTGACGGCTCACGAACTCCGCTCTCGGACGGCGGAGAGGTTCTTGCCGGCACCGCGGGCTTCATCACCATGAGTCTTTGCGCCATCCTGGCGTTTGTCAGCACGGCCAACGCGGGCATCATGGCGTCGTCCCGTTATCTGCTGGCATTGGCCCGCGACAACCTGCTGCCCGCTCCGTTCGGACGCATCAGCAAACGGTTCAAAACCCCGTCCCTTGCCATCGCCGCCACCGGCGGACTGATTCTGCTGAGCCTTCTGCTGGAATTGTCCCTGCTGGTCAAAGCGGCCTCCTGCGTGCTGATCCTCACCTATATTCTCTGCTGCCTGGCTGTCATTATTTTGCGCGAAAGCGGCCTGCAGAACTATCAGCCCGCATTCCAAACCCCGTGGTATCCCTGGCTGCAGATCGCCGGCATCTTCGGTCTGGTCTTTGTGCTGTTCGAACTCGGCATCGAAGCCTTTCTGATCAGCTCGGCCCTCATTCTGGCTGCGTTCTGTATCTTCTGGTTTTACGGCCGCAAACAGATGGAGCAGGAATCAGCCCTGCTGCACCTCATCGCCCGCCTCACCGACCGCGATCCCGTCAGCGGTGAGCTCGAAGCCGAACTCAAAGATATTATCCGCGACCGCGACGACATCCAGCTCGACCGGTTTGACCGGCTCGTTGAGAGCGCGCCCGTTCTCGATCTGGACGATGCGCTTTCCAAAGAGCAGTTTTTTGAGATCGCCTCCGGACAGCTCGCCGGCCGTTTGTCGGTCAGCGCGAAACAACTGCATGAGCTACTACGGAAGCGGGATCAGGAAAGCAGCCCGGTGCTCAATCCGTTCCTCGCCGTCCCGCATGTAATGATCGAAGGCAGCGGCGAGTTTGAACTGCTGATTGCCCGCTCCAAAGCGGGGATTGATTTTTCGTCAACGGCAAAAAAGGTGCACGCCGTGTTTGTACTGGCCGGAACCGCCGACAACCGCAACGCCCATCTGCGGGCTCTGTGCGCCATTGCCCGCGTCACGCAGAACAGGGAATTCGAACCGGCCTGGCTTGAGGCCAAAGACGAGCAGATCCTGCGCGACATCATTCTGCTCTCCGACCGCCGCCGGCCCCGATAGAGCCAGAGCCGGATCAGATGATCGGTCTATTTCGAATGGGTTTTGCAAATTTCTTTGAGATGCTCGACATAGCTCTCGGCGCCGCCGCGCTGATAACCGGTCCGGGCAAGGACTTCACCGTTTTCATCCAGCAGCAGGACGGTGGGAAATCCCCGCACGCCGTATTTCTGCGCCAGTTGCTGATTCTGTTCCTTTCTGTTTCTGTTTGCGGGTATTAAACGCATTTTGAGCCGGGGAGACCATCGGGCCGTCCCTTAAAAACCGCTTCGCATATCCTTCCCCGTCCCGGCCGGCGAACACGGTCCGTTCGTTTCCGGGGCGATTCAGCCGGAGAGCGGTTGCGGAGCCGCTTCAACGCCTTCGGCCGCCTTTTCATTCTGCGGAGATTTCACGGTCCTTGGGTTCGTGAGGTTTTTAGAACGTTGAAATAAGAATGGGACCGATGTTCACAAGGCGTAAAACCGGGCATTCTGGGCTCTGCACTGAAACGACACGTCCACAACGGAGATTGTTTTATGGATACATATATGAAAGTTCGCGACATTCTGGATGAAGCACAGGAATTCCATCGGCGAATGAAGATGCTGTACGGTCGGCTGGCGGCCTCATGCGACCGCAAGCGGCCTGAAATGCTGCTGAATTACCTGAAAGACAAAGAAGAAGAATATGAAGAAGGGCTGGCACAAAGCAAACGTCAGGAGACCGGCGGGATTCTCGAAACCTGGATGCAGTTCGCGCCGGAAACCGATTCGAATGTGATTCCATCTCCGGATCGGTTTGAGGAGAAGATGACTCTGGAAAATATCGAAGCCGAGGCGCAACGAATCCGCGAAGCCCTGATTGCGTTTTACGAAACCGCCGCACAAACCGCCAGGCCGGCTCCCGTTCGGCAATTGTTTGAGAAACTGATTGAACAGCATCAATCGGAACAATCCGCTGATAAAACGATCACGGATTCGCTGAAGCATGAGGCCTAGCCTGATCGATTCATAAAAATGTACGGGAACCGGCCGCCCTGCAATATGTGCGGAGTGTCTTCCCGTAAGAGCGGGGAAGCGGAATGCCGGGATTGAAGTCGGTCCCCGTACAAAGAGGTTCCCGCTGCCGGCAACCGGAACTCCTGCGTTCAGGGAGTGAAGAGCGACCATTGGCCTGAATTCAAAACACACTCAGCCCAGCGGTTTTTCGGCGCAACACCAGTCGAGCAGAGGCGTTTCCGCTCCGCAGACATCATCGCACTGCTCTGCGGCATCCCGCAGGGCGGTGCGCAGACCCTCCATCAGGGTCGGGTGATAAAACGGCATCTGCAGCAGATCGAAGACGGTGTTTTTGTTTTGAATCGCCAGTGCCAGCAGGTGACCGAAGGTGCCGGCATCCGGCGCACAGAATTCTGCGCCGAGCAGTTGTCCGGTCTCTTTGGCTGCATACAGATGGAGCCGTCCGGCGTTGCGGTTTTCAATGACGGCCCGGGCCTGCTCTTCAAAGCCGGCAACGCCGGTCACGGTGTCTGCGGGAAGCTCGCGGTACGGGGTGCCGACGACGGCGATTTCGGGATCGGAAAAAACAATTTTAAGCGGGACCCGGCGGCAGTTGCAGGCAGTCCCGCTCGCACCGAATGCACGGGCGGCGGCCAGCGCCCCCTCGTCGATCGCTTCGTGCAGAACGGGGCGCGTTCCGTTTGCGTCGCCTGCAATATAGATCGGCAGATTGCCAATCTGTCCGGTCTGCGGATCGTACGGCGGATCATCCGGATCAATGCCCAGGCGTTCGAGCCCGATTCCATGGAGATTCGGTTTTACGCCGACGGCCGCCAACACGGCGTCGGCTTCAAACGTATGATCGCCGAAACGGATTGTTATGGCTCCGTTTGCCGCCTCGTCCAGCTCAGCGGGCGACCCGAGATTCACTGGAAATTCATTTTCGATCAGCCGGATCAGGTCCTGATTCACCTGCGGATCGCTGAGTCCGCCGATCCGTTCGCTGAAGCTGAATCCTGTGATGTCAAGACCGAGGCGGGCGAGCGCCTGTCCCAGCTCCAGCCCGATCGGGCCGAGACCGATGACGGCCATGCGGTGCGGCAGGGTCTTCTGTTCAAAAACGGTTTCGCTGGTGAGAATGCGGTCACCGAAGCGTTTCCAGTCACCGGGAACGACCGGCTCTGCGCCCACAGCCAGGATGATTTGTTCGGCCTCAATGATTCCCGGTCCGGCCTGAATGCGGTGCTCATCGCGCAGGACAGCATGCTCGCGCACCAGCCGGTTTCCGGCAAGCTCTTCAGTGGTTTCTACCATCCCGCCGGCGAACCGGTCGCGCAGGAAACGCACATGCTCCAGCACAGCGGCTGTATCACAGTCCAGCATGGCGGCACCGAAAATTCCCTGGTCCTTGAAAAAGCGGCGGGCATAAAAGCGGCGGGCCGTATGGATCAGCACCTTGGAGGGCATACAGCCGGTGCGCGCGCAGGTGGTTCCGAGCGGCCCCGGATCAATCAGCAGCACATCGTCCGTGTGCCGGGCGGCCTCACGGAAAGCGGATAAACCGGCGCTGCCGGCGCCGATGACGGCTGTTTTTATTTTTTTTGTTCTCATAACAAGGAACGGATGCGGTCATCCAGCGCCTGCTGATCGGTCACAAACGCGGTCAGGGCACTGATGTTCATCAGAGCATCGAGCCCCAGCTCACCGGATTTGAGGCGCGGGCCCCATTTTTTGTAATCCGGAATTTTTCCGTCCGCCATCACGGTATCGATTTTATCGACGGTCCAGACGGGAAGAAAGTCACTGAAACCGTTCATCGCAAAAAACTCCACCATAGATTCCGGAGTCATTTTGTCGGGATCATTTGTCAGGAGCTGTTTTGTGACCAGATCAAACGGTTCTTCGACGTCCCACAGGCTTTGCCCGTTGAAGTCGGCGGCGGTGAAGCCGGGATCGACGGGAACAGAAAGGTCTTCGTCGATTCGGGCTGCGGGATGTTCCGCCGGGTTTCCGGCGTATTCCTCCGCCACCGAAACGGGCAGCGTCATCACATCCACACCGGCGAGTGTGCCGATCTGCTGCCCGCGGCGCATACTGGCGGCAATCAGAACGCTTTCGGTGCGCCCGCTTTCCCGGAGCGCACGCACTGCGCGCTGTGTCGCCCGTACGGTTTTTTCGCCGACGTTTTCGCCGGTGCCGATGCCGCTCTGCTGCACGAAGGCGTTGAGGCGTCCGAGGAAGACATTCACAAAAGCCGGCTGTGCAAACTGCGCGGCGAAGACATTCTGCCGCGCGGAAAAGCCGAGCGTCAGGTTGACCGGAATGTGTTCCTGTCCGAGACGCCGGGCGGCGATCAGGCCGGCCGGCGTGAACGGCACTTTGATGTAGAACTGTTCGGGGCAGATTGCATGGAACCGTTTGCCGTATTCGACGGAACGCTCGACATCGTTTGCCAGATCGGTATGCAGCTCAACACTCACCGCGCTTTCGAAGATCTCCGCCAGTCGCAACCCGTGGCGCGCATTCAAAACGAAGCCGATTTCCATCACCGGGTCGAATGCATCAGACGTCGAATCGGTTTCCCGCAGAAAGGCCGCGGTCTTCTCGATCAACTCATCGTAATGGCCCTGCTGAATTTCTTTATTCAGCAGCGTGTTGTTGGTGGTGAGCGCTTCAAAATTCGGGTCCCACACTCTGCGCGCATCCTCCATACTGCCGGTATCCAGCCACAGGCGGGTTCCGGTCTCGCGCACATCCTGCCATGCGCTGCACGGCAGGCTTTCGCCTTTGTGCAGCGCGACCGGGTCGTCTGTATGACCGTTCAGAATAAAACGTCTGATTTCCTCGCGCAGCTCCATGGATTAAACTCCCAGTTCGCCTCTTGAATCCATTAACTCGGCTTCCACCGAAATTTCAATGCCGGCCAGCGCTTTGGAAACCGGACAGTTCTCCGCGGCGGCGGACGCAAGCTTTTCAAGCTCCTGCTTGTCCAGATCCGGGCACAGCACGGTGGTATGAAGCTTCGAAGACGACACGGACGGCTCATCTCCATTCGTATCGAGTGACACATCGGCCGAAGTCAGCACCCGTTCGGGATGTTTTCCTTCTTCGTTGAGCAGATGCGACAACGCCATGGAGTAGCAGGCCGCATGAGCGGCGGCAATCAGGTCCTCCGGTCCGGTTCCGTTTTCATCCTCAAAACGCGAATTAAACGAATACGACTGTGAAACCGGTTGTTCCGATCCGAACGAAAACGACCCCGTTCCCCCGGGCAGATTTCCGCTCCATTCAGCGGTTGCTTTTTTATGAATCATAGCTCTCCTCCTTTTTGGTTTACAGCGCAGTGTACCAGCGC
>CAZITJ010000107.1:0-7108 GCA_964542135.1 uncultured Verrucomicrobiota bacterium
ACAAATTAAATAGATGTGCCTGCCGGATTTATTCATAAAAAGGCGGCGGGAACGGTTGAATCAGGCCGGCCCCTTTTAAGCGTGGAAATTCTCAGCCTATCGCGAACCGGCCTTATACGGAATTAACTTGTTTTGTATTGGTAAAACCACGGAATACACCGAATACACTGAAAGGGTTCCTCGTAGAATTTAGTGGGAGATTCCCACCACCTCATTGAGCCCGAGCCTTCGGGCCGCTCACAGGTTCGCTGGAGAAAACAGCCGAGTTTATGGACGAGTTTTATGAAACCTCTTTTCGAATGTCCCCTCGGCTGTTTTCTCCAGTGAGTGAAGCGAACGGGTGGTTAACGTTTTTAGTTTTGGTATTTGCTACGAAAGAGTTTCCTTATTAATCAATTTTATTCAGGTTAATTGAATATTATAGAGCGTTTTAAACTGTAACCGTCCGTCCACAGTCTCCCTTCGGGAAGCCTGTGGAATGGCCGCGGCATTTTTTAAAACGATCTAATAGCTCGCGCTGGTGCCGACCGCATTGATCGTGATGGAATCGCCGCCCACGTCGAGATCGGACAGGTTGGTTACGCCGCCGCCGACAAAATCCTCAATATCACTCCAGGACACCGCGGCGCCACTGGCCTGATTGTTGATGATGGCCCACTGTTCCTTGGCCGCATTGACCGCGGAAACGTTGATTTCTTTCATGTTGTCTTCGGCCGCACCGCGCGAGCCGATGAACGAGGGAATTCCGAGAGCGGCCACCAGGCCGAGAATGGCGACGACAATCAGAATCTCAATCAGTGTAAATGCCTTTTTCACGTACAGCCTCCGTTAACGGGTTGTGACGGTATAAGTAAAGCATGGCGCATGCCGGACCGACAGCAAAAAGAATCAGTTTGCGGACGGTCTCGGAACAGGGCACAAAAAAACCCCGGGAATGATCCCGGGGTTTTTTTCATCTCCAATGGAGATTTAGTTGTAGGTCGCCTCGTTGGTCATGGTGCCTACGCTGATGGCATCGCCACCGACCGTCAGGTCTGCCCAGTCGTCAATACGCAGCGCTTCAAACAGAGCCTCTTCCCCGGCTGTGCCGGCACTGATGGGCGTATTTTCGTTTGCACCGATCGCACCGTCCATGGTGCCGGCCGGAAGGGTGAGTGTGCCTTTGGCTTTTTCCACTTCCGCGACATTACGTTCTTTGGCTTTTTCCTGCGAGGTGGAGTATGCGCCCAGAATGGACGGAATACCGATGGCGGCCAGCAGACCGATGATCGCGACGACGATCATGATTTCAACCAGGGTGAACCCTTTTTTATTCATTTTTTTCATTTTTTTCCCTTTTTGTTTGTTTTTTAACCGCCGGCTCTGCCTGTCGTGACTCTCTCTTCATTCTGTGTGCCGGTAAAAGGCGGACATTTTAAGCAATTCACATGCCAATCTTTTTTGACTCTGTATTCAAATCCGTTTTTTGTTCAGGGTGAAACGCTTAAACTGTTTTTTATAATGGTTTTATGGATAAAAAAAAACCGCATCCCTGTGTTCCTTGTCAGGGGTTTCCCCACAAGGTGAAATCGACTGTTTTCCTGAAATTCTCATTTCAAACATGAGAAATCCTATTTTTTGAGATCCGAAGGGAGTTTTCGATAGAGCGTGGCCAGGCTGATTCCCAGCTCATCAGCCGCTTTTTCTTTGTTTCCCTCCATGCTTTCAATGGTTCGCTGCAGAAATTCGCGCTCTTTTTCATGCAGGAAGGCCTTGAGCGATTTCCCTTTGTACTGTTCCTGGCGATCGGTGATGATCCCGGATTTCAACCCCTCTTCAACCGTGTCCACAATCTTGGCGGGCAGGTTCTCACGGGTAATGGTTCCCTCCTGAGCAAAGGCGAGGGCATGCTGAATGGTGTTTTCCAGTTCACGCACATTGCCGGGCCAGTTGTAGTTGTCGAGAATTTTCTGGGCCTCGTGATCAATCACCGGCAGGTCGGTCTCTGCACCGAGTTCGCGGCGCAGAATGTGATCGACCAGCGGAAGAATGTCTTCCGGCCGCTTGCGCAGCGGCGGAATGTCAATGCTGATGACACTGAGCCGGCAATAAAGATCCTCCCGGAATTTTTCCTGCTCAATGAGGGTTTCGAGCTTTTCGTTGGAGGCGGCAATGATGCGTACGTCGACTTCGGTGTGATCGGATCCGCCGACTTTTCGAATCTGTTTGTCCTGCAGAACGCGGAGCAGCTTGGACTGAATCTCCAGCGGCATGGAACCGATTTCATCGAGGAACAGGGTCCCGCCGCCGGCTTCTTCGAACAATCCGGTTTTGGTCGATGTGGCCCCGGTAAACGCCCCTTTCACATGCCCGAACATCTCGGATTCCATCAGTTGAGCAGGCAGCGCCGCACAGTTGATGGCCATAAAGGTTTTTTCTTTTCGCGGGCTGCAGCGGTGCAGGGCGCGCGCAACGAGTTCTTTGCCGGTTCCGCTTTCCCCGTAAATCAGCACGGTGGTGGTGGAGGGCGCTACGCGCTCAATCATGGTGCAGACATTGCGCATGCCGGGGCTTTCGGCGACAATGCCGCCGGGATATTCTTTGATTTCCAGCCGGGCTTTCAGGTTTTTGTTTTCTGAAATGGCATTGTTGTATTCAAGCGCACGCTGAACCGTCACGATCAGCTCGTCGAGTTTAAACGGCTTGGTGATATAATCGAAGGCGCCCTGCTTCATGGCTTCGACGGCGGTGGCAACGGTGCCGTAGGCCGTCAGCATGATCACCCCCATATCCGGCCACTCCGCGGCGGCCTTGCGAAGCAGTTCCATGCCGTCCACGGGCTTCATATTGATGTCGGTAATCAGCAGATCAAATGAATCCTTCTCCAGAAGCTGCAGCGCTTTTTCGCCGTTGCTCGCCGGCACCGCGTCATAACCCTGTCCGATCAGGATTTTGTTGAGCAGATTCAGAATGGTGGGTTCGTCATCAACAATGAGGATACGAGGCATAAGTCAGAGTCCGTTTTTAAGCTTAGGATCTGTAAATTATCATTTCCGAGAACCGGCGTCTATCCCCGAATTGCAAAATCGAGAAAATAACAGGGGTTCGTTGTTCCTCTTTTGCGGGTGAAAAAGCGCACCGGAACTAGCCTGATCTATTCACGCGACAGGTTCGGTGTAGATGCGAGGCGTCGAAAGGTGACGCTGTAGCGACCTACTGCGAGCCTTTTGCAACGATGCAGATGTGCCGAAACCGTCGCGCTCCGAAGTATCGCGAGCGCCCTCGACCATTCGGGGCGCCTTTGGTAAAAATGGGCGAAAACAAGTTTTTGATCAATATTCATATTTCACTCCAAATCAGTTGATTAAGCTATTTTCGACCATTTTTATGAATAGATCAGGCTAGTTGTTCGGATGCATCGTCTGCTGCTCAAGGTCCATTTGAACCAGATCGCGAATGTCTTTGGGCGAGAACTCGGCATAGTCGAGAAAGTTCTGGATGACTTTATCCATGTGAATGGATTCCGTGACAATCTGACGGCAGAGTTCGTCGCATTCCTCCGTCTGTTTCTGCGGGTCGGCAGAGCGGTCATTCTGCATCTGAAGCTGCAGCAGCTGCACGGCCCCGGAAATGCCGGTGAGCGGCGTGCGGATCTGATGGGCCATTTCCTTGGCCATATTGGCGGCGGCTTTGATGCGTTCGAGCTGCCGGGTCTGTCCCTGCAGCCGCAGAAAATACGACAGGTCGTTGAAGTTGAGAATCCGGGTGTTGAGCAGGCCCGCGGAATCACTGTGCATTGCAGACGGCACCGCTTCGGGCGGAAGCGCCAGACGGGCGTCTTCAATGCTGACCGGAAAAACCGACCCGTCCGCCCGGCGGAAGTAGTCGGCCGCTCCGCGCAGGTCCGTCTCGTTCGGTCTCAGCTCGGAGGGTTTGCGGTGAATAGACGAGAGCGCCTTGCCGACCAGTTCCTGCTCGTCGCGGCCGAGCAGCACACAGGCCCGGTCGTTGGCAATCAGAATGGTGTCGTTTTCGTCCAGCAACAGCAGGCCGGTCTTCACGTTGTGGAAAATAATTTTGGTGATATCGCGAAACTGTTTTTCCTTTTTGCTGATGTAGTCGCATCGCCGCGACACATAGGCACTGGCCAGTCCGAAGGCAACGAAGATGGCGATGCGAAGCAGCATGGCCCCGGTGGTGTCTCTGATTTCCTGAGCGGCAACCGGTGATGGATACTGCACCAGAATATTCTGCGACATCAGCAGAATGATCAGGGTATAGGAGATGACCGCCAGAATCGTGATCTGAACCGTCTGCCTGAGCGGCAGAATAATCCCGGCCGAAAGAATGATGAGCGGATAAAGCAGAATCAGAAAGTCGTTGCCGATCCCGCCTGCAAAATACACCAGCCCGGAAACAAAAACGAGATCAACCAGAAACTGCAGCGGGGCCAGCTGCCGCATGCGGTCCTGATTGCGCATCCACAGGGAGTAGGGGATGGTGATGATATACGCAAAGGCGATAAAGGCATAAAAGGCGATGCCGTCGTGCGCCAGCACAAACGACAGGAAGATCAGAAACCCGCTGATGGCGGCCAGTCGCCCGCCGAGCAGGCCCATCATAATGGTCCAGGAAACGGTTCGGGATTCTTCGGGGGTCGCTTTGTTTTTCATAAGAGAATCCGTCCGCTACATCACCACTTCGGTCATCTTGAAGATGGGCATAAACATCGCCAGTACAATCCCGCCGATCATGACCCCGATGATCACCATCAGCAGGGGTTCGAGCATGGAGGTCAGTCCTTCGAGCATGGCATCCACCTCGTCCTGGTAGAATTCAGCCAGTTTGCCGAGCATGTCCTCCATTTTCCCGGTCTGTTCTCCGGCTGAAAGCATGTGGATGAGCATGCTGGGAAACTCCGGGTTGGCCTGCAGTGTTTCAGAGACGGTGCGTCCCTGTTCCACGCTGGCCCGGGCGTCCAGAATCGCTTTGCCGATCACTTTGTTGCCGGTCGCGACACCGACGATGCTCATTGCCTGGATAATCGGGACACCGCTGGACATGAGCTGCGCAAAGGTGGTGGCAAAGCGCGTGATGGCGATTTTGCGAGCCAGTTTGCCCAGCAGGGGAAAGCGCAGCTTCAGCTTGTCAACAACGTATCCGCCGCTTTGTGTCTGCGCGTAGCGGCGCAGGGAATAAACAGCCGCGGATGCGACGGCCAGAACAAGATACCAGTAGGCCCGGACAAAATTGCTGATGTTCAGCAGAATCTGCGTCGGTTTCGGCAGGTCCGCACCGAAGCCGGAAAACATCTTGGCGAACGTGGGAACCACAAAAACAATCAGCGCGGCCGAAATCAGAAAGGCCACGCAGATCACCACCGTCGGATACATCATCGCGGATTTGACCTTGGAGCGCAGCTTATTGCTCGCTTCCAGAAAGCCCGCCACCCGGTCGCAGGTTTCAGCCAGCATCCCGCCGGTTTCACCCGCGCGCATCATGTTGACATACAGCTCGTCAAAAACCTGCGGATACCGCTCAAGTGAATCGGAATACATGGACCCGCCCTCGACATCCGTGCGAACGCCTTCCAGCACCGCCCGGAACGATTTGCTGCCCGTCTGTTCCTTCAGGGCGACGATCGACTGCACCAGCGGCATGCCCGATCCGAGCATGGCGGCCAGCTGCCGGGTGTATACCGGCAGTTCTTTCAGGCGGATTTTGCGGGCTCCGCGGACGCGGTGCGAAGATGGTTTTCGGTCGGCCATAGGGTTTTTTCTTCCGTCGTTATTCGGTCGTGACTCGCAGGATTTCGTCAATGGTGGTGATGCCGTCGCGCACTTTCTCCAGACCGGTTTCACGCAGCGTTTTCATCCCGTTCTTCACGGCCATTTCCCGCAGCGCACTGGCTTCGGCGGTTTCCAGAATCCGGGCTTTGAGTTCGTCGCCCACCAGCAGAATCTCCATCAGAGCGCCGCGTCCTTTATAGCCGAGTCCGCCGCATTTCGGGCAGCCTTTGGCCGTGAAAAAGGTCACATCGCTGAAGCGGTCCGGATCAATGTGGTTGCGCCGCAGCGTCTTCTCCGGCAGATCCATCTGCTGCTTGCAGAAGGGGCAGAGCTTGCGGTACAGACGTTGCGCCTGCGTCATCACCAGCGAGGAGGCCAGCAGAAACGGCTCAATGCCCATGTACGCCATGCGCGCAATCGCTCCGGCCGCGTCGTTGGTGTGCAGTGTGCTCAGCACCAGATGCCCGGTCAGCGCAGCCTGCACGGCGATGGATGCGGTTTCATTGTCCCGGATTTCCCCCACCATCACAATGTCCGGATCCTGCCGCAGAATCGAACGCAGCCCGCTCGCAAAGGTCAGCCCCACCTCGCTCTTGGTCTGCACCTGATTGATGCCGCCGAGCTGATATTCCACCGGATCCTCAACGGTAATGATGTTCACATCCTCCTGATTGAGCTCCTGCAGCGCCGAATACAGCGTGGTGGTTTTCCCCGACCCGGTCGGTCCGGTCACCAGCAGCATGCCGTGCGGTTTGCCAATGGCGAATTTCAGGTCTTCAAGTGCTTTCTGCTCCAGACCCAGTGCTTCCAGACTGGGGGCCAGCGCACTCTTGTCCAGAATACGCATCACGATCTTTTCCCCGTGCACCGTCGGCAGATAGCTGACACGCAAATCCACCTCTTTGCCCAGCGCCTTGATCTTGAATCGGCCGTCCTGCGGAATGCGCCGTTCGGCGATGTCGAGGTTGGACATGATCTTTATGCGCGACGAAATGGCCGACTGCACACTCTTCGGCGGGCTGGGGTTTTCATACAGCACCCCGTCCACCCGGTAGCGAAGACGGATTTTCTTCTCCATCGGCTCGATATGAATATCGCTGGCATGTTTGCGCAGAGCTTCGATCAGGATCGAGTTGACAATGCGTACCACCGGCGCGTCCTCGGCGCTTTCAAGCATCTCGTCGAGGTTTTCGTGGCTGGTTTCATCCTTGCCGATTTCCAGATCACTGTCGTCCTCAATGTCCCGGAGAATGTCCTCCAGCGCAAGGGCCGAATCCTTGGAGGCCCCCTCCAGGGCCCCCAGCACATCTTTGGGGTCGGCGATGACCGGGAAAATTTCA
>CAZITJ010000108.1:0-7018 GCA_964542135.1 uncultured Verrucomicrobiota bacterium
AAAACCATGCTTTTCCAGGGCAATTCGTAAAATGATGAACTTCGCTTGCTACTCATACCGATCTCTCAATACAAACAGGGGCCGACACGAAACCCCGCCAGAACAACCAGCCGTCCCGCCCAGTCCAGAAGAAAAAACAGCCACAGAAACCAGGCCGCGCTGAACAAATGCCGGCGATATACGACAGGATTGATCGACCGACATCGGGTCTCATGGAAGCCCGTCCACCGAGGGAAAAAAGCCGGAACCCGGTCGCGGTAATCCGAATACTCCACGGGGAAAAGCCGCAGCAAACGCCGCTCTTCCGCGCGGATAACCCGGGGATAATACAACGAAAAAAACAGCCCGATCAGCAACGGAAACACCAGCGTTCGGGAGGCCAGCCCCACCCCGACCGCCCCGAGCAGACTGAACAGATACAGCGGATGCCGACACAACGAGTACGGTCCGTCCGTGGCAAGCCGGCGGTCTTTATGCCCCGCAATATACAGCGAACACCACATCCGGCCGAGCGTGGCCGTCGAAACCAAAAAAACACCGGAAAAATAAAACAGTGTCTCCGCCCACAACACCGGCCGCCAGCAGCTGTGCGTCATAAAAAGAAGCAGTAGAAAAAAAGCCGCGGCCCATCGTGAGAGCACAATACGATACCGCTCCGGAAAACTCTTACGCTCCCGGCAAACCCGAACCATCCTCACCCGGCGTTCATCATCTTTGTGCATCGCGCCCCTCTACCGGTTTGTTTTCCGCGCCGAAGGCTTGACGCAGAACAAGACCGGGTGCTTTGATTGCAAATTCAATCCACATTCTCAAACCGGCCGCTGAAAAACAACCCCGCTCCATCATGGATTGCTCTTTCGTCAAAACCACTTCCGGAACCGCTGAACCCGGATGCAACCCCTCCGCTCCGCTGCCGGCCGACCTGAGGCGTGTCGCGGTCTTCATGACCGACAACCATCTGGGCGATTTTGTGCTGGCAATGCCGACGCTGTTTGAACTCGGCCGCTACTTTCAAAACGGAATGGATCTGATCGTCGCCGCCCAGCACGCGCCGCTGGCCGCCTTGCTCGATATCCCGGCACGGATCATTCCCTACGAACATCAGACACACACCAAAAAATCACCGCGTCAGCTGATGCACTTTGTCGGCATGTATCTTCGTCTGGCAACCGCCCGCTATCAGGCCGCCATTTTCTGCAAGGGCCGCATCACTGAGTCCTCCTTTGCACTGGCCACACACGCCCCGGTTCGCGTGGCACTGGCCAACATGCCCCGCCGGTTTGCCTACAACCGGCTGATCGACAACTCAAATGCCGTTCACGAAAGCGAAAAAATCGGACGCATCCTCGAGTGCATCGGGCGGTCCATCGCACCGTGCCTGCCGCAGATCACCCCGCCGACTGAAACACAGACTCTTCTTGACGACCGCCTGCTGCAATTAAACAAAGCCCCTGAAGCGCCGTTGATCGTCCTGCACCCGTTTGCCGGCAAAGAAACCCGCTGCTGGCCGCGAGAGCGTTTCATCGCCCTCGCCGATGAGCTGATCACCCGCCACAATGCAACCGTCGCGCTGATCGGCGCACCGCATGAGCGGGCGGCTCTGGATGAGATGGCAGCCGCCCTGTGCCGACCCGATCAAAGCTTTGTTCAGGCCGGATCGCTGCTGGAGCTGTTGTCTTTGTTCCGCCGTGCGGATCTTCTTTTCTCAAACGAAAGCGGCCCCACGCACCTGGCGTCACTCACGGACATACCGATCGTCACCCTCTTCGGCCCGACCATCGAAGCCCAGTGGCGACCGCTACGTCAGAAAAAGCTGACCATCCTGCGCGGACTTGAACGCTGCAGACCGTGCCGGCATGCCGCCTGTCCGCTGGATTGGGCCTGTATTCGAAACATCACCGTTGAACAAGCGCTGGGCGCTGTCGAAACATTTCTGCTTCGACAAACAAATTCGCCTTTATGATCCGAAAGGCTTTTTAATACACCTCTAGAGGTGTATGTAAAAATATTCATTACAACCTGAAAATAAAGCATTTATGTGTTTTATTCTCCCATACCTTTAAAACTATGGGGCAGAAAGGGGATTGTAGATAATAGTAGAGGGCTGAAGTTAAAGAAAACGGCCGTTTCGATGCCTGGTCAGCTGCTTGTTTTTGATGATCATCGTTCCGTTGACAATGACGCTGTTCATGCCCTCAGACAGGCGGTGCGGTTCGGCGTAGGTGGTGGTTTCGTTGACTTCGTCCGGATCAAAAACAACGACGTCCGCAAAATTCCCTTTTTTGAGCACGCCGCGTTTTTTGAGGCGGAACTGTTCGGCGGGAAGGGAGGTCATTTTGCGGATCGCCTCGGGCAGGGGGACGGTTTGCCCGTCGAGCGCCGCACGCAGAAATTTTGTGAAGCTTCCGTAGGCGCGCGGATGCGGGTGGTCGTTGCTTAGAATGCCATCCGGTGCGCGAAGGGATGCATCGCAGCCGATCATGACCCACGGGGTTTCGAGCACCTTCCACATATTCTCTTCGCTCATGCCGAAAAAAATGCCGCCGGTGCGCAGCTCATCTTTTTCGACGATGTGCAGCAGCGCATCGACCGGTTCCATGCCGAGCTGTTGGGCTGCTTCGGTCAGATAGGCTCCTTTAAACGGCTGGAGGTCCGGGTTTTCCACGGAACCGATCATGATGGTTCCAAACCCGAATTCGCCGCGGCCTTCAATAATTTCATTGCGGATTTTTTTACGAATGCCGGCGTCGGCCAGCCGCGCCAGCACGGCCTCTTTGCCGTCGTAGAGCGCCCAGTCGGGCAGGATGATGTCGAGGTCGGTTTGTGCGGCGGTATAGGGATAGCGATCCGAAGCAACGTCCAGTCCTTCGGTGCGGGCGGCTTCAATCTTTTCAATTGCGGCATCGAGTTTATGCCAGTTGGCCTCGCCGGAAGCCTTTAGGTGAGAAATCTGAACCCGTGCACCGGAGCGGCGGCCGATGTCGAGCGCCTCATCAATCGCCTCAAGCAGCCGGCGGCCCTCGCTGCGCATGTGTGAGGTATAGATTTTTTCTTTTGCGGCGCAGAGTTTGGCCAGCGCGACGATTTCATCGCACGGTACGGCGGAGGCGGGCGGGTAGATCAAGCCGGTGCTTATACCGCACCCGCCTTCGTCGAGCGCCTGCTCAAGTGCGCGGCACATCTCTTTGAGTTCATCGGGGGTCGCGCCGCGCGGTTCATATCCGCAGACTCCGCGATGAAGGGTGTTGTGGCCGATCAGCAGCGCCTCGTTGACGGCGGGCTTCACCTGCTCGAAAAGTTTTCGATAGTCGGAAACTGTGCGCCAGCGACCGGGGAAAGGCTTGTCCTGCCAGTCGGACGGCAGCTTCGTCTCGCCGAGGCGCGGCGCGACCGACGCGCCGCAGTTGCCGCAGATTTCGGTTGTGATGCCCTGGAAAACTTTGCTCGATGCCCGCGGCTCAATCAGCAGATAGGCATCGGAGTGCGAGTGCGCGTCAATGAAACCGGGACAGACCATCTGGCCGGCTGCATCAATGGTTTGTTCGGCTTCCGCCTTCGATAAATCGCCGACGGCTTCAATCCGGTCGCCGCAGATGCCGACATCCGTCCGCACCGCTTCTGTGCCCGTTCCGTCGAGTACACATCCGTTTCGAATCAGCAGGTCGAATTGCATGTAGAGTTTTAATCCTGAAAAAACAAATCAATTATCCTGAAATGCTTCCAAACCGTCCTTGTATTCTGATCGGCCAATTTTTTTGCGGATTCTTTTGAATCAAGGGGAGCTGAGTAAGCTGTTGCGGTAAATGTGAACAGTAATACGGTAATGACGAGTTTCTTCTTTTGGTGTTTTTTTTGTTTAGCGGGTTCGCCAGTAATCGGGTTTGCGGTGAAGGTTCATGACGGAGGTGATTAGTAGCGCTCCGTTTTCAATGGTGTAGATCAGCGCGTACGGGAATTGGTTCACAAGGCATCGGTGGAAGGTGCTGTCGAGTGGGGTCCAGCCGTCCGGGAACTCAAGGATGCGCTTAATCGCCGAGTCGATTTGGTCAGAAAACGTAAGCCCTAAGCCAGGCTGTTGTGACTCGTAATACTCAATGCTGGCGATGAACTCTTCTCGCGCGGCTTGAGAAAACTTGACGGTCATTTGCGAAACCGTTCGTTGATTTCCTGAAAGACGGTTTCTCCGTCGATGGTCTGAGTTTTTCCTGAACGGATATCATCGAGGCGTTTGTGCGATTCCTTCAGCCATGCCTTTTCGATGTCGGTGGCCGTTGGAACGGAGATGACATGAAGGATTTTATCAATTAACGAGAGACGTTCGTCATGGGGTAGATCCAGCACTTCGTTATAAATTTTTTCAGCCAAAGCAGTCATAGCACCCTCGTATTAGAGGTAAAGGCTACCAAACCATTTTCGATTTTCAACATTCTACCAATCCAATATTCCAATATTCCGCTCTCCCGCGCATACTGCACGGGATGAACCTGATTTTCAATGCATCGGCGGGGACGGGGAAGACCTGGCAGGTTACCGAGCTGTATACTGCGCTCGTGCTGGGTACCGGGCACGATTTGCTTCCGCCGAACCGGCCGCCCGTCGAACCCGAAAAAATTCTGCTCATGACCTTCACTGACAACGCTGCCGCCGAGCTGCGTCAGCGCGTTTCAGAAAAGATGATCGCTGCCGAGAAAAAGGGCTACGACGAGACCGCCTACAGCGCGCGGCAGGTGCTTCGCCGGCTGCCGGCAGCAAACATCTCCACCATCCACGCTTTTTGCGCCGGACTGCTCCGCGAGCACGCGATCGACGTCGGGCTTTCGCCGGGTTTCCAGACCCTGGAAAACGAAGCGCGCGACGACCTGCTCGAAGACGTGCTCAAAACCGAGATTTTCCAATGCCTGGAAAAAGACAAAAATTTCCGCGATTTTTGTGCCGGGCTGTCTGTTTTAGGCGATCACGACACCAGCGTGCTGAACACCATCCGCTTCCTGCTCGAAAAAGCCGCCTCGCGGGGCATTGATTTAAGCCGGGCGGAAGCGATGCTTCCCGATCCGGTTCCAACCGTTGGAAAAAACGACTTCCAAACACTCCGGGATGAGCTCGCGACGATGGATGCGGAGCGCGGCCTGCCTGCCAAAGCCGCCGGGGTTTTCCAAACATTGGAAGAAGTCCTGTCCGGATTTCCAGACATTGGAAAAATAGAAGAGCTGTCTAAATTCACCGGAAAGGGAATGAAACCTCTTTCTGATGCGCTGGCGGAGCTGAAGGACCGGTTTATCAACGAAACCCGCTACGCTGAAAAGTTTGAACCGTTCCGTGCCTTTGCGCGTTGTCTGGCCGGATGTGCGACGGCGTTTGCTGAAGCAAAGCGTGCAAACGACTGCGTGGATTTCGGCGACCAGCTTCTGTTTGCCCGCGACCTGCTTCGCGGCGGCGGATTCGGCGACCGGTTCGACTGGATTATTGTCGATGAGGTGCAGGATACCTCGCGGGTGCAATACGATGTGATTCAGGCGCTCTGGTCGCCGAAAACCAATCTGGTTGTTTGCGGCGATAAAAAGCAGTCCATCTATGCCTGGCGCAGCGCCGACCCGCAGGTGATGCCTGATCTTGAAGCGGCGATGGCCGGGCGTGGAGACTATCAACCGATTTCGTTATCGGTGAGTCGCCGAAGCAAGGAGCAGATCGTTGATGCGGTCAATGCGCTGTTTGAGCCGCTGTACAATTCCTATGATGCGCTCGAACCGCTGGTGCGCTCCGGGGAGAAGGATCCCTGCGTTGAGCTGCTGGAGGCCGATGATGAGGAGCAGGGCACGCAAGAGGAAATGGCGGCGGTCGCCCGACGGATTCAGGCCCTGGTCCGCGGCGGCGGCGAATGGCGGCCAACATCGGGTTACGATGGAGAGCAGTTTACGGAGGGCCGGCCGTTCTGTTACGGCGATGTTCTGATTTTGCTCAAACGCTCGACGCATCAGCGCGTGCTTGAAGATGCACTGCGCTCCGCAGGGATTGCGTACACGAGCGGCGGAAAGGGCAAGGCGCTCTTTGAACAGCAGGAGGTGCGCGACCTGCTGCTTTTTCTGCAGGTGCTGACGCAGCCGCGTAATGATCTGGCGCTGGCCGGATTCCTGCGCTCGCCGTTTGCGGGTTTGCCGGACGATGAACTTGTCCGGCTCGGCTGGGACGGCGCAAGCTTTGATCGCCGGATTTTACGGACGCAGTTTTTTGAGAGCGGGCATCCTGCCGCCGAGCGGGTGATGCGCTATCGCACACAGATCGGCGAAAAGCTTCCCTCGCAACTGATTCGTGAGATGGTGCGCGAGACGGCCTTCGATGCTCAGTTGTCGGGAGAATCCGGCGGTGAACAGAAGCTGGCGAACGTTAAGAAAGCGCTCGACTGGATCCGTGCCGCCGAGCGCGGCGGGCAGGTGCTGATCGGCGATGTGGTGCGTCGCTTCGAAAAGGCAATTCAAAAACCGCCCGCCGGCGGTGCCGCCGAGGCCGTGCTGCCCGAGCCGGCACAGGACGCGGTCACGATTATGACCGTGCACGGTGCGAAGGGACTCACCAAGCGCGTCTGTTTTGTGCCGGACATCAGTTTCGGAACACAGTCGGACAGGGCCTTTGCCGTGTTCGGCCCGGATACGCTGGAACTCAAGCTGCGCGGGGTGACAGGCGACGAAATCCGGTCGCCGGGCTGGACGGCCGCGCGCGAGGCCGACAAGACCGTACGCGATGTGGAGTCGTTGAATGTGTTTTATGTGGCCATGACCCGCGCGCGCGATCTGGTGGTTCTGTCCGGTGCCGGAACGAAAGAGTCCAGAGGTTGGAAAAAAGATGCGGAAGGGTTTTTACAGAACGCCCCGGCGGAGCTGGTGCGAACGATTCCGTTCTCACAGCTTCCAATGTTTGGAAAAGAGAGCGTTCGGCCTGATGAGTCAGGCGCTGAGAAAAAAGTGTATTTCCAACCATTGGAAATCCCGGAAGGGTTTGAGCGGGTTCCCGTGACGAGTCTGGT
>CAZITJ010000109.1:0-6913 GCA_964542135.1 uncultured Verrucomicrobiota bacterium
TATGGCTGCGGGTTGCGGCTGATGGAGTGCATCCGGCTGCGGATTCAGGATGTGGATTTCGGGCAGGGACGGATTTTTGTACGCGACGGAAAGGGCGGGAAAGACCGGACGGTGGTGTTGCCGGAGGCGGTGCGTTCCTTGCTGGCGGATCATGTGGAGCGAGTGAAGACGTTACATCAGTCTGATTTGAATGCGGGGTTCGGAGAGGTTTATATTCCCGAAGCGCTGGCGCGGAAATACCCGAATGCCTGCCGGGAGCCGGGGTGGCAGTATGTGTTCCCGGCGAAAAACCGTTCCAAAGATCCA
This sequence comes from uncultured Verrucomicrobiota bacterium, assembly GCA_964542135.1. Lineage (GTDB taxonomy): Bacteria > Verrucomicrobiota > Kiritimatiellia > Kiritimatiellales > Tichowtungiaceae > Tichowtungia. The sequence continues at coordinate 307 of CAZITJ010000109.1, forward strand.
AGGTCCGGAAGCATTCGGCGGCACCATGTGCTGGAGTCGGGGTTCCAAAAGGCGGTGAAGACGGCCGTGCGCAAGGCGGGCATCACCAAACGGGCGACCGTGCATACGCTGCGCCACAGCTATGCCACTCATCTATTGGAAAACGGGGTGAACATCCGCACGGTGCAGAAGTTGATGGGACACAAGGATGTGAAGACGACTGAGATTTACACGCATGTGATGGAGAAGGACATCAACGCCGTCCAAAGCCCCCTGGATTTGTTATGAGCGCCTGCCCGAGACTGGAGCTGATGGCGCCGGCGGGATCGCATGCGGCGCTGAGTGCAGCAATCAAGGCCGGCGCAGATTCCGTGTATTTCGGGGTGGGCAGGCTGAATATGCGCGCCCGCTCGGCGGACTTCACGCCGGATGATCTGGACGGCATCGTGCAGCAGTGCCGCGAAGCCGGCGTCAAAAGCTATCTCGCGCTCAACACCATCGTCTATGACGACGAACTCGACGACATGCATGCTCTCTGTGACGCCGCCAAAGCCGCCGGCGTCTCCGCTGTGATTGCCACCGACATCGCAACGATTGAGTATGCCCGCTCCATCGGCCTCGAGGTGCATATCTCCGTGCAGGCCAACATTGCCAATTTCCAAACCCTGGAATTTTTCAGCCGCTGGGCGGACACGGTGGTACTGGCCCGCGAGCTGACGCTTGAGCAGATTTCCAATGTTTGGAAACAAGTGCAGAAGCAGGATGTGCGCGGCCCGTCCGGCAAACCGGTGCGGCTGGAACTGTTCGGCCACGGCGCCCTCTGTGTCGCCGTCAGCGGCAAGTGCTCCATGAGCCTGGCACAGAGCGGGCACTCCGCCAACCGCGGCGCCTGCCTGCAGCCCTGCCGGCGGAGCTACCGCGTCACCGACGAGGAAACCGGCGAGGAGCTGGTGATCGACAACCGGCACGTGATGTCGCCCAAAGATCTCTGTACGGTTCAATATCTCGATCAAATCGCCGCCGCCGGCATTTCGGTGCTGAAAATCGAGGGCCGGGCGCGCACGGCGGATTATGTCGCGGTCACCACCCGCGTTTACCGCGAAGCGCTCGATGCGGTCGCCGACGGACGCTACGATTCCGAAACATGCCGGCCGTGGATCGATGAACTGAGCAAGGTCTTCAACCGCGGCTTTTGGCACGGCGGCTATTACTGCGGCGCCCTGCTCGGCGAATGGTCCGGCGATTCCCACTCGCAGGCGACGGAAACGCGCGACCAGATCGGCACGGTTTCCAATTTTTTTCAAAAGCTGAATGTGGCTGAATTCACCCTGATTAAACATCCGCTGAAACCCGGCGACTGCATTCTGATCGAAGGGCCGACGACGGGCGCGGTGCGCGCGGAGGTGACGGAGCTGCGCACGGACGGCGTGCCGGCCGCTTCCGCGCGGCCCGGCGAAACGGTCACCCTGCCCCTGCCCTGCCGGGCGCGGCGGCAGGACAAGGTGTTTCTGCTGTCGCGCCGCGATAAATAATTTCAACAATTTGACACGATTCCGGTCAGACAATCGTTATAGTTCAGAGTCATGTTTTTGCGCCGCATTCTTTTAACCGTTCTGTCCGGCCTGCTGCTTTCAGTCGCAGGGCCGGCTTTTTCCGCGGAGCCTCTTGATTGGGCGGACTGCTTCAGCCGGGTTGTTTCCAATCATATTGAGCTGGCGACCGCCCGCCTGCGGCTCCGGGAGGCCGAGGCGGAAGTCCGTTCGCAGCAATCCGTTTATTATCCTGATCTGACCGCCCGGGCCGGCGTTTCGACGGGTGCGCGGGACAGCGGCTCCGGCTGGGAGGATACGGAGAATGTATCCGCATCGCTCAACAGCAGTTATACACTGTTCGACGGCTTTGCGAACCGGGCCCGTGTCAGCCGGGCGGAGGCCGAACTCTATGCGGAAAAAGCCAATTTTGATCAGACCCGTTCCAATATTGAATACGATCTGCGGGCCGCCTTTGCGCAGCAGCTGTACGCACAGAAACTGATTGAGCTGACACGGACGATTGCTGAACGGCGCAAAGAAAACGCCCGGCTGGTCGAACTGCGCTATGACGGCGGCCGGGAACATAAAGGATCGCTGCTGCTCCAGCGCGCGCAGGTTGCCTCCGCCGTGTACGATGTTTCCGAGGCCGAACGGGCCCTCGACCTGGCACAGCGGCGCACAGCCAACCTGATGCGGAGCACAGAGGACGATATTCTGCTGGCCGGCCGCCTGGAGGCCGCCGCGCCGCCCGGGCCGGTTGAGCTGGACGACCTGGCCAAAGCAACCCCTGCCTGGCGGTCGGCCGAGGCGGATCTGAAATCCGCCGAACAGGGGTTTCGGATTGCACGCAGCGAGCGGTTTCCGCAAATCAGCGCCAATGCCAGTCTGTCGGGCAGCGGAGAGAGCGATCTGGACACCCAAAGCTGGCAGGCGGGTCTTTCGGTTTCCCTGCCGCTCTTCACCGGCGGACGGACCTCACAGGACATTCTGATTTCAGGCATGCAGCGGGAACGGGCGCGGCTGCGGGTGGAACAGACCCTGCTGGATCTGCTGGAGGAGCTGCAGGCTGCGCTGAACCGGTATCGCAACCGGTATGAGCGGGTGCAGGTTCTGCAGGAGCAGCTCCGGGCCGCACAGCTGCGGGCGGAAGTGGCCCGCGCACAGTATGAACAGGGCCTCATCAGTTTTCAGGACTGGGACAGCATTGAAAACGCACTGATCAGCGCACAGAAAAACCGGCTGGACGGTCTGCGCGCGGCCGTCGAGGCCGAGGCCGCCTGGCGGAACGCCGTCGGCATCAGCACTCTGCCTCAAATCAAACAGGATTCGATATGAAAAAACTGATTGTTCTTCTTCTTGCGGCCGGACTGGCCGGCGGCGGATGGTGGTTCTGGAAACAGCGGCAGGCGCTGGAAAACGGAGCGGCGGAGAGATCGTTCAAACCGGCACAGGTGGAGAAAAAGACGCTGCGGCGTTTTGTGGAAAGCACCGGGGAGGTGCGTCCGGAAAACCGGCTCGGGGTGAAGTCGCCGGTCTCCGGCCGCATTGAAGAGCTGCGGGTCGATGAGGGCGACGCCGTTGAGCGCGGACAGGTGATTGCCTGGGTCAGCTCCACGGAACGCGCCACCCTGCTCGATGCCGCCCGGGCCAAAAGCGAAGAGGATTTAAACTACTGGGAAACGGTGTACAAAGCCGCCCCGCTGATTGCGCCGCTGGCGGGCACTGTGATCAGCCGCGACTTTGAGCCGGGGCAGACCCTCAGCGCGAGTGATGCGGTGGTGGTGATTGCCGACCGGCTGATTGTGGTGGGTCAGGTGGACGAGACCGATATCGGTGCGGTGTCGGTCGGTCAGCGGGTGGAGGTTCAGCTCGACGCCTATCCGGACACGCTGTTTCACGGAACCGTTGCCTCGATTGCATACGACTCCAAACTGGTCAGCAACGTCACCATGTACGAAGTGGACGTGACGCCCGGCGATCTTCCGGCGGTGGCGCGCAGCGGCATGACCGCCACGCTCACCTTTGTGGCGGAAGTGCATAAAGAAACTCCGGCGGTTCCGACCGCCGCACTGGAATATGAAGCCGGCCGGGCATTCGTCCGCATTCCGGGGCCGAATCCGGGAACGCCGCAGCGCATTGCCGTGGAGCCGGGCCTGAGCGAAAACGGCTGGACGGAAATCGGCGGAGAGCTTGCTCCCGGGGACACGGTTCTGGTTCCCCGGCTGGTCCGCAAAAAAGAGAACGGGGCGAGCCCGTTCATGCCGAACCGGAAGAAGAAATAGCATGCTGTCGCTGCGCAACATCTGCAAACGCTATGTCATGGGCGAACACACGGTGTATGCACTGGATGATGTATCGCTGCATGTCGGGCGCGGCGAGTTTATCGCCATCATCGGCACGTCCGGGTCGGGCAAATCCACACTGATGCACACCATCGGTCTGCTCGACCGCCCGGACAGCGGGGTCTATGAGATTGACGGAAACGATGTGACGTCTCTGTCTGATACACAGGCCGCCCGCCTGCGCAACCGAACCTTCGGGTTTATCTTTCAGCAGTTCAATCTGCTCCAGCGCGCCTCCGCGCTGGAAAACACCAATCTGCCCCTGCTCTATTCCGGACGCTCTGCACAGGCACACCGCGGACAGCACATGCTTGAGCGCGTCGGGCTGGCGGAGCGCACCCATCATACGCCGGGCGAACTCTCCGGCGGCCAGCAGCAGCGCGTCGCCATTGCCCGTGCACTGGTCAGCAATCCATCCATCATTCTGGCCGACGAACCGACCGGCAACCTCGACACCCAAAGCTCCGCCGACATCATGGCGCTGTTCCGAGCGCTGCACCGCCAGGGACTCACCGTCATCCTGGTGACTCACGATCCGGAGGTGGCCGAACACGCCGACCGCATCATTACCATCCGCGACGGAAAAATAGAGGAGGACCGCCGCAACGAAACCCCGCGGGAACACGGGGGTACAGACGACGGGTTTGCGGCCCTGTTTGGCGACAAAGCGCACAAACGAAGCTGGGGCGCCGTCCTGCGCGAAGGCACCGCGCTCACGCGCCAGAGCCTGCGCGCACTCTGGCACAACAAGGCCCGCACCGTTCTTTCCGCACTGGGCATTATGATCGGTGTCGCGGCGGTCATTGCCATGGTTTCGCTGGCTCTGGGTGCTCAGGAATCCATGAACGAACGTCTGTCGCGGCTCGGCTCCAACCTGCTCACCCTGCGTCCGGCCTCCCGGACCCGTCAGGGGGTGCAGCTCGGCTGGAACGAGGTCTCGCGCATGACCCTGGAGGATGCACAGGCGCTGACACAGGTTCCGCATGTTCAGCGGGTTTCTGCGGCGGTCAACGGACACGTTCAGCTTCAGTACGGCAGCGCAAACTGGGCCACCCGGGCGTTCGGGGTGTCGCCGGACTACGACGAAATGCGCGATGAAGTGCCGGTGCTGGGCCGTTTCATTACGCCGCAGGATGTGAGAAACCGCGCCCGTGTTGCGGTCATCGGCATGACGCCGGTCCAGCAGCTTTTCGGCGAGGGCGTCAACCCCGTTGGACAGTCCATCCGCATCAACCGCATGTCGTATGAAATCGTCGGGGTTTCTCCTGAGCGGGGGGGCAGTCCCTGGCGCGATCATGACGATGCGGTGAAAGTTCCGATTACCACGGCGATGTACCGGCTCTTCGGCCGGCGCTATATCGAATGGGCGGAGGTTGAAGTTGATGCATCGGAAAACATTCCGATCACGGAGACTGCTCTGGTTCATTTTATGGCCCGTCGTCATAACCGCGACCCGGCGGAGGAACCGTTCGACGTGCGCAACATGGCTGACATCCGGGAGGCCATCAGCGCGACAACACAGATTATGTCGGTGCTGCTGGCCTGTATCGCCGGGATTTCGCTGATTGTGGGCGGGATCGGCATTATGAACATTATGCTGGTATCGGTGACCGAGCGCACACGGGAGATCGGTCTGCGCAAGGCCGTCGGTGCCCGGCGCAGAGACATCCTCGCGCAGTTTCTGATTGAGGCGCTGGCGGTCAGCCTGCTGGGCGGGATGACCGGTCTGGTGCTCGGGACCGGCGCGAGCCTGGCCACGGCGAAGCTGGCGGGCTGGGCCATGAAAATCAGCGGGCTCTCGGCGGTGATCGCCTTTGCGTTCTCCGTGTTTGTCGGGATTTTCTTCGGCCTGTGGCCCGCCATGAAAGCGTCAAAACTCGACCCCATTGCGGCCCTGCGCTATGAATAGCTGCGGGCCCGCAGTGCCTCCAGACACTGCTGCTGGGTGCGGCTGATCTCCTGAGCGAGGCCGGGCGGCAGTGTAAAGGCCGGGGCGGGTTCGTCGCGGCGGACAATCCGTCCCGTCCGGATGGCTTTGGACGGATCGCCGAACTGAAGCACGCCGGTATAATCCTCCACGTCGTATTGTTCCGAAAAGGGGGTTTCTGTCTGCAGAAAGTCCTGCAGCCGCCCGAGCACGTGCGGGGTGCGATGAATTAAATCGCGATTGCACAGTGTCAGGCAGCGGCGGGGATCGTCCACCCGTTCTGCAATCTGCTGCATGAACTGCAGCCGGTCCCGATAATAATCGGCCCAGAACGCGGGATCCTGATAGCAGCGGTGCGGAGCGGAGAGATTCCCGAGGCGGGCGGCACTGTCGTAGGAACGGGCCGGATCGCGCAGCAGAAAAATGAAAAACAGGTTGTCGCGGCGCAGGAGACGATCGGCTATGGGATAGTTGAACACCATCTTATCGAGCACATAGCGCTGCCGGGTCACATCGAAGCGTTTTTTTCTGACCGCCGTGTAAAACACGAGCCGTAACAGGTCGTGCGGCCCGTTATAGGCCTGGTGCCGTTCGCCGTAGCCGCCGATGTCGGGATGGCTGCAGAGAATATGCACCAGCAGGGTGGACCCGGAACGCATGGGGGAAAGCACAAACAGGTAGCGAACCGGTGTACGACGGCGGGCCAGCTGCAGGCAGCATTGCGCCTGTCTGAAGCGGCGAACGGCATAGGCATACACCGAAAGAAAAACCGATGAAAAAGAACGCATTCCCTTATCGTAACGAAAGAGTTGCATGCGTCAAATATT
>CAZITJ010000110.1:0-6595 GCA_964542135.1 uncultured Verrucomicrobiota bacterium
CAAGTGCCCGGCAGAGGGCGGGTCCCCTCTGGCTGCATCACTGCTACACGTTTAAACGCAGAGGATCCGTTATCTTCTATCTTCATCAGGGGATCTCTTGTTTACAGCCTGTTTTTTACCTTCGGCACGGCCGTTTATATAAAACAGGAGCGTTGTTGGCCCCCCTTTCCCTTTGCGGGATACAGGTAAAAACACAGGGTTCCGGTTAAAACGGCCCCGGCTTCGAGGCAAAAAACGATGCCGCATTGCGTCCGGTCACCTCCGCAAGCCGTTTTAACGGAATGGACCGCAGTTCAGCCAAACAGCGGGCCGTATGGATGAGATGGGCCGGTTCGTTGGGCTTATCGGTTCCGGCGGGCGGGAAATCCGGCGCATCGGTCTCCATCAGCAGCCGATCTTCCGGAACCGCCGCGGCCGAAGCCCTGACCCGCCTGACGTGTGGATTGGTCACGTTTCCGCAAAATGAAAACCAGCAGTTCTTTTTGATGAGTTGCGGAATCAGCTCCGGTGCGCCGCCGAACGCGTGCAGCAGGATCCTCGGTGCCGGATGTGCGTGCAGAATGTCCAGTAACCGGCCCCACGCCTGCACACAATGCACAACGACCGGACGGTTCAGTTCCCGCGCAAGATCCAGATGGGCCGCGAAAACCGCCTCCTGCTGCTCACGGTTCTTAAAACGGTCGCAAAAATCCAGCCCCGTCTCGCCGATTCCAACCGGTGCCGGCTCTGCACCCTGCCGACGCGGAAACTCCGACAGGGTTTTTTCCAGGATCTGGAAACTGACAGTCCAATCATTGGAAACAAACCAGGGATGAATTCCAATCATTGGAAGAAGAGTGAGCGTGCCGCCGTTTGCTTTTCCAATATCCGAAACCGCTTCAGCGAGTCCGAGGACTTTTTCCCAGTCCCCGGAATTTGTGCCGCAGCAGACCATACGCTCCACTCCGGCCGCTGCGGCACGCTCCACAACAGGTCCAAGGTCTGGAAACAGCTGCTGATCCTGCAAATGGCAGTGCGCATCAACCCATTTCATTGGTTCCTCCCGAAATTTTTTTGACAGTTTCCTGCAAACGCAGACCGTCTGATTATTTTCCCGAGCGGCGCAGCCGCCAGGCATGGAATACGGTCGGCACATTCGACCGCCAGCACGGCAGGATGAGGGTAATGCTGATTTCTTCGAGTGCGGAAACCGCCAGAACCGCAATCGACAGACGGAAAACCCACGGGGTCAACCCGGCAAAAAGAATCCAGACACCGATGCCGGCGACAGACGTGGAGAGTTTGGCGCTCCAGGTGTGATAAGACGGCAGGTGGCGGTATTTCAGCAGTGTGACCGCACCGGACAGCAGCAAAAGACCCATGACGGCCAGAAAAAACGGCGCCTCGGCTTCAACCCGCACCGGCCACAGCAGCCAGCCGCCCGCAATGGCGCAGAACGACATCAGCACATCGCCCACCGTATCGAGCTGGGTGCCCAGCTCGGTCTGCTGCTGAAAAGCCCGGGCGATCAGGCCGTCAATAAAATCACTGATCAGCAGCAGCGCAAAGAGGGCCAAAAACCAGTCCGAGCTCTCCAGCGCACCGATCAGCACCAGCGCAGGGGACAGCAGGATGCGGGCGAGGCTGATTGCATTGGGCAGAGTGATCCGGTCCGGCGGTTTCATTGTCAAACGATAACAGAAGGTGCCGCCGTTGGAAATCGCGAGTTGCCGGTTTTCCGGAATCCGCAGCCGCCGGTTCATTTCTGCCGGGAGCGGACCACGTGGCGATAGATGTGACGGACACCGATCATCCAGACCGCAAACAACGCCGCGGCCATCAGCACGGCCGCTTCAAGAATCCGCACGGCGGCGGACTGGTCCGGCAGTCTGTCAAACGTCACTGCCAGACCGGAGAAAAGCACCACCGCCGGGGACTCCCATCTTATTTTTTCGCGGGCGTACCGCCGCAGTGTTTCCGACTCCAGTCCGGTTTCCACCAGCCGGTATTTGACAATTGCCAGCGCAAACGCACCGGCAAGAAACACACACCACAGCGCGGTGCGGTGCAAACTCAGAACACCGCCGAACAGAAGCAGCGCCGCAAACCCGTCAAGATACAGATGCACGCCCGAATAGGCATGGAAGCAGCGGAGAAAAACATATTCGCCGATGAACACATGAAGAAGGATAATCCAGGTGGCGGCCGCAATCACTGCCGGGCCGGGCGTTTCGATGCCGGCGGTCTGCAGCGCCAGCATACCCGTCAGCAGCAGACCGGCGGCGAGCCGGCCGATCCAGGCGGCGGTCCTGTGCGGAGCAGCGCTCACGGGCACTCCTGATCATCGGAAGGCGGGCGGAACTGCCGGGCCGCCATATCCGCCCGCCACAGCCGGCGCTGCGTCAGCACAATATTCACAATCAGCCCAACGGTCGGCAGGGCCAGCAGAAACGGAATAACGGATGAACAGTCGATGCAGTCGTGCAGCAGGATGATGGCGGTATTGGCGAGAATAAACAGCAGGCGCACTTCCGTGGGGCCGATGCCGAGAAAACTGATTTGGAACCGGTTGGTGACGGCAAAAGACAGAAAGGCGTTGACCATAAAGGCACCGAACAGGGCGAGAATGTAAAACAGAAGATATTTGCCGAGATCTTTAAACAGGAGTCCGTACCCGGCGAGAATGGAACACAGGAAGAGGTAATCGAGCATGTGGTCCATGTAGAAACCCCATTTAATGAGGCCGGTGTTCCGGGCGCGCCCGACGGCGCCGTCGAGCGCATCGGTCACATACTGGGCAACGATCATCAGCGAGACCATCCATAGAAAATGGATGTTGACACGTGCCAGCCAGCTGAACAGGACAATGAGCACACACCAAAGCAGCGTCGAAAGAGTCAGGTGATGGGTTTCGATTCCGGCGGGAACCTTCGGCAGCAGCCACTGGATCAGCCGGCGTTCCGCCCGATCGAGCAGCCAATGACCTTCCTTTTGATCGCCGTTAAACATGGTTTTTTCAATGCATCGACGGTTCGATCCGATGCGCTTCGGTTTTAGACATCCCACTGGACGCTCAGCGTTCCGGTGCCGCCGCCGTCAAGGCGCACGAGCAGCTTGCGCAGCAGACCGAACAGAAGAAAGGGGATCACCAGTGCGGTCATCATAAAGCGTACAAAGCTGAACTGATAAAGCGGATCGGGAATGGCCGCGTAGGCGTTCCAGAAGATCAGAAGACAGCAGAGCCAGACGCCGGCAAAGTTGGGAAAGGCATCGCCGGAGTGCATCATTTTAAGCCCGGGGGCCCGTTTTTTGGTAAACGGAAAAAACAGGTTGGAGCCCATGTGTCCCATTTGATCTTCGATGACATGGATGACATAGGCGCCGAAAACAATCACGCCCGCTTTCCATGTCCAGAATGAAGCCAGCAGCGCCAGCAGCGCACCGACGGTCAGCGAGTGCGACCAGTTGCGGTGCCACGGCAGGAAGTCGATCTCCACCCGGCCGGTTTCCCCGCGTGTAAACATAAAGCTGGGCCCGTCAAAGATATCGATCGTATACACGGGCTCGTAACTCTGGCTGACGGGCGCGGAAAAGCGTGCGATGCCCACCGGGCGCGGATTCGGCAGCGTATCGGGCTGCGGCACCTGACCGGTGCTGACGATGGGCCCGAACTGAACCCGCACCTCGCCGGCATCGGGATCGATGCGCACGCGGTACTGCTGCCAGTTATCGGCGCCCATTTTCAGTGTGGCCAGTTTGAGGCGGACGGGCCGGCCGCTTTTCGCCGCTTCGGTCACAGCGCGGGCCACGGCATCGGCGATCGGCTGCGGGTCGAGACGGCCTGGCTGCGGCTCCACGTCAATCTGGTGATGATAGAAGAAGCGGTAGAATTTGAAATCGACGGTGTCGGGCAGGATCCCGGCGGCGGCACCGAGGATAAAAAAGGCCGGATTGCCGTTCTGTGCGGCCTCAATGGCCCACGGGCAGAAGGAGGCAACCGTTACACCGGAAATAAAATGTGCAATTCCTTTCATCTTACAGCAGCCCCAGAAATGCGGCAATCGGTTCGCCGATGCCGGACATGTTGCAGGCGATCGGCAGCAGCAGAATGCCCAGGCAGTTGAGCCGCCGCGATCCGTAGAGCACCGGCAGCAGCCCGATGCCGGTTCCGACCGTCATGATAAACAGCCCCACCCAGCCGGTGATGGAAAAAACCAGTCCGACGATAATGGCAAGAGCGACCAATGAAATCAGACGGTAGTCCACCCGTTTCATCAGGCGCAATGTCCATTTGGTGAGCGGCGGCATCAGCAGAAAAGACACCGCCCCGGCCAGCGCGATGGAGCCCAGCGCCAGAAAATAATCGCCCCAGGTGCGCGGCACGTAAAGCCCTTTAATGATCCAGGCCCCGCCGCCGCGGGTGAGAAACAGGCCCGGCACAAAGAAGAGCATGAGTGCGCCGGTGTAATAAACCACCTTGGAGACCCCCTGACTCATCATAAAGACGCGCTCGTCGCGCTGAGCGGTGGCATGGCCGGCGAGCAGCCCGCCGATCCCGCCGGTCACAACCGGGAAAAAAGCGGCAAATCCGCCGCCGATGCCGCCGGCAATGGAGCTGCGCAGCAGCAGGTCGCCGTTGATATTGAGTTCCTCACGCACGTACTGAGGCGGCGGCTCGACACCGCTGACCGCATTGAGCAGGCACCACGGAATGGCAAACAGCCCGACAAATGCAGGCATGATGTTCTGGAAAGCGGTGTCGATGGAGACCGGCGCGCGATACAGCAGGAGAAATCCGAGCAGCCCGGCCAGCAGAAACGTGAGCAGTCCGGCGCCGAGCGTCGACCAGGCATCGGCGAACTTCCGCCAGCCGGCGGGGCCGCGGTTGCCGCCCTTGGGCCATTCGGTCATCAGGATAAAGGTGATGATCACCCATAAAATCCAGTGCATATGCGGGGTGAGCACATAACGAACGACGGGCAGATAGCGCGGGGCGAAGGGTCCGATAATGAACACGAGCATGAAAATGCCCGCCAGACTGCCCGCGCCGATCATCATTGTGCCTTCGTAGCCGCGACCGGTCATCAGATATTTCTGCCCGGGAAGCACGGTAAAGATGGCGCTTTCATCCGGTGCGCCCAGCAGCACGGAAGGAATGGTGTTGAGTACCGACCAGCCGGTGACCAGCCCGATCATAAACGGAAGATACACCTCCGGCATCGTCGCCAGCCCCGCGCCCTGAAGCGAATAAATCAGCAGAGCGGCCAGTCCCATGACGTTGTAAATATGCAGGCCCGGCAGAATGGCCAGAAAACAGGCCAGCACCGTGCCGATCAACACCGAAACCGCCGCCGTCAGCATCAGCGTTCCTCCTCCAGAACGGTAAACCCGCCCGCATCCTCAGGGATCAGCTCCAGCGTTCCCTTGTATACCTTCAGCGGCGCGCTCACCCGGACGCGCACGCCCGCCTCGAGCGCGTCGCGCTCTTCGCCCGAGACCTGATTATCCCAGAACAGCAGGGCAATCTCGCCGCTTTCATCGCGCAGCGGATAAATCACGCCGCCGCGGATTGAGCGGGGTTCACCGAGCGTTCCCGTGACGGTAAAAACCTCTCCCTCCGCCGCGGCCGAAATGCCGGCAATGGTCCCCGTCGTCGCAGCGGTTGATGCAGCTTTCTTTTTGAGTGCTGACACGGCACGCAGATCGGATGCATCCCACACCTTGATTTGAACGGTTCCGCGGTATTCATCCACCTGCCCGTTCACCAGAAGCGTTTCGCCGGGCGACGGCAGCGTGCGCTGCATCTCCCGGAACACATCCTCCCAGAACACAGCCACGCGCTCGACCCCGTCCTGTTCCAGCGTCAGCTTGTACGGGGCGTTCGAGCCGGGCGGCGGCACATCCACAGCCCGCAGCACAGCGCGTACCGTCAGGCGCTCGTCAACACGCCCGGCGGTCACATCGCGCAAATGAACGGTTTCAACCGGACGCACCCCGGGCGCATCGGTCTGCCGGCGCACCAGCAGAAGCTGCTCGGCGGACTGCATCCGCAGCTTCACGTCGCGGTCGGCCCCCACGCTGAGACTGCCGGCCACATCGACCTGATCGCCGCGGCGCGGCAGGCGGTCGGTCTCTTTAAGCACGTCAGCCTGTGTTCGTCCGCCCATCACAGCGATTTCCCCGCTTCCGTCGTGCACATTGAAAATCAGTCCGCCGGATTTGAAAAGATAGGCATCGCGGGTCACCTCGCCGCGGATGCGAACATAGGCGAAATTCATCGTCGGAGTAATCTCTCCGGCCCGCACTACCGGGATCTCGCGATGGGTTGAATACAGATAGAGAAGGATCAGCCCCGCAAACGCCAGCACCAGCGAAGCGATTCGCAGCACCCGCACACGCAGCGGCCGCTCAACCTGAGGGCCGTGAGCCGGGTATGCATCATTCGGGTCCGTTTTTTGCGGGTCATTGTTGTTCACAGGCGTCTCCCTTTTTGCGGATCCGGCTGACAGACCTCTCTGCCGGACGAAGCGGATTATGGAGAGTCGGGCAGCAAAGCTCAAGTCGCGACCTGCATAAGATTTCGACCCGGAAACGGCGGCAACCCTGCCCGGGGGAA
>CAZITJ010000111.1:0-6595 GCA_964542135.1 uncultured Verrucomicrobiota bacterium
GAACCTTCGAGCGAAGGTTCTAAAGCACCGCTGGATCCTGTAGCGGTCAATTTGCGGCTGGTTTCACTGATCGGCTCCCGGCCGGCATCCAGTCGTTTCATTCTGGAACGTTTTCAGGCCATGGCCCCCTTGTCCGTTTCGGTGGAACGGGCGCTGGCTGAAAAACTGTCATCTCTTGCAGATTATGAGCACATTCATTCCGTTTTGCGTATATTCGAAAACGGCGATGCGGTTTCTGAACCGTTTCGGGCCGCCGTGCAGGGGCTGCTGACCAATCGTTCGCCGTTTATTGTGCGCCGGGCGGAACGGTTTTTTAATCAATCAACCAACTGAAAAGGACGATGTAAATGATTTCACTGCTCACGTCACTGGGACTGTTGATCCTCGGGTATGTTGTATACGGCAAGGTGATCGAAAAAAAGTTCGGCATCACTGATGACGGGGAAACCCCTGCGCTCGCGATGCAGGATGGAGTGGACTATGTCCCCCTGCCGGCTTGGCGTATTTTTATGATCCAGTTTCTTAACATTGCCGGATTAGGCCCGATTTTCGGAGCCATTCTCGGGGCTTTGTACGGTCCGGCAGCGTTTCTCTGGATCGTGTTCGGATGTATTTTCGCTGGCGCCGTACACGACTATTTTTCTGGTATGCTTTCGGTTCGTCATAACGGAACCAGTGTGCCCGAACTCGTCGGCATCTACCTTGGCAACGGTTTTAAACAGTTTATGCGCGTGTTTTCGGTGCTTCTGCTGCTGTTGGTCGGGGTGGTCTTTATACTGGGCCCGGCCAAAATCCTGACAGGATTAACAGGGGAAATGTTCCCGAAAGGAAGCTTTTCGACCGCTGATTTTTGGCTGATTGCTATCTTCGCTTACTACATCATTGCCACCGTGCTGCCGATTGATAAGATCATTGGACGGATTTATCCGCTCTTCGGTGCCGTTCTTCTGATCATGGCCGTGGGATTGCTCGGTGCCATGCTGGTCCTTCAGCCCCCGATCCCGGAATGGACTCCCGCAACGCTTACAAACCTTCACGCTGAGCCATCCACTCATCCGCTGTATCCAATGCTTTTTATTACCATTGCCTGCGGGGCAGTCTCCGGCTTTCATTCTACACAGTCGCCGATGATGGCCCGCTGCCTGAAAAAAGAACGCCATGGACGAGCTGTTTTTTACGGAGCGATGATTGCCGAGGGCCTTGTCGCGCTTATCTGGGCCGCTGCGGCCATGAGTTTTTTCGGCGGACCGGCCGGGCTTAACGAAACCATGGCTGAGCAGGGAGGGAATGCCGCCTGGGCAGTCAAAACCATCTGCACGTCGTGGCTGGGTGCGGTCGGCGGCGTCCTGGCGATTCTCGGTGTGGTCGCCTGTCCGATCACCTCCGGAGATACTGCCTTTCGAAGCGCACGACTGATCATTGCCGATTTTACCCGCATCAATCAGAAGCCGGTATCACGCCGACTGCTGATCAGTCTGCCGCTGTTTGCAGTCGCCTGGCTGGTAACCCGTCTCAATTTTGGAGTCATCTGGCGCTATTTCGGATTTTCAAACCAGACCTTAGCGACGATTGTACTGTGGATGGCCGCCATGTATATGGCGCGCAAAGGCAAGGCGCATTGGATAGCCACCCTGCCTGCAGTCTTCATGACGGCCGTCTGTTCCACCTATATTCTGATTGCTCCTGAAGGACTGCAGTTCAGCATGGCACTTGCCGGCCCGATAGGAATGTTTGTTGCGGCATTGGCCCTGTTGTTTTTTCTGAGAAAAGCGGCAGAAAAATCAACGTAAAGCAGCGGGCTTCCGGCGGCGCCGGACCGGCGGGTTTGCAGCCGCCCAGCCGCGCGCCGAAAAGCTCTTCTGTGAAAAGGGTCGGGGCGGGTGTGCCGGATTCAGCCGGTAAATGTCGAACGAAAGACCGCGAGGGGTTTGATAAACCCCTGGCCTGAAAACAGGAGGTTTTTATGTTAAAAGGCATTTCTCCGTTGTTGAGTCCGGATCTGCTGAACGTTCTGGCGGCGATGGGACACGGCGATGAAGTGGTTCTGGCGGATGCGCATTTTCCGGGGCATACCGTCTGCCGAACCGTTATTCGGGCAGACGGGGTCGGCATCGCTGCGCTGCTGAAAGGAATTCTGCCGCTGTTCGAACTCGACGGGTATGACGATCCGCTGGTGATGATGAGCGCGGTGGAAGGGGACACGCTGGATCCCTCTGTTGAAGAGCGCTATATGGCAGCGATCCGTACATTCGCACCGGATGCGCCGGACGTGAAGCGCATCGACCGGTTTGCATTTTATGAGCGTGCAAAGAACGCATTCGCCTGTGTGATGACCGGCGAATTGGCCAAATACGGAAATATTATTCTTAAAAAAGGGGTTACCCCCGTCGCGTGACCGCTCTTCCTCCTTCGGCGTTTCCGCCGGAAGGGTTCCGGCGGGACTACTCTGTTTCCACGGAAAACCGGTAGACGGTTTCAGAGGTGAAGGGGGTTCCGGGGCGCAGGATGGTGTCGGGGAAGTCCGGATGGTT
This sequence comes from uncultured Verrucomicrobiota bacterium, assembly GCA_964542135.1. Lineage (GTDB taxonomy): Bacteria > Verrucomicrobiota > Kiritimatiellia > Kiritimatiellales > Tichowtungiaceae > Tichowtungia. The sequence continues at coordinate 2,532 of CAZITJ010000111.1, forward strand.
GGGGCTGTCGGGCCAGTGCTGGGTTTCGAGGCAGAAGCCGCCGCGAAACGGATAAATAAATCCGCCCTTGCCGCGCACGTCGCCGGCGAGATGATTGCCGGTGTAAAACTGCACGCCCGGTTCCGTGGTGAAGGCTTCCAGGACGCGCCCGCTTTGCGGCTCAATCACCCGCGCGGCGAGTTTGAGTTTTCCGTCGGTGTCCAGGCAGTAGTTGTGGTCGTAGCCTCCGGCGAAACGGAGCTGTTCGTCGTCGGCGTCAATGCGCGCGCCGATGGGTTCCAATGTCTGGAAATCAAACGGAGTCCCTTTGACCGAGCGGATTTCGCCGGTCGGGATGGCGTCGGCATCGGTGGGCAGAAACGAGTCGGCGTTGATGAGAACCCGGTGTTCAAGGCAGTCGCCCGCGTCGTGGCCGGCGAGGTTGAAGTAGGTGTGGTTGGTGAGGTTGACGGGCGTGGGCTGATCGGTTCGGGCTTCGTAGCGGATGCGCAGGTCGTTGTCGTCAGTGAGTGTATAGGTGACGCGCACGGAGAGATTGCCGGGATAGGCTTCCTCCCCGTCGGGGCTGAGATAGTCGAGCTGCACACCGTTTTGCTCTTCGAGCACGGTCGGCGTCCAGATACGCTTGTCGAACCCGCGCTCCCCGCCGTGCAGATGGTGCCGTCCGCTGTTGTTTGTTGCGAGTTGAACGTTTTTGCCGTCGAGCGTGAAGCGCCCGGCGTTGATGCGGTTGGCGAAACGGCCGGTGATGCAGCCGAAGTAGGGCGTGGCATCGCTGTATTCTGCGGCCGTATCGTGTCCGAGGACGATGTCGGCGAAGTTCCCGTTGCGATCCGGACTTTCAATGGAAAGAATTACACCGCCGCGGGTCATAATCCGTACGCGCAGGCCGGACGGGTTGGTCAGTGTAAAACAGTCCACGGCCTCGCCGCCGTGATCGGTGCCAAACGGGGTTCGTTGTATCGTCATGTCAGGGTCCTCCGGTTTCGCTGAAACTGCGGATTCGTTCGCGTTCCTCTTTTTCGCTGCGGAATCCGATGTGTTTCCACTTCTGCAGTTCGCCGGCCTTCAGCTTTACACAGTGTTCCCGGTATTCACTCGGGGTCATTCCGACGGCTCGTTTGAAGGTGTTGGCAAAATACTGACTGCTTCCGAATCCGCATTCAAGGGCCACATCGATAATTTTCATCTCTGTTTTCCGCAGCAGGGTTTTGGCTCGCTCCATCCGGAGGCGGGCGAGGTATTCCATCGGTGTTCCGCCGGTCAGTTTGCGGAAGAGTTCGTTGAGCTGCGTGCGGCGGATGCCGCATTGCCCGGCCATCTGCGGCAGCGTCCACGCGCGGTCCGGGTGGATGGAGAGCTCATTCAGCAGGGCCCGCACCCGTTTTTCGGAGGCTGTGTGTGTGTCGGTGTCGGTCGTTTCTCCGGTAATGATCCGCTTCAGTTCGATCAGGATGCGGCGCAGCAGACTGATGGCGTTCGCCTCCCGCAGAGTGTGGGTGCTTTGCAGCTCCCGGATCAGTTCCGGAATGAGCGGCTGCATCAGTGCGGAGGCTCTGAAGCTGTGGCGCGATGAACCGGCCAGGGTGCGGCTCAGGGTTTTCGTTTCCGCCGGAGTGAACCCGAAACGTTTCGGGAAGCGGAAGGAGGTCCTCGGGGTGGAGTAATCCTCGTCGAGATGAAAAAGAATATGCCAGGTTATATTGTCCGGCTCACGCGGGTGCAGGCTGCCGTGCACCTGCCAGGGAAGCGTGAAAAAGACCGATCCGGGGTGCACCTTTTCCGGCGTTCCCTCCACCACCCAGTCGAGCAGTCCTTTTTCGATGTAGGTGATTTCCATCCCGCGGTTGCGGTGAGGGGTCAGTTCACGGCATCGAATCCGTCCATAGCTGATCATCTCTTTCATGATCCGACAGTCTATTCAGACTGTATAAAAAATACCACTCCGAAAACGACCGCGTCGCCTTCCCGGATGGATTATAAAAGACACAGCCTGCATTCAAATCGACACACAGGAGGAAAACGATGGCTGCAAAGAAACAGAAAACCTGGATCACTGAACATCCGAAGGTCGGGATTCGACCGGCCATCGACGGCCGTTACGGCGGCGTCCGCGAATCGCTCGAAGATCAGGTGATGGGTATGGCGCAGACCGCCGCGAAGCTCATCAGCGATAATCTCAAATACCCCGACGGCGAGCCGGTCGAGTGTGTCCTCGCCGACACCTGCATCGGCGGCGTCGCCGAAGCAGCCGCCTGCGCGGAAAAATTTGATGCCGGCAACGTCGGCGTTTCACTCACCGTCACCCCGTGCTGGTGCTACGGCTCCGAAACCATGGACATGGATCCGCTGCGTCCCAAAGCCGTCTGGGGCTTCAACGGCACCGAGCGCCCCGGCGCGGTTTACCTCGCCGCCGTCCTTGCCGCGCACGCCCAGAAGGGCCTGCCCGCGTTCGGTATTTACGGCCGCGACGTGCAGGACGCAGGCGATACGTCTGTGCCGGACGATGTGCAGGAAAAAATCCTGCGCTTTGTCAAAGCCGGGCTCGCCGTCGCCATGATGAAAGGGAAGTCCTATCTCTCGATGGGCGGATGCTCCATGGGGATCGCCGGGTCCATCGTCGATCAGGATTTCTTTGAGGAATACCTCGGCATGCGGGTCGAAGCCATCGATCTGACCGAATTCACCCGCCGTATGCGCGACGGGATCTACGACAAAACCGAATACACCAAAGCGCTCAACTGGGTAAAGAAAAACTGCCCCGAAGGGCATGACCCCAACAAGGGCAAAACCAAACGGACCCGCAAACAGCTCAATAAAGAGTGGGAAGACTCGGTCAAAATGACATTGATCACCCGCGACCTGATGGTCGGGAACGACAGGCTGGCGCGGATGGGCCGTAAAGAAGAGGCCCGCGGCCACAACGCCGTTCTTTCCGGATTCCAGGGGCAGCGCAACTGGACCGACTGCTTCCCCAACGGCGACTTTCTCGAAGCGATCTCCAACAGCTCCTTCGACTGGAACGGCATCCGCATGCCGCGCCTTGTCGCCACCGAGAACGACAGCCTCAACGGCGTTGCAATGCTCCTGAATTATCTGCTCACCAACACCGCACAGGTGTTTGCCGACGTGCGCACCTACTGGAGTCCCGCGGCCATCAAACGCGTCACCGGCTATGACGTTGAAGGCGCCGCCGAAGACGGACTGATCCATCTGATCAACTCCGGTTCGGCCGCCCTCGACGGCAGCGGTCAGCAGTCCATCGCCGGAGAACCGGCCATGAAGCCGTTCTGGGAAATTTCCACGAAGGAAAAGAACGCCTGCCTGAAAGCCACCACCTGGCATCCGTCCGTCACGGAATATTTCCCCGGCGGCGGCTGGTCGTCCAAGTTCGTCACCCAGGGCGGTATGCCCATCACCATGAGCCGCATCAACATTGTCAAAGGCCTCGGCCCGGTTCTGCAGATTGCCGAAGGCTGGACCGTTGACCTGCCCGAAAAAGTGCACAAGAAGCTCGACGACCGCACCAACAACACCTGGCCGACCACCTGGTTTGCTCCGCGCATCACCGGCCGGGGTGCCTTCACGGACGTCTACAGTGTGATGGCCAAATGGGGTGCCAACCACGGCGCCTTCAGCTACGGACATACCGGGGCCGACCTGATTACGCTGGCCTCTATGCTGCGTATCCCCGTCTTTATGCACAATGTTGAAGACAGCGAGGTATACCGCCCGGCGGCCTGGGCCTCCTTCGGGACCGACGGACTGGAAGGCGCTGACTTCCGCGCCTGCCGGACCTACGGTCCGCTTTACGGATAATCACCATCGCTTCCTCGTCTGGCGGTGGATCGCACCGCATGCCGCCGGAGCTGTTTAATGCAAATGAAGACATGTCGCGGCCATTCCTCTGTTTGCGGCGCCCCGACGCATCAGGGCGATATTCTGGCAGGCGAGGGCTCCGGTTCTCAACGGTGCTGATGGTTTGACTTTGGTTGATTGAAGTGTAAGATCCCGTTCTCTTTTTTCAGGCCGGTGTAGCTCAGTGGCCAGAGCACCCCGAATTG
>CAZITJ010000112.1:0-3589 GCA_964542135.1 uncultured Verrucomicrobiota bacterium
CGGGCAGGGTAGAGGGCTTTGTCGCACTGGGCCCGATGCGCCTGAACAGCGGGGCCTTTGCGCGTATTAATCGTTCGAAGCTGGATCGCAGTAAAGTCTGTGTTACGCGCCTGCTCTCCACCTAATGCGTCTAATTCACAGGTGATGTGAGACTTAGCAATTCCTCCAATTGAAGGGTTGCAGCTCATCCTGCATATATAAGACTTATCTATGCTTAAAAGGGCGGTCTTGACACCCAGCCTCGATGCGGCCAGTGCGGCCTCGCAGCCGGCGTGGCCTCCGCCCGCCACGATCACGTCATACTGCTGGAGTTTTTTTCTCACGAATAACCACGAATTTTCACGAATGAATTTTTCCAAACCCTGGAATCCGTGAGCCGCGACGGGTATATCGGTTTCCAGGGTTTGGAAACTGTAGCGTCCAGAGGTTCCAATGTCTGGAAAAATATTGGCGCAACACGGGCGTTTTCCCATCTGATATAACACCCGCTTCGCTCAAGAGCGGAAAGCTCGCAAAGGGACTTTGCGGTCTTCGCGACCTTCTGTTTTGTTTTGTTTTCTGCTATCTTTCCGAAATGAATCTCTTTGAACATTCCGGCCGGCCGGCGACACCGAGTCGAAAAAACCGATCCAAATGGCCGGACCCTCTGGCTGGCCGTTTTTTATCCACACTTCACCTAAAAAAACGGAATGAAGTCAAAAGGGAAAAACGGGTCGTTTTCGCAAAAAACCCAGTTTTTTGTTAAAAAAACCAAAAAAATGTCAAATTTCAGTCAAAAATACTAAAAAACGGCCTTTTTCTGTTTTTATTCAGCACCTTTAAAGGTAATGAACAAATAATCCGTTCCTCTTTAAATACAAGGGCTTATAAAAAATGGATTGTTTCTTGGCAGAGGCGGGGTTTGATCGAATCCGCATGATTCGCAGCCAGATACACAGGCGGGAATCAGGATTTTTCTCTGCATTCGATTTCCTGCAGACTGCGAATGACTTTTTGCGGATCGGAATGGTTCATGATGGCGCGTACGGCGCAGTAGTTCACCGCGCCCGCGCGGAGAATCTCTGCCAGATTGCTTTCATCAATTCCGCCGAGCACGACGTGGGGCAGGGGGCTTGCTTTGGCAATCGCACCCGCGCGCGCCACGCCGAGATCGGGATCGGCGATGGCTTTGGTCGGTGTCGGGAACACCGGGCCGATGCCGATGTAGTCCGGCTTCTGCGCAATCGCCGCTTCGGCCTGTTCCTCGCTGTGCGTGGAGAGGCCAAAGATTTTTCCGGGCGTATCCCAGATTTTGCGAGCCTCAGCGAGCGGCAGATCGTTTTGGCCCAAATGCACACCGTCGGCATCGACCTCCTTGGCAATTGTCACATCGTCGTTGACAATAAAAAGGCTTTCGGTGCCGCGCGTCACCGCGCGGATTTTCCAGGCATTGGAAAGGATTTCGTTGCGCGCAGCATTTTTCATCCGCAGCTGGATAAACCGCACCCCGCAGTTTACTCCTGCCTGCGCACACGCTTCGTATCCAACCACCGGATCGGTTAGTACCATGTAGAGTCCAAATTTTTTCTGCATAAAGACAGCATACGGATCGATGCCCCTGCGAGTGAGCGCAAAAACAAAAAATATGACGGCGGGAGAATGCTGTGCCGGGGCGTCGTCCCCCGAACAGGCCGGCGTATGTTTCAACTCGACGGCACCGAAGCCGCCCGGGGTTCTCAGCGATAGGCGGCATCCCAGTTTTTGAAGACGGGTTCCAGACCGTGCTCGCGGAGCATGGCACAGAAGGTTTCGACGTCCCGCCCGTCGTTGACGTCGAACTGGCCTTCGTCCGACCCTTCCGCACCGTACCCGCCGACAGTGGTTTTGCTGGCGACGCTCATTTTGTTGATGCCCAGCCCGGCCATGCCGTCGCGGAAGGCGGCGGACTCCCGGGTGGAAAGAACGAGCGGCACATCGGGCAGGCAGATGCGGAACGCAACGATGTACTGCGCGAGCTGTTTCTCCGAAACCGGGTGCGGGGCCTGAAACCCGCCCGCTTCGCTTTGGATGCGGGGGAACGAAACAGAGAGTCCGGCCTGCCAATGCGTTTTTTGCAGATGGCGCGCGTGGCGGTAGAGAGCGAGCAGGTCGAACCGGGGGTCGGCGAGTCCGAGCAGGGCGCCGAGGCCCGCAAAACGCAATCCGCCGGCGAGCGCGCGTTCCGGCGCCTCCAGCCGCTGGAAAAAGTCAGTCTTCGGTCCCCAGCGATGCATCTCTTTGTAAACCCCGGGATGATAGGTTTCCTGATAGAGGGTGACGCCGGTGCAGCCCGCTGCGGCGAGCCGTTTGTATTCGTTTGCGGACATGGGAAACATTTCGATGGTGACTTTGTGGAAATGGTTTGCGGTGAGTTCGACGCATTGCAGAACATAATCGAAATCCGCCTGCGGGGTGCGCTCGCCGGTGAGCAGAAGGATTTCCTCCAGCCCCATTTTTTTGAGCGCGGCGAGTTCGGTTCCGACCCGCTCGAAAGAGAGCTTGTGGCGGTCGGTTTTTCGATCGGCGGCGAATCCGCAGTAGGCGCATCCGCCGGGGCAGAAGCTCGACAGATAAAGCGGAACATAGAGTGAAACGGTTCGCCCGAAATGGCGGCGGGTGAGCGCCTGCGCGCGTGCGGCCATCGACTCGAGAAGCTCCGCCGCCGCAGGTGAGAGCAGCGCGGCAAGGGTCTCTTCGTCCGGCGTTTCCGTGCCGAGTGCGTGCCGGACGTCTGCGGCGGAGAAGCTGCGGTTCAGCCACGGCTCCGGGTTTAACCCTTCTGGAAGGCCTATATTCATGTTTGTCGATTGTAGGGCTGGAAGGTCGATGACCGTTCCAGCCCTGCAAATATCTATTGAAGAAATGAGGTTAAAGGACTTGTTGCGACGGCGAAATCAGATTTCGGCATAAGGCCTGCGTTGCGGGCGGCAAAGCCGGTTTCGACACCCATCGCAAAGGCTTTGGCCATCGCAGCGGGATGCGCGGCGGCGGCGATGGCGGAATTGACAAGGCAGGCATCGCAGCCCATTTCCATGGCACGGGCGGCTTCGGAGGGGGCACGCAGCCCGGCATCGACGATGACCGGAATATTGCTGTCGCGGATGATCAGCTTGATGAGCTCGGCTGTGGAGAGCCCGCCGCCGGAGCCGATGGCGGCACCGAGCGGCATAACGGCTGCACAGCCGGCGTCTTCGAGCTTTTTGGCGAGGACGGGGTCGGCCGGAATGTAGGGCAGAACGACAAACCCGTCGGCGGCCAGTTCTTTGGCGGCGGCGTAGGTTTCGATCGGGTCGGGCATCAGATGATGCGGATTGGGGTGAATTTCCACTTTCACAAACGGGCTCCCGCTCAGCTCGCGTGCGAGCTGAGCGGCCTTGATTGCCTCTTTGGCGTTCAGCGCCCCCGAGGTGTTGGGCATGAGGCGGACCCCTTCGAGCGTTGCAAGCGGTGCGCACAGATCATCGTCCGGCTTTTCGCGGTTAAAACGGCGCAGCGCGACCGTGACCAGTTCGGTGCCGGAGGCTTCCACCGCGCGGAGCATCGTTTCGGTGTCCGAAAATTTTCCGGTTCC
>CAZITJ010000112.1:3689-6592 GCA_964542135.1 uncultured Verrucomicrobiota bacterium
CCTCCTACAAACGTGAGCACCTCAACGGTATTGCCCTCGCTGAGTTTGAAATGGTTCCAATGCCTGGACGCCACCAGGTCGCCGTTGACCGTGACCGCACTGTGTTCGGGGTTTGCGCCGAGCTCCGCGAGCAGGGCAGGGATGCCGCTGCCTCCAGCAAGTTCATGCGTTTTTCCATTGACCGTTAGGTTCATGACCGTTTTCTCCTTCGCTCCGACTCCGGCGGATGCGTCGCCCTCCCTGTACATTTGGGGTGCGGCCGGTTGGGTGAGTTTTTCCGAGCGCGCCGTAATGCAAAAAACTCCCGGTCGCGAAGCGACGGGAGTTTTGTCAACGTCTCTCCCTTTCGCCGGTACTGACCGGATCAGGTTCTACGGGTATTATCTCAGCGCGGCCGCCTTGCGGCGTTCGGCACCCCGGGAACAGGATGAATGTGCCAAGAGAGGGCGGAACGACTCAAACAAAAAACTGATTATTTTCTATTGCCCTGTGACAGCGGTTTGCTATTTTACGCCTTCCTTTTGACCAATCGACCCCTTCGTTCAGTGGTTAGGACTCCAGGTTTTCATCCTGGCAACACGGGTTCGAGTCCCGTAGGGGTCGCCATTTTATAACAGGCATTCCTGTCTGTGCATCGACTCCTGATGCAGCGGCTGGCTTCACGCATCGATCGGCTCAACATGCTCAATGCGCAGCGATGTACGTCGGCGATCGCGCGGCCGGATGATATCAATATCCTTGGCCATCCACAGGCCGTCGAATTCTTTCACGCTGACGATTTTGATATCTTTGATCATGGTTCCGTCCGGCGCGTATACACGTGCGCCCAGCGTGCGTCCGGTTGTTTTTTCGATCCACAGGCGCAGCTTCCGACCGCCGGATCGCGGAATCGAGAGCACAAAGCATTCTTTCCCCAGTTTTTTACCGGATTTTTCGAGGGTGGCGTTGGTGCTCCAAAGAAAGGAAAAGCTGAGATCCGCCCAGGTCATGCCCAGTCCCTCAATCGGGCGGTCGGGCCGGAATTCCGAGGCCTTGCCGTTTTCTGAATAGTTAAACTCGGGTCCGCCGGGCAGCCACCGGATTTCCAGCGCCTGAACCGTACCGGTTTCCGTGTCGGTCAAACGATAGAATGCACGGGCCGGTGCGGATCCCCAGGCGAGCGTCATTTCGAGATCCCGTGCGTTGATGACAAAGCCGTTGGCTGCGCGTTCGCGCAGTTCTCCGGTCATTCGTATCGGATCCTGCGGCAGCCGTGAACGGGCAAATGACAGAATCCGCTCTGCCGGTTGCTGTGCGGCCACCGATGTCGCAGCAAACAGTATGAAAAGCATACGTTTCATACCCGGCAGTGTACGCAACCCGTCCCAAATGGACAGAATATTTGAAGCAATCCGGTTAAGGGAAAACGAAAGTCTATTACATTATGCGCATATGCGCATAATGTAATAGGCTTAGCAGGGATGCGTGGAAAAGGAGGTTCACTGCTTTTCATGCCCGGAAAATCCGGGTACTGTCCGCGCTATGGCAACATTCATGATCAACGGCGGGCATGAGATCAGCGGAACGTTTGCACCGCGGGGCAACAAAAACGCGGTGCTGCCGATGCTGGCGGCATCGGTGCTGACCGATCAGCCGGTCACTCTCTCCAACGTGCCGAACATTCAGGACGTGCGCGTGATGCTCGAGCTGCTGCAGACGCTCGGCGTTACGGTGGACTCATCCGGAGGAACGGTCACGCTGTGCGCAGCGGGGCTGAAGACCACGGAGCTGAACGAAGAATTCTGTCGCCGCGTCCGCGCCTCGATTCTACTGGCCGGGCCGCTGGCGGCCAGACACGGCTCCGCCACCATCCATGCGCCGGGCGGCGATGTGATCGGCCGCCGCCGCCTTGACACCCATTTCTACGGCCTGCGCGCGCTCGGCATCGAAATCTCCGAAACCGTTCCCTACAAGTTCACGCGCACCGAACTCAAAGCGGCTAATTTAGTCCTGGACGAAGCCAGTGTGACCGCCACCGAAAATATTTTGATGGCCGCGGTGCTGACCGAAGGCGAAACCATCATCTTCAATGCCGCCTGTGAACCGCATGTGCAGGATCTGGCGAACCTGCTGGTGAAAATGGGCGCGCAGATTTCGGGAATCGGCACGAATCGGCTGGAGGTGACGGGTGTGAAGGCGCTCGACGGGGCGGAGCATACGGTTCAGCCGGACTACATTGAAACCGGCAGCTTTCTTGCGGCTGCGGCCGTAACCGGCGGTGCGCTCGAAATCGAAAACCCCGGCGATGATCTGACGCTCGGTGTTTTGCAAAAAGGATTTGAAAAACTCGGGGTCGGCTGGCGCGTCGAAAACGGAACGCTTTTCCAAACCTTGGAAAAAAACCGCGCCATCCGTCCAGACCTTGGAAACTTTACGCCGAAGATCGAAGACGGCATCTGGCCGGCGTTTCCGTCCGACCTGATGAGCGTCATGATCGTGCTGGCGACGCAGACGCAGGGGCAGATGCTCTTTTTTGAAAAGCTGTTCGAAAGCCGCATGTATTTTGTGGACAACCTGATGGCGATGGGAGCCAACATCATCCAGTGTGATCCGCACCGCGTCGTCGTCAGCGGAAAATCGCAACTGCACGGCGCGCGGCTGAGCAGCCCGGACATCCGCGCCGGCATGGCCATGGTCATCGCCGCCTGCTGCGCCGACGGACAAAGCATCATCGACAACGCCCAGATGATCGACCGCGGTTACGAAGCCATCGACGAGCGCCTAAGAGCACTCGGAGCGGATGTTGTGCGGGAAGATTGACCACGGATCACACGGAATACACGGATGAAAAACGAATGCAACCTCAGCATTCACAAAACAAGCCGGATCGGGAGGGCAATAACCGCCAAATGACGAAATAATAG
>CAZITJ010000113.1:0-6550 GCA_964542135.1 uncultured Verrucomicrobiota bacterium
GAAGCGATGGCGGACAGGCGCGAAAGGATCGCGAAAACAAGACTCTTCTTTCGCGAAGATTCAGCGCCCTTTCGCGGGCAACAATCCCCCCAGCATTGACGGGGTGGATGTGATGCAAAAGAACGGTCCGCAACCTTCTGCCGGCTCAGATTAATTCAGCGGTATAGCGAAAGAGACGGATGGAGTCCGACCAGTAATCGGCGGGCAGCCCGGCTTTCATTTTCAGATGCGCCCAGAAGGTGTCCCGGTCGGGAAGCTGTTCCCAAACGCTCGGCAGAAAGGTTCCGCGCCGGCCGCCTTCCTGCAGAATGAGGCCGTCGATGCCGGGGCGGATCTGAGCCAGTGCATCCGCTTCAGACTCAAACTGCATCTCCTCCGGCGGCGAGAGGATGGAGATGTGGAGATCGAGTTTTTCAAATTCCTCTTTCGAGAGCGGCGGAAAGCGCGGATCGTCGAAGGCGGCGGAAACAGCGTTGGCGGCGACATCTTCGGCCAGCGGACGGCAGGCTTCGAGCCTGCCGATGCATCCGCGCAGCCGGCCGTGGATCTCCAGCGTTACAAAGGTCGCGCGTTTTTCCTGGAGTTCGTCCGGAAGATCGACGGACGGGGGCACCCGGCCCGGGCCGGTTCCGGGGGCTGGACATTTTGAAAGACCTGATGCGTGCGGGTTTCCGCTGTGTGCACGGTTTTGATCCGATTTTTCCAACGCTTGGAAAATCGCATCGCGGGCAATCTGCAGCAGCAGGTTCTGGTGTTGGAGTTTCATTCGTAGAATGCAAAGGCGCCGTAACCGACGACCTGATCGCGGGGCCCGGCGGTGTCGCCGGAGCTGCGAAGATCGACCAATTCGGGGCGCAGGCCTTTTTCTTTGGCAATCCGCAGCAGCCCGCGGACGGGACCCAGCCCGCAGGCATTGTCGGCTTCGAGGCCGCGCTCGTCGAGTGCGAGGATGGCGTCGGAGGCCGCAGAGTCCATGGTGCGGGCGGTTTGATAGTTTTCGTAGTGGCTGAGGTCGGAGCTGATGACAACCAGGGTTTCGGGTCCGCCCCAGAGATCGCGCAGTGTTTGAGCGATCTCTTCGGCCGGTGCGCTTCCGGCGACGAGCGGAACGAGGGTGAATTCGTTCAGCACAACCTGAAGAAAAGGAAGCTGAACCTCGAGGCTGTGTTCCTGTTCATGGGCGGCATTATTGACGGGAATGTCCGCCGGCGGCTCGAGCAGAACATCCCCGATCGGCGAACGCCACGCACCTGCCGAGGATGCGGCCAGTCCGCGAAACGGGACGCGGTGCGACGGGCCGATGAGGACCACACGGGAAACCTTCCGGGGATCAACCCGTTTGTAAACAGAGGCTGCGACGGGGCCGGAATAGACTGTGCCGGCATGCGGAGCAATCATGGCTTTGGGGTGCGGCCCCGGCTCTGCTTCTGCCAAAAACCCCTGAATCTGGCGGCCGAGAGCGGCGGCCTGCGCCGGATAAAACATCCCTGCCACGGCCGGTTTTCTCACAACGTTTTCCATGCCGTGATTTAATCAGTTTTTTGAGGGAACAACAGGATAAATCGGATTACAATCAGCATATGAAAACTGCAAAATACTGGCATCGGGAAGCGGACGGACGGATTGTGTGTGATCTCTGTCCGCGTCACTGCCGGATGGAGGACGGGCAGCGGGGGGCCTGTCTGGTGCGTCAACGACAGGGCGATGTGTTGATTGCCGCGGCCTACGGACGAATCTGCGGACTGGCGGTCGATCCGATCGAAAAAAAACCGCTGCACCATTTTCTGCCGGGGTCGCAGGTGCTGTCGTTCGGCACGGTCGGCTGTAATCTGCTGTGTCGTTTTTGTCAGAACAGTCATCTTGCCCGCGCAAAACAAGTGACGGGCACACCGGTGGCACCGGAGGAACTTGCTGCCGCGGCCGTTGAGCATGGCTGCGAAAGTGTGGCCTTTACGTATAATGAACCGACCGTGTTTGTTGAGTTTGCCATGGATACGGCGGACATCTGCCGGGCACGCGGGCTCAAAACCGTTGCGGTCACCAACGGGTGGATTGAACCGGAAGCCCGCAGGGATTTCACTGCGCATATCGATGCCGCCAACGTGGATTTAAAGGCGTTTACAGATCGCTTTTACAGGGAACTGTGCGGAGCGACTCTTCAGCCGGTTCTCGATACGCTGGTATATCTCTGCAATGAAACCGATGTGCATCTCGAAGTCACGACCCTGCTGATTCCGGGACAGAATGATTCGGTGGAAGAAATCAATGCCATGACCCGATGGGCGGTGGCGAATCTCGGTGCGGAGGTTCCCTGGCATTTCAGTGCCTATCGACCCACACCGACGTGGCAGGACGCGCCGCCCACCCCGCGCGACACGCTGCTGAACGCCCGGCGAATCGCCGAACAGAACGGCTTGCGGCAGATCCACCTCGGCAATATATAACGCCGCTTTGACGCTTTTGTGCAAACCATGCCCATTTTTCTCTGTACCTGACTGAATGGACCTGCTACCTGTCTTTGGCGTCACGCGCGGCGCTTTAAAATGATAAGTGAAAGGTTTGGACTCCATGATCTTAACCCAGCAGAAAAATGTGCCCTGGCGATGGGTTTTTATGGCGGTTTCCCCCTGGTTCAGCGGCATGTATGTCGAGATGTGCTCCGGGGCTATCCTGACGCTCACGCTGAAAAAATTCATGGATGACCCGGCGCTGATTAACGGCATTCTGAGTATCAACGTCCTGTTCAACATTCTGGTGGGGGCGGTTTGCCTGTACATCAGTGATCGCATCTGGACGCGCTTTGGGCGACGCAAACCCTTTCTGATCAGCGGCTGGATTCCGTTGATTCTGGCCGCCTTTTTTGTACCCCTCGCTCCCAACCTGTGGGTTCTCATTCCCCTCATCGTAATCTGGATGGCCTGTCAGGATATCAGTTCGACCGTCGAGCCGCTTCAGCAGGAAATCGTGCCGCCCCATCAGCGCGGGCGCGGCGGGGCCGTCTTCAACATCATTGTGCAGCTCGTGCTGATTTTCACCTTTGTCATCGTCTTCGGACGCTTTCATGAAGTGCAGTATATCGGAAAAACCTTCCTGTCCGGGGAACACGGAGCCTACTGGCTGTGTGCCGTGTTCCTGGCAGCCAGTCTGCTGTTGGTTGGGCTGATGTTTAAAGAGCTGCCGGTCAAAGACTCAAAAATCGGTGAAAAAATCACTCCGATCAACTTTTTCAAAGAGGTCTTCTGTCAGCGTGAGCTCTGGGCGGTTTATCTGCTGGTTTTTGCACAGTCGTTTATGCGCACACAGGTCGGTGCGGTCATGACCCTGCTGTATGTTGAGCAGTGGGACTACACCACTCAGCAGGTCGGCACGAACATCTTTATCGGCGCGCTGCTGACGATGGTCGTATCCATGATCGTCGGGGTGCTCGCGGATAAATTCAGCCGCATCAAACTGTACATTTTCGGCATCGTGGGCTCCCTGATCGCGACGCTTGTATACTATGTGTTTGTACAGTTCTTCCTGCCGGACCGTCACCCGGAACTCTGGCAGATCATTGCGTTCGGACAGGTGATTGCCGCGCTGGGCATGATTTCCGGCGTGGTGGCCCAACCGTTAATGTATGACTATATCCCGCGTCATGAGATGGGCACCGCCGCAGCCGGCATCAGCTATGTGCGAAGCTTCACCCGCTGGATCACGCTGCTGGGTGCCGGCCTGTGGGTGAAATTCTACTCGGCCGCTTTCTGTGCACCCGGTGAATATGACTACTTCAGCGTTTATATTTACATGATGATCCTGACCGTTGTCGGCCTGTTCATTATTCTCAACTTCCAGCGTATGGTGAAAAACGGGACCCTGATTGCCTACGGCCGGATCGGTGTTGAAGACCCCCCCCCCGCCGACGCGGCCCCGGACAGCAAACCCGCCTCCTGAGGAATCCGTTATGAATATAAAGAAACTCAACTCTATTATTTTTCCCGTGTTGACCGGCCTTTTCCTGCTGCTTGCATGGGTCACCGGCGGAGAAGACCTTATGACCACGATTCAGGGGGAAACCGCTGACGGTTCCGTCAGCGCGCTGGTCCGCTGTTATCAGAATCGCTGCGATCTGATTGTCGATATCGAACAGGACCTGAGCTTTACCCAGGCAGACGGAACGGTCTTCTCCGCAAAGGTCACCCGGGACGGAGTTGCTGATCAAGGCCGCTTCTCTGAGAATCAGCTGGCGGCAATCAATACCGTCAACGGGGTCAAAGCGGACGCCATCAAGCGCTTTCTGCTGCGCGAAAACGACAAACAGACCGGGGACCGGATTGTCGAGGTCATTCGCACCGAACGGGCGCATCTGCTGCAGGATATTCCGGTGCTGATCAATGATATCGAACTCACCGAAAACGGCCGCGTTGCATCCGTCAGCGATGGGAAGCAGACTCTTCGGGCTTCTGAGAGCGATCGGTTGCTCACCCGGATCCGGTTCACCTATATCGGCGGCAGCGAAGAGGCCGACGTGCTGAAAACCGAAGTCAAAACAAGCGCCTCCCGAACGCTCAACGGCGAGCCGGTCGAGCACGAGAGTGAAGACTTCGTGCTGTACGCAACGGACTTTCATTACGTGTTCCGGGCTGTATTCACCTATAACGGCGAATTCGGACCGACCGCCGCCGTGGCGGATGTCGGCGCACGCAAGAGCCCGCGCGGCGGACATCGCATCGGCGATGAACTGCTCATCGCCTACATGCCGGGGGAACCGGGCCGCGCCACCATTCTGTCCGATTTCGCCCAGCTCAAAAAACTGAACTGGCTCGATGCCATCAACCGCTTCTTTGAAATCACCTTCGGCCGCTGGTTCTTTCCCGCCGTCAGCCTGCTGATCGCCTTCATTTATCTGATGATGTCCATCATCACGGTGCCGCTGATGCTCAAGCCGCCCAAAACCGAAAACGCCGATACGGTCGATGAGAAGGCTCTGTCCGCAGCAGCGGCTTCCGGACAGTCCCGACCGGATTGATTCATAAAAATGAACGGGAACGGATGAAGCACCTGAGGTGCTGATTCATATGGAGTAAAGATCAACCCGTATTCCTGTTCATTTTTACGAAGACTCCGGTCAGTGGCTGACAGCCACCTTCCCGCCTTTCGTCTGGCCGATATCGGCGAGCAGTTCGCCGAACCACGGCTCATCAATATCGAACGGTTTGCCGCCGGCAATGCGCGGAAACTCAATGGCTCGCAGTTCACCGTCTTTGTCTTCATCTTCGCCAATGACGCCGCCGATCCCTTCAAGGGCGCATTCGACGGCTTTGTCGGCGCATTTTTTGATCAGTTCGAGATCGGCTTCGTTGGACGAAGCCGCGCGGCTGTAGTAACCGGATTTCTGAACGAGCACCTTTTCGGCGCCGAGCTCTTTGGCAAACTGCTTGCTGAACCACAGGCCGGGATTGACGGCGTCGAGTTTGACATGCCCAAAGGCATCACGCGGCACCTCCTGCCCGACCGCCTCCATTTCGGCGACGATTTCCTCAACCCCCGCCCCCTCGGAAATGAAGATGTTCACGTTATCGATGTCGTCCATCACCTTCTTGAGACGGGCCGCTTCGGCTTTGATATTGATGGCCATCTCGGGAATAAAAACCGCGTGAATGTCTTTCCGGATTTTACTCAGACCGACCTGCGGGAGAAAGTCGAGCTCCTCCAGGTGCTCATGATACACTTTGGCCGCGTACGCGGTAAGCCATCCGCAGTTGCGGCCCATGACCTCGTGAACGATGAGCATCCGCGGGTTGGCGTTGTGCTCCGACACGACATAAGAAAAAAACTTGGCGCTTTTTTGCGCGGCCGTCCATGCGCCGAGGGACTGTTTGATGGGAAAAACGTCATTATCAATCGTTTTCGGCAGGCCGACGACGGTGAGTTCATAGTTGTTTTCGGCGAGATGGGCGGCGAGGTCGGCCGCGGTGGTGTTGGTATCGTCGCCGCCGATGGTGTGCAGCACGTCCACGCCGTCTTTGACCAGCCGGGCGGCAGCCACTTCGAGCGGGTTTTCACCTTCTTTAACGAGACCGCGCTTTTCGCAATCCTTGACGTTCGTGAGTTTAACGCGGCTGTTGCCGATGGGGCTGCCGCCGTGTCGATAAAGAACCGGCGCGTTTTTGCGAATGTCTTCGGTGACCTCAATGGAATCGCCGAGCAGGAGTCCCTTGTAGCCCCCGAGATAGCAGATCAGTTCAACCTGCGGTGCGGTTTCGGTATAGCGTTCAATCAGGCGGCCGATGGCGGACGACAGGCAGGGGGCCAGTCCGCCGGCGGTGAGAATCGCAACTTTTTTGACTTCTTTCATGACTGAATCCTTTCATAGCGGTTGGAAATCAGCCGCCCATGATGGGAATTTCCATCGACAAAACAAGGCAAAAGAAAAAGAAGCATGCGCACCCGAGGGCCTGACGTTCCGCGTGCGCAGAACACAGCCCGTCTGCACACTGCGTACGGAAAACCTGTTTCGGGCCGGCAGCACCGAAGAGGCTTTGCTGTGAAAGAAACCCCCTCCGCGTGC
>CAZITJ010000114.1:0-6152 GCA_964542135.1 uncultured Verrucomicrobiota bacterium
CCAAGACGCTCTGTTTCCACCTGCCGCTAGCGCTAAAAACAGCTAAACTGTTACAAGATCAGGATTTCAGCCGGCACGAATCACACAGGGTTTGTCCGCTGCCGTGTGCGTCGCAGAAATAGCCTCTGGCATCCTTTTCCCAGGTGGCTCCGCGGTTGGGGCAGCGGGCGACAAATTCGGCGAAGGCGACAAAGCGTTCCAGGACATGGTCGGGGATGGCGTGTTCCATTTTGCAGACGAAGTCTTCGGCGTCTTCGGCGGGAATATCGAGCACGCCGGTGAAGAAGTCGAGGAGGGCACGGTGTTTTTAGGCAATTTTCCGGGCGATTCGTTTTCCCGCCGGGGTGAGGGTGATCACATCATACGGGGGTGTAGTTGATGAGTTTTCTGCCGGCGAGATGCCGCAGCGCGCCGGTGACAGAGGCCGGTTTAACGTTGAGCCGTTCAGCCAGATCTTTGGGGCGCGCGGCGCCTTTTTCGGCCGCCACCACATAGATCGATTCAAGATAATCCTCCAGACTGGCACTGAGTTTGTCCATGGGGTCACTATAACAGACTATGAATCCGGATGGGCTGGAAATTTTTAAAAACCTCGGCGGTCCCGCCGGGCGAACTACGAGGAGGATTCGCTGAGGCGTTTCTGCTCTTCGGCGTTGAGCAGGGCGTGAGCGTCGCGCAGAATGCCGGGGATTTCTTTGGCGAAGGGGCTTTTTTCAAGGACGGGCGCGAGATCCTCGTCTTTGAAGTCGGCGGCTTTGTTTCCGGGAAACCAGTGGCCCGCATTTCCGATGAGGTTGTAGCGCATTTTTGCGAATTCGATCATGTCGAGACCTTTGGCGAAAGTCCACAGACGCAGAATTTCGGCAATGTTGATGTGCCCCGGAACTGTTTCGAAGTGCGGCAGCCCCTCGTGCCAGTGGTGCGTCCACGCGGTGCCGAGTTCTTTTTCCAGGGTTCGGAACAGGCGCTGTTCAATGGTTCCAACCAGTGGAATTTTTTCGTGCAGGTCCTGAACCGCGGCGACGTGTTCGACAAAGTCGGAGGGGCGGGCGGCGCCGATGGAGAGGGTGTGGACGCCGGTGTCGCGCAGGCAGTAGAGATCGTTGAAGGCCATGGGCGTGAGCGGCCGGCAGCAGTCGATGAGTTTGGGAGGCGGTTGGTAGAGCCGGCCGCCCTTATCGACGGGGCTGATAATGAACACGCCCATGTCCTGCGCAATGGCCGCATCGACCGGCGCGCGGTTGACGGGATGATAAACAAAATACCAGTGGAGGTTGACGCTGTCGAATTCGCCGGTGCGGACGGCTTTGACCACGAGGTCGGGCGGGCCGTGGGTGGAAAAGCCGATATGCCGGATGCGGCCTTCTTTTTTAAGCTGACGGAGCGCGGGCAGGCAGCGGAGCGCCTGTTCGAGTGTTTCGTCGTTGTTGATGCCGTGAATGGACAGGATGTCGGCGTATTCCAGTCCCAGCAGGGCGAGGGAGTGCTCGCAGGTTTCGCGGAATTCGGCGGCGGTTTCTTTGGGACCGACCTTGGTCTGAATAATCAGTTCATCGCGCGGCAGAGCGGGCAGGATTTTTCCGAGCTGATACTCGGAGGTTCCGTATCCGCGGGCGGTTTCGATGTGATTGATGCCCAGATCCAGCGCGTAGCGGATGGTGGACTCCAGATTGTTCTGGTTTTCGTCCGTTATGGATTGGCGGGCGTCGTTGTCGTCCTGCCAGCTTTGCTGGAAGCGCATGCCGCCGCAGGTGAGGACGGGCATGTTCAATTCTGTTTGTCCGAAACGTCGCCGGGGCACCATGAACCTATCCTCCTCCGAGAGCCAGAACCAGACTGAGTGACAGCGCCGAGAGCAGGGTGCTGACGACGATGATGTGGGCGGCCAGATCGCGGTCACTGCCGAAGATATCGGCCAGTACATAGCTGGCGACGGCGGCCGGACAGGCGAGATAAATCAGCAGAATCTGCCGGTCAATAACCGGCAGATTCCACAGGACGGCGAGTCCGAAGCCGATCAGCGGCTGAACAAATACATTGATGGAGGCCGCGGTGGTCGAGCGGACCCATTCATTGCCGAGGCCCTGAAACGAAAGTGAGGCTCCGATACTGAGCAGCGCCAGTGCGAGCGCCGCGCCGCCGAGGGCGTCCAATGAGCGCTGGAGGGCTGTTGGAAAGTCCAGGTTGAGCGCGTTGAACAGCAGTCCCAGTGCGCAGGAAACCAGCAGCGGATTGATCAGCAGCTGTTTCAGGAAGAGTCTCGCGGAAGCGGCCGGCGGGCGGGACCCGCGATCGCCGTGCGCCAGCAGCACCGATACCGAAAGAATGTTGTAGAACACGATGGCCGGCGCCAGTGCGACTGTGGCCAGCGCCTCAACGGCGGGGCCGCTTTCGCTCATGGAATAGAGAATCACCGGCAGGCCGACAAACGCGTTGTTGGCGCGGGTGGCTCCCTGCACGAAGGCGCCCAGCGCCCGGCGTTCAATCTTCAGCAGCCGCGCGGCAAAATAGCTGATGCCCAGGGCACTGAGTGTGGCGAGGATGAGCAGAAGAGAGATGCGCCAGACCTCTTCGGCGTTGAACGTCGCGTTGGTGATTTTGTTGAGCAGCAGGGCCGGCAGTGCAATCCAGTAGGTCAGCCGGTTCAGGTTGCGGCCGAAATCCGCGGAGAAAAACGGTGCCCGGCTGATGGCCTTGCCGAGCGCAATAATCAGAAAGATGGGGATCAGGCTGTTGAAGAGATGCATCGTGTCACCGTAAAGAGGCCGCCGGTAAAGTAAACCGGAAAGCGGTCGTGATTGTGCCGGTTTACTGCACCTTTGCAAAACGGGCTGCCGCGGTTTCCCATCGGTCCGGCTGCCCCGGGGGATAGGTTCGGCTGTCGAACGAACGGCGGACCAGTGCCCGGCCGGCCGGCAGGTCGGAGAGATCGCCTGCGGCCATCATCTGCAGGAGAAGATTACCGATGGCGGTGGCTTCGACCGGACCGCTGACCACCGGACGGTTGATGGCGTCGGCCGTCATTTGGTTGAGCAGCCGGTTATTGCATCCGCCGCCGACGATGTGCAGCTGCTCCAGGCGTTTTCCGTGCAGTTTTTCCAGGGCTTGGAAAACCTGGCGGTAGCGCAGGGCCAGACTTTCAAAAATGACGCGACTGATCTGTCCGATGCCTTCCGGGATGCGCTGTCCGGTCCGTTCGCAGGCAATCTGGATGTGTACGGGCATATTGCACGGCTGGGCGAATTCAGCCGAGTCGGGGTTGATGAAGGCAAAGAAAGGCTCCGCCTTTTCCACCTCGGCATCAATGTCTCTCCAGGTGAGTTCTTCGCCGGCCTCTTCCCAGTTGCGCTTGCACTCCTGCAGAAGCCACATGCCGCAGATATTTTTGAGGAAGCGAATTGTTTTGCAGACGCCGCCTTCGTTGGTGATTTCTTCTGCAGCGCTCTGTTCGTTGATGATCGGCTGCGGCTCCTCCAGGCCCATCAGCGACCAGGTGCCGGAACTGAGATAGGCCGCATCCGGAGAGGTGAGCGGCGCGGCGGCCACCGCCGAGGCGGTATCGTGTGAGCCCACCGCCACCACCGGGGCCTGTCCGCCCAGTTCGTCGGCCAGCTCCGCTTTCAGCGGCCCGAGAACGGTGCCGGGAGCGACGATCTCGCCGAAGATTTTTTTCGGCAGACCCAGTTTGCGGATCAGATCGACGTCCCACGAGCGGGCGTTGGCATCGAGCAGCTGACTGGTGGACGCCTCGGTGTATTCATTGACCGCGCGGCCGGTCAGGAAATAATTGAACAGGTCGGGCATAAACAACAGTTGTTCGGCCTTCTGCAGTTCCGGTCGTTTGGCCCGTTTTTCTGCGGCCAGCTGGTATAGAGTATTGAAAACCATGAACTGCAGGCCGGTTCGGTTGTAAATCTCCTCTTTTGCAACGGTTTCAAACACACGCGGCATCATGCCGTCGGTGCGGTTGTCGCGGTAGTGGAAGGGGGGATTGAGCAGTTGGCCGTCGGCATCCAGCAGACCGTAGTCCACTCCCCAGGTGTCCACACCGATGGCGGTTACGGCATCGCCGTACTCCGCGAAGCCCTTTTTGAGGCCGGTTTTAATTTCCGCAAACAGGGTTTCAATGTCCCAGTGCAGACCATCCTCTTTTTCGACGGCGCCGTTCCAGAAGCGGTGCAGCTCCTGCAGCTCGAGATTTCCGTCTTTCAGCAGTCCTGCAATCACGCGCCCGCTGGAGGCGCCGAGGTCGGCGGCGAGATAACATTTCATAAAACAACTCCGATTTCAATTTGGCGGGCAGGATAACGAAGTCGCTGCGTCTTGCCAAACAAATCATGCCGCCGTACACTCGGTTCATGCTTCCGCAGTGGATTATTGAGAAAAAACGCGACGGCGCGGATCTTTCCGATGAAGAAATCCGTTTTTTGATTGGGGGCTTCACCGACGGCTCGATCCCCGACTACCAAATGGCCGCTTTCGCCATGGCGGTCTATTTCAAGGGAATGACGCCGCGCGAAACCGCCGCGCTCACGCTGCAGATGATGAATTCCGGCGACGTCATGGATCCGGCCCGTCTGCCCGGCGTTAAAGCGGACAAACACTCCACCGGCGGCATCGGCGACAAGGTCTCGCTGATTCTTGCGCCGCTCGCCGCCGCCTGCGGGCTGACCGTCCCGATGATCTCCGGGCGCGGGCTCGGCATCACCGGCGGCACGCTCGACAAGCTGGAAGCCATTCCCGGCTATCGCACCGACCTTTCCGAAAAAGAATTTTTCCAATGTTTGGAAAAAACCGGCTGCTCCATCACCGGCCAGACCGCGCAGCTCGCGCCTGCGGATAAAAAACTCTACGCCCTGCGTGATGTCACCGGCACGGTTCCCTCCATCCCGCTCATCACCGCCAGCATCATGAGCAAAAAGCTCGCCGAAGGAATCGACACGCTTGTGCTCGACGTCAAATGGGGCAGGGGCGCCTTCATGAAAAGCATTGAGGATGCCCGTCAGTTGGCACAAAGTATGGTCGCCGTCGGTGAGCAGATGAACAAAAAGGTTCGTGCGCTCATCACCGATATGAACGCGCCGCTCGGCCGCGCGGCGGGCAACGCGCTCGAAGTGCAGGAGAGTCTGGAGGTTCTGAATGGCGGCGGGCCCGATGACCTGCGCGAGCTGACCGTCGAGCTGACCACCCACATGCTTGAGTTGTCCGGTGTTTTTCCAACCCTTGGAAAAGCGAAGGAAAAATGTTTCCAATGTCTGGAAAACGGGGAAGCGCTGAAAAAATTTGAAGCGATGGTCGCCGCGCAGGGCGGGTCAACCGACTGGACCTTCGCCGAAGCCGAAATCCATGAGCCGGTTCCTGCGCCCGCCGACGGAATCGTCACCGCCGTCGATGCGGAAGCCATTGGCAAGGCCTGTCTCGTGCTCGGTGCCGGACGGCAGAAAACCGATGATGCCGTTGATCCCGCTGTCGGCATCGCGCAGATGAAAAAACCGGGCGAAGAGGTGAAGAAGGGCGAGCCGCTTGCGATCGTTTTTTCCAATGATCGGAAACGGTTTGAGGAAAGTTTTCCAATCCTTGCCGGCCGCCCACGAAGCTTCGGGGGGAGCGACGCGGGAAACGCGTTTGAGCTGGGCGATGCATTCGAGCCGCGCCCGCTTATCTGTGAGGTGATCTCGTGAGCAACACGATGCCGCGCCAGCTTAAGATTGTGTTTGGAATGCTCCTGCTGGGCATTGTGGTGCGGTTTTATTATCTGGTTCCGGCACTGCTGGCCGGGCAGTCCGATTTTTCCATTATGCAGCAGGTCTGCATTTTCATTCTGTCGCTGGGAGTGGTCAAAGGATTTGATGACCGTTCGGTGGTTGCGTGGAAAACGGCGCGGGTGATGACGCTTCTTTTTCTTTTGTTTACGCTGATCGGCACCGTGGTTGTCACGCTGCTGGCCTTCAGCGTAGAGGGGCTGGCGCCGATGGCGATTCTCTCGGCGCTGGTTACGTTACTGAACCTCTACGTGGTCTGGGTGCTGCACTCGAAGCCGGTAAAGGCGTATTTTGAGAATCAGTAGGGAATTCGGCCGCTGTCTTTTTTCCACGCGGCGAAGGCTTTCTGCGCCTCTTCGCGCAAGCCCTGTTCGGAAGGCAGGGTGCGGG
>CAZITJ010000115.1:0-6150 GCA_964542135.1 uncultured Verrucomicrobiota bacterium
CATACCAGCCGCGGCCATTGATCTCGTATCGCGCAACGCGCATCCCGGATCAGCACAAAAACCCGCCCCGCCGTACTGAGGAAAAAATCTAAACAAACCGCGTGCGTGGCATGCACCCTGCCCCGTGAGGGCGGAAAATAAACAATACACGCCCGGTCAATTACGAAGCGGCCCGCCGGCGCACCTTTTCCACATAGGCCTCGATGTCGCATTTGCGCTTGAGGCCGGCGGCGTTCATATAGCGGGTTTTTCCGAAGATCGGACGCTCTTTCCATGCCTGATCGTGTTTGCCGAAGATCCAGGCCACCCCCGCATAGGAATTGGGGTCGCGGCCGTCGATGAAATATTTATTGTTCATCGCCAGCGCGGTTTCAAAGGCCTCTTCCGGGCCGGGACTCCACTCCAGAATCTTTTTTCCCCAGTACATGCGCATGTAGTTGTGCATGAACCCGCTCAGGCGCATCTCGGTCATAGCCGCATTCCAGTACCGGTCGTGCGTTTCAGACTGCTCCAGTTCAGCCCGGGAATAAACAAACTCACGCTCATCGCCCGCGTGATCGCGGAGCGTCTTCTGCGCCCAGCCGGGCAGACAGGAAAGGCGGTCGTAATCCGGGGTGAACCATACAAAATTCATCGCCAGCTCACGGCGGACAACCAGCTGCTCAAGGTAGGCGTCTTTCGCCGCGTTGGCGGCCTTGCTGTTCAGGATTTCCGTTGCGATATAAAGCGGTGAGATCTGTCCGAAATGAAGATACGGACTGAGCCCGGATACATCACCGGTCTGCGGCTGGTTGCTGTGGTCGTCATACACCGGCAAGCTTTTTTTAATAAACTGTTTCAAACGCCGCTTCGCTTCCGCCGTTCCGCCCGTAAACGTCTCCACCGCGCCGACACTCCGGTCGAGGTTGAGTTTTCCAATGTCTGGAAGCGGCAATGCCGCCTTACAGATTTTACCGACCCCCTTAGAATGTTCGTGTACATTCGTGCAGATTCGCGGGCCGATTTCTTTAACCGGCTTCAGGAATTCGTCGAGGTGCTTATGCAGTTTCGGGCGCAGTGTACGCGCCATGTATTCAGCATGATCCGATGCAGTTTCGACGGGTACAACGACGTCGCTTTCGACTTCGACCACTTCGCAGTCCGCTTCATCGGCCACGCGCGCGCGCCACTCGGCCTGATGGCGCAGATACCCCATATCACAAACAATCAGCGCGGCGCCCCGCCCCGCTTCGAGCGCGATATCGGCCGGATGCCCGCGCCCGGCGAATGCGGCGATGCCGCGTTTTTCCAGCGTTTGGAAAACCGCCTCCAGCCCCTGAAGCATAAAGGCGTAATGACGTTCGTTAGCCTCCGGATAGTCGTCCATGAGACCGAACACAACGGCAACGGGCAGCCCCTGTTCGTTGGCGCGCTCCACGGCGTATTCGAGTGCATGGTTCCATTCAGCACGCTGGCTCTGCTGCATCCAATACAAAACAAACCCGCCGGTTTCCCGGACGGGTTTGTCGTTTAAGGCATGGATGCGCGCCGGATGAATCATCACTCTGTTTTTTTCAGTCCGTAACGGCTGACCATGAGGTTGAGGTCTTCGAGCAGATCCTGCAGATCCTGTTCGTGCTCGATTTCCTGCTCGATGATCTGCAGGGCAATGTTGTACGTGATCTGATCGGTGTCGCGCGTTTTTTTCATCAGGTCGTCGTAGACGCTGATAGCGCACTGCTCTCCGCGAATATTCTGCTCGAGAACGGCCTGCACAAAATCGTCTTCCGGCGGCTCGTATTCACAGTTGGTGAGTTTAAACCAGTCGGCCGGTGTCAGTACCGGCGTGCCGCCCAGCTGATCAATGCGGTCGGCCACCAGCTCGGCATGCTGCATTTCCTCGGTGGCATGCTGCTGGAGTTCGGCAATCACCGCATCTTTCATCGGCCCGGCAACCACCTTGGCTCCGACCCAGTACTGATAGTGCGCCAGCCATTCGTCGGACAACGCTTTGTTGAGCAGTGTCAGCAGTTCATTAACATCCATACCGACAATTGAAATTCCGCGACTTCCCATAATCTGCCTCCGTTTCTTTAAATTACTCAGATTTCACCCGTATTTTACGCCCCCATGCAGAAAATGCAAGGCAACTCCGTCATCACACGATCTCAACAACAAAAAACCCGCCGAATGGCGGGTTGAAACCGGCGGATGAATCTCTTACAGAACAAGATCTTTTTACAAAACAAAGACAGAAAAGCAATCCGCCGGCCCAGATCCGGCCGGCATCTCCCCCCGCCTATTCTTGATCACAAAGATCAATATATTCTTCCGCGCTCATCAGGTTGTCGACGTCCTCTTCCCTGCGCGGCCTGATTTTGAAGAGCCAGCCGTTTTCATAGGGGCTGTCGTTGACGGCTTCCGGGGCATCTTCAAGTTCGCTGTTGACTTCCACAATCGTCCCGGCCACCGGAGCATAAATATCCGACGCAGCCTTGACCGATTCAACCACCGCCACTTCATCGCCGGCCGCCACATCCGTGTCGGGTTCAGGCAGTTCAACAAAGGTCACATCCGAGAGCTGCTCCTGAGCAAAATCACTGATTCCGACCGTCGCCGTTCCGTTGTCCAGACGAATCCATTCGTGTGTTTTTGTGTAGTAAATGTCAACCGGTGTTTCCATAAAAACCCTTCCTTGATCTGAAAATGGAGGCGCGAAGCGGAATCGAACCGCTGTAACAGGTTTTGCAGACCCGTGCCTGACCACTCGGCCATCGCGCCCCGTGAAAGACTCCCAATGTACTGGGCCGCCGGAGCGATAAAAGAAAAATTTTACAAAAACACCGCTTTATTTTTCACCCCCGATCCGCCGCCCCGGCCAGGACGGCATTGTCAATCAGCCGGGCGCCGGAATAACGGACAGCCAGAGCGGCCAAAACGGGCGTTGTAAGCGTGCGGACGGGCTGCAGTGTCTCATCGTCAACCAGTTCAATATAATCAATCTCTCCGGATGTTTTTTTAACGATTTCCCGCATAGCGGCCCGGATGGCCTGCGCATCGCGCTCGCCGGCGGCGAACAGCGCCTTCGCTTTTTCCAATGCCTGGAAAAGGCAGACCGCTTCCCGCCTCTCCTGCGCCGAAAGATGTTTGTTGCGCGAGCTCATGGCCAGACCGTCGTCTTCACGCACGATCGGCCCCGGTACAATCCCGACCGGGAAATTCAGGTCGCGCACCATCCGGCGCAGCACACGAAGCTGCTGGGCATCCTTTTCGCCCAGCACCATGAAATCCGGCTGCACAAGATTCAGCAGCTTGGCCACCACCGTGCAAACCCCGCGGAAATGCCCGGGACGTGCCGCGCCGCACAGTACGCCGGAGAGCGATTCTTCATCCACCCACACGCTGTGGGCATCCGGATACATCGTTTCGGGAGTCGGATAAAACAGCAGATCAACACCCTCCCCGCGGCACAGTTTTTCGTCGCGCTCAAAGTCGCGCGGATAGGCATCGAGGTCTTCATTCGGCCCGAACTGGGTCGGATTGACAAAGATACTGGCCACCAGCACGTCGGCCCGCTCGCGGGCGATCCGCATCAACGAGAGATGCCCTTCATGCAGAAATCCCATCGTCGGCACAAAGCCGATGGGTTTCCCCTCGCGGCGCAGATCGAGAGCAACCTGTTGCATCTCTTCGGGTGTGCGTAGTATTTCCATTCGCGAAAAAAGCACCTTTGCTGGTTCATTTCTACAAAACAGTTGACAACAAAATCATAAAAAACTCTTCATCCGGCTGTTGGCAATCATTTTGTCGCCCATGATTTTGTCACAATTCGCCTCCATCCCCGACCCGGCAGGATACCCGCCCTACTTTTCCGGAAATGTGCTGTTTTCGACTTCGGTTTTGTAGTCGACAAGCGCCTGCTGGATCTGCGGCTTCAGGTCAGCGAATTTTTTCACAAATTTCGGAACGTGCCCCTGTCCCATTCCGAGCACATCGGTAAAGACCAGGATCTGGCCGTCGCAGTGCGGCCCCGCGCCGATTCCAATGGTTGGAACGCTCAGCGCAGAGGTAATTTTCTCCGCCAGTTCCGCTGGCACGCATTCGAGCACCAGCGCAAACACGCCCGCCTGCTCCAGCGCCATGGCATCGTCCATCAGCTTGCGGGCGGCCTCATCGGTCTTGCCCTGCATCGTAAAGCCGGTTTCCTTGACGCTCTGCGGTGTCAAGCCGATATGCCCCAGCACCGGAATCCCGTTGGCTGTCATTTTTTCGACCAGCTCAACCCGCAGCGTCCCGCCCTCAATTTTAACGGCGTCGGCGCCGGCCTCTTTGATGAAGCGGCCGGCATTTTCCAGCGCGTGCTCAGTGGTTCCCTGATACGACATAAACGGCATGTCGGCCACAATCAGCGCCTCGTTGACTCCGCGTGAAACCGCGGCGGCGTGGTGCACCATCTCGTCCATCGTCACCGGCAGCGTGGTTCCATAGCCCAGCACCGTCATCGCCAGCGAGTCGCCCACCAGAATCAGCGGAATACCGGCTTCATCCACATACTGTGCGCTCAGCGCGTCATGCGCCGTCAACGCCGCAAACGGCTTCCCCTTCAATGCTTTGATTTTGACTGTTGTTTGTTTCATACCACTTCCTCAAGTCTAAAGCCCAAGGCCCATAGCCTAAAGCCTTCCCCTACCATCTTTCCGAAAAAAGGCGAACATCATCGCTGTCCGGCATGGCGGCCAGAACAGAACGAACAGTATCGTTCCTGCCGGGCAGCACAAGATCCGGCCGAACCTCTGCCAAAGGCTCCACCACGAAACGGCGCTCCGCCCAGCGTGCGTGCGGAACGGTCAGCAGATCTGTATCAACTATCTCATCGCCGCAAAACAGCAGATCCACATCGATTGTCCGCGGCGCATTGCGGTCGTCCGTCCGCACCCGGTGCAGCGTTTCCTCCACCCGCCTGATTTTCGGCAGCCACTCCTCGGCGGTATAAGGGCTTTCAACAATCAGGACCGCATTCAGAAATTTCATCGCGCGGTATTCCTCTTTCACCCCGACCGGCTCGGTTTCATGCACAGCGGACTGATCAACAAAATGAACCCGGGGATCCATCAGCAGCAGCGTCTTGGCCTGACTCAACAGACGAAGCCGACCCCCGATATTCGAGCCTAAACAGAACCCCGCTTCAATCATAGTCGATTTCCCCTTTAAACACATGCTCGACGGGGCCGGTCAATGTCACATCGCCGGCGCCATCTTCAGTCACCCTGCCGTTGACCACCAGTCTGTCGCCGCTCCGTGTTTTGATCTCCACGGGCAGATTCACCCAGCCGTTTTTGGCGGCGATCAATCCGCAGGCCGTCACGCCGGTACCGCAGGCGAGCGTTTCGGCTTCCACACCGCGCTCATACGTGCGCACCGACAACCCGCCGTCGGGCAGAACCTGCATAAAATTCACATTGGCGCCCTCCGGTGCGAAGAGCGGATGATGGCGAACAGCCCCGCCAACGCCGGCAACATCCACATCGCACACATCGCCGGTACGCATCACCACATGCGGAACCCCGGTGTTCACAAACCCATAGGTCAGATGCCGCCCCTCTAAATCCAGTGCACCGTCGAGGAGCCAGCCGTGCGGGGGCGTCATCCAGAGGCGCACCCCCTTCTGCATGATCTGCGCGCGAATCTGCCCGGCGCCGGTCTCAATCGTCATCGCTTTTTCCGCCGCCCCCAGCTCGTACGCCAATTGCGCCGCGCAGCGCGCGCCGTTGCCGCACATCTCCGCGCTGCCGCCGTCCGGATTAAAAAACCGCATCCGGAAATCCGCTGTTTCGGACTTTTCAATCAAAATCACGCCTTCGGCGCCGATGCCCGAGTGGCGGGCGGAAAGGTGAGAGATGAAGTCGCGATCCTCTGCCGGAAACCGCGCACGGCGATTGTTCACCAGAACAAAATCGTTGCGCGCACCGTGCATCTTCCAGAATTTAATGTTCATCGGCCCGCTCATTCACACGCACTTTACCGCGTCGTAAGCAAAAAACCAGCACACTCAAACCGAAAAACAGAAGCATTTTTTTTTACCCACGAATCCACACGAATTTTCACGAAAGGAAGATGCTCTGCGCTTTGTGCCGATTTAAATGATTTACAGACACCTTCCGTTGTTTTTCT
>CAZITJ010000116.1:0-1954 GCA_964542135.1 uncultured Verrucomicrobiota bacterium
GCATATCAAAAATCCAAGGCGCTTTATGAGAAGATGTTTTGCGACGAGGAGAATGCCGATGACTGAACTGACTGCGGAAATCGAAGAGACCCTGAAGGAATATACGCAGCTCCAGCAGGAGGAGCAGGCCCTGAAAGAGCGCAAGCACGCGCTGCAGGAAAGGCTCAAGGCACACCTGCGCAGCGATGAGAGAAACATCTGGTATCCCGAAGTCGACGGAATCCGGCTGAAAGTCAGCTATCGCAGTGTGCCGCAGGTGGAGTATGACGAAGAAAAACTCCGCACACGGCTGGGTGATCGCTACCATGCGTTGCTCGAACCGGATATTAAAAAGCTGCGCGCAGAACTCCCGGCCCTTGAAGGCGAGCTTGAACCGCTGCTTGACCGCATCGGCAGCCCATCGCCCGAGAAGGTAAAAGCCGCCGTTGAATCCGGAACCGTTTCCGCGGACGAATTCAAGGGAGCCTTCACGAAAACCGTTCGGGAATACATCTCCGTCGCCACGCTGAAAGAGACCGGCCGATGAACAGGTGACGTAAAAACCGGCGTAGTGATATCTGATTGAAAACATCTTCACGAACTCATCAACTCACAGCTTTTTGCGCTCCTCGTATTTACAAATTTGAACTTGAGATTCTGTTTTGTAAGAGATAGCGTTTGCTCATGAAAATAAAGCGTAGTTTGGAGCAGGCGGTAAAACAATCCGCCGAAAAATATCGGGTGGTGACAATCACCGGGCCACGGCAGTCCGGAAAGACAACGCTATGCCGGATGGCGTTTCCGGATCGAGCCTATGCTTCTCTGGAAAATCCGGATGTCCGAGAGCGGGCAGAGCTCGATCCGGTTGGCTTCCTGCAACCGGTTCGGCAAACGGGCGTTATTCTCGATGAGATACAAAATGTCCCAGAGCTGCTTTCGTATATTCAGGGAATTGTTGATGAAGATGAACGGCCCGGCCAATTCATCCTGACCGGCAGTCATCAGTTTTCGTTGATGGAGGGAATCACTCAGTCACTTGCAGGCAGAACTGCGTTGATCCGATTACTGCCGTTTTCGATTTCAGAGACCGAGTCGTTCAAAAAAACGAACCGGCCGGAAGACGTTCTGTTCGCCGGGTTTTATCCGGAAGTCTGGAACCGCGAACTGAACCCGACCGAATATTATCGCGATTATTTTGAAACCTATGTTCAGCGCGATGTCCGGCAGATGCTTCAAGTCAAGGATTTGCGGATTTTTCGTAATTTTGTTCGGCTGTGTGCCGGGCGAATCGGGCAGCTGTTCAATGCGTCGGATCTCGCCAACAATTTAGGTGTGTCCAGTCACACGATTAAATCATGGGTTTCTGTGCTGGAAGCGTCGTATCTGGTCTATTTAATGGAGCCCTTCGCTGGGAACATCGGTAAGCGGCTTATCAAGTCACCTAAGCTCTATTTCTATGATGTTGGATTTGCCTCTTATCTTCTGGGCCTGACCGATCCGGATCAGATTTTTGCCGACCGTATGCGGGGGCCATTGTTTGAAAATCTGGTTGTGATGGAGCTGCTCAAAAACCGGACTAACCATAACCTGGATGACAACCTCTTTTTCTATCGGGACCAGCAACAGCATGAAATCGATGTGCTCATGCAAAACGGACGTGTCTTTGACAGCATGGAAATCAAAGCCTCCGCGACATTTACAAAAGAATTTCTCAAGGGGTCGCAGCTTCTGCAAAAGCTGATGCCGGACAAATTAACAAATTCTTACGTCGTCTACTCCGGTGAGTCCGGCGGTGAAATTCAGAATACCCAACTGATCAATTATCGGGAAATCCAAGACGCGCTGACCTCGCAAAAGAGCTGATTGCTACGAAATTGGTATTTTGTTCGCTGTCATGTGATGTCAGATCGTATCACGAAATGTTTGAACACAGGCTTTTTCGGTCTTCCAAGCTGGTTGTGAGGGGTCGATTCCG
>CAZITJ010000116.1:2054-6113 GCA_964542135.1 uncultured Verrucomicrobiota bacterium
CATAGCTTCCAGCGACGGCGGGTCCTATGCGACTTCGTCGATAGGCACTTTCGCCCCGAAGGTTCGGGGCTCAGGTCACCCGCTCCAGCCTTCGCATTTGAGTGAAACGAAAAAAGAAGGCTGTCTCGCTGAAGCCTTTATCGCCGTCATAGGCGGCAGTAATCAGTGCGTTGTAGTGGTATAACCGGCTTTTATCTTTTATCGGCCTGTACTTTCTTGCGTTTAATTTCGAGCTGACGGGCCTCTTCTACGATTGAAACTGTTTTTTTCCATTCGTCCTGTAACAAACGTTCCATACGCCGAATCGCGGGATGCGGAGGGAGCAGCTGAGCACCGCGCGTCATCGGACCGACCGCATTTTGATATTCCCAGAGCAGGCCGATGTACTCGGCGCGGTGTTCGGCCGGAACAACGATCGGAGGAAACCCGCCCTGCAACACCGGCAGATTGGCAATGAGCCGGGCAATACGACCATTCCCATCGAAGAACGGATGGATTCGCACAAAGATCATATGGGCACGAACATAAGAAGAAACCGCATGATCCGGCCGCCCGGCACAGGAAGGAATCTTATTAAAGTCCTCCAGCCAGCGGGTCATTAAATGAGACACCGCCGAAGGGGCCGCGTATTCCATGTAAACACTCTTTCCGTCAATCACGCCGGTTGTTCCGTTATAATCCCGCTTCCAGTTCCCGACCGGGTTTAACGCGTCCATAGCCACCGTTTGCATCACAGCCCGGTGCAGATCGAACAGATCATTTTTGCCGATCTGCGCACTGGAAATCATCTGATAGATCAAATCAATTGCCCGGGCATGGCCGTAGACCTCCTGATGATCTTTCAGCGGTTTGCCGCTGATCGTCAGACCAAGCTCCAGCACCTTCACGGTTTCACCTAGGGTCAGCGTATTGCCTTCAATCGCGGTTGAATCATGTGTCCACTCCGCAGCGATTCGCTTCAAAAGCTGCTGGCGGATATCCGGCGAAAAGCCCTCGAAAAACAAGCGTCCGCCGCCCCGGCCCGGGCGGCGGTTTTTAACAAAAGAAAACACCGCGTTGTGTGTAATATTCAAGCCATACCCGCGGTTCAGCCGCTCCGCAACTGCGCGATAGCTCATCCCTTCATCCAGAAGGGCAAACAGCTCCTGCTCATAAGGAGCCAGTTTAGACTGATATGGTTTTCCCGGCACTGTCACCTCTTTGTTTTCGAAAACAAGCTGTTTGTAACGACAATATTTATAAAATTCAACCAAAAAACTCGTTACAGTCGTTACGGATAGAACAGGCGCTTGACCAAAAACCGGGCTTTAAATGGACTTACAGATTGAGGTTTCTCACACAGAGGCAACGGCGAAAAACCAGCCTTTGTAGTTTTTGGTTTCAATCACAAAAAGGCCGAATTTTGACACGATCACATGGTCGATCTGTGTGGTTACTCTTGCGACAGGATGTCGCCGAGGTAGGTGGCGACAGGGAGCAACTTCTTTTTAATTTCGAAGGAGATGGGCTGTTCCAGAAGATCCACCACCATATTGTGGAAGACGATCAGATCCGCAAGGGTTGCCCGGCCGGTAAACGCGTTATCGTCGTTTGGATCCTCGCGCAAACAGTGGAGAGCTGGCGGCCTGGCCGTGCGAAGGCTCTGGCGGGCGGCATAGACCAGATCGGCCGGCATCTTAAACGTAAGCAGGCTTCCGAGCGGATCATTAAACCGTTCGCGCAGCTGCAGGAACTCCTTGATGGGATAGCGGTAGTTCGGGCCCTGAGTCGGACATTCATTCACCCGTTTTTCCGCCTCCTGAAGGGGGAGCGCATCATAGTAATACAAGTCATAGCGAAAACGCATATCCGTGACGCAGCCGATCAAACTTTTGTCTTTTGTTTTTCCGTAGAAAACGTTGAGGCTGGTAAACAGTTGAAAGGCGGCCGGGGGAAAGGAAAACTCGTCCAGCAGCATGAGCAATCGGTTCACAAAATATTGCTGAATCTGAAGTTGCTTTTTTCCCGGCAGGCGGGGCAGCAGAAACGAAAACAGCGTCGCCTCATTCACACAGATGTAATTGGCCGTTGTGTTCGCCAGTTTAATCTTATCGATCCGCCACTGCAGAAGCGAATGAGTTTCCGGCGGCTCCGCGGTCAACTCCGGTTTCCATTGCTTGATCAGTTGATTGCTCAGGTTTAGTTGCAAATGCATCCGGCAATTTGGCATGACCTTCCGAAAAAGTCACGACAAGAAGAACTATTTACAACCCGCTCACGGATTCGCTGGAGGGGCCCCGGGGAAGGCGGAGGTAAATTGTAGCCACGGGCCGCGACCGCGGTTTCCAAACATCGGAATTTTATGACGCCAGCGGCGTCAAAGTACGCCCCAATTTCCAATGATTGGAACATCAACGACCAAGGTTTCCAACCATTGGAAAAACGGTGTGAACTTTCCAATCTCTGAAAACGGCTCATATATCGTATTACGATATATAGACCGCAAAACTTGACGGATCGTCTGTGGACGTGATTGCGAGAGACCGGGAAAATGCGGGCATGAAGAAGATAGAACTGGATGAAGCGGAGTGGGGGCAGGTGCTGGACGGGCTGACCTGCCGGGCGGAGTTGTATGAAAACTCCATCGATTACTACGAAGGTGGATATGTTGAGGGTGAGGTCGCTGAGGTGAAGGATGCCGACGAAGCGCGCGACCTTGCCGGTTGGTATCGTCGCATCATTGAGGACATACGAAGGCAGCTTTGAGATGGGTAGTCGCAAAAGAGCGCAAAGCGGGAACTGGGAGGACGTGCCTTATGGCGATTATCTTAATGCCGTTGATGATCTGCTTGAATCAAAATATGGCAGAACTTCAACACAAGAAGAGCTGGGGTATATCGCGGAATGCCAAGAGGCATTATGTTCGCCGTTTGAATGTGCTCATTCTGTTGTGTCAGATAACTGGATCACACGAGAAGCGAAGCGCAATTATTGAATTTTATCGTGCTTCTGAAGGTTGTGCTTTGCACAAAGCAATTGGATGTTTTCGGCGAGTAGAGATGTGCCGCCTTTTGAAAAAGGAAGAATGTGGTCGAAGTGTAAATTTTCGGCTGAACCACACCTCCGGCATTTTCCTCCGTCGCGAGCCCACACCTCCTGTTTAACCGATGAGGGAATTATGCGGGTGTGTTCAAGGTCTGGTTGATTTCGTTGTACGTGCTCAAAATCATCATCTGTTATTTCCAATCTAAACTTGAAAACCTGACGGCCATTAGATTCTTCCTGCCATGCATCCATCAGATGAAATAGTCCGTTATAAACCCAGATACCATCGCGGATTTTTTCGTACACACGAACGAACTCAGGTTGTGTGCCTTTATTTTTATACCGCATAGCTGCGTCATAAAATTTCCCGTTCTGGGTCAATGTTCCGCCCGCATTTCGCATGGGCTGATCCATTTTTTCTGGATCGTTGCTTTGAGCCTTGGAGAGATTGTGCCCTTCGTAAATTAATACCGCGCCGTTCCCCTCAATTCGGTCGGCGTATGGGGCACCTTTTCTTACACTCATAAGAATGACGCTGTATCCTCCACCTAGGCGAAAGTTCATGCCGCGCTGAAGATTGACACCTTCCTCTTGGCACATGGCGAGGTAACTAATGACGGACCCAGGATCGATCACTTATTACCTCCGAGCAACCAATCGGAGGAAGCTTTTAGAATTTTAGAGAACGCTTTGAGCTCAAAATCGTAAATGCCCCGCATACTCGTTTCGATTTTTGAAATGCCTGCGCGGTCAATCGCGATCCCTGTGCGAGCGAGGCGGCCTGAAAGTTGATCCTGAGAGAGGCCCATCTGTTCGCGCATTTGTTTGATGCGTCGTCCGGCAATGTTCTTATTTCGCACATTCATGCTCGACAAGATACCAGGGCGGAATTCATAAAGTGTTCTTTTTTAGAACAGGAGTAGAAATGGATAAGTTGGTGGTGATTGAAAATGGGTGCGGCGAAAAGCTGTTGGTTGAGTTGACGCCGGAAGGCGATGCGTTTTTAGGATTGGTCAGGATCGACGGGGTTCCGTA
>CAZITJ010000117.1:0-5985 GCA_964542135.1 uncultured Verrucomicrobiota bacterium
CGGATCGTTTTGTGCGTTGCAGGCGACGGCGGGCTTCGTTAGGCTTGGGCAGGTGAAAGGAGGCCCGTATGCTGGCTGTACATGTTTTTATTCAGGTGAAACCCGGTTGCGAAGACGCATTTATTGCGGCGTCAAAGGAAAACGCCCGCAACAGCCTGCAGGAGCCGGGCATCGCACGCTTTGATCTGGTTCAGCAGCGCGACGATTCAACCCGCTTCGTGCTCGTCGAGGTCTACAAAACCGATGACGCTCCCGCCGCGCACAAACGGACCGCTCATTACGCCCGCTGGCGCGACACCGTCGAAGACATGATGGCTGTGCCGCGCAGCAGCATCCAATACGAAACGCTCCATCCGCAGGATTCCGCGCGGGAGTCCCGCTGACCCGCAGAACACCGAACAGGGACTGTTGAATGACGACATGTCCGGTTTCATTCTGACGCCCAAACCCCTGATTCGTTATTCGATATTCGCGCCGAGCAAAAACCTTTTTTGAGAGGAGCCGTTCATGTTTGAATTTGCCACCGCCAACCGGATTGTTTTCGGTTGCGGCACACTGAAGCAGGCCGGTCGAGCCGCCGCGCAGTTCGGCCGGCGGGCGCTGGTTGTGACCGGAAAAAACGCCGGGCGCGCCCGTGCGCTTCTGGACGAACTGGACAAGGCGGAGATTTCCTTCGATCTGATTTCGGTGTCCGGTGAGCCGACCGTGGACGATGCAAAAAAGGCATCGGCCGCTGCGTACGATCTGGTGATCGGGTTCGGCGGCGGGAGCGTGATTGATCTCGCCAAAGCCGCCGCGGCGCTGATGAGCAACCCCGGCGATCCGCTCGATTATCTGGAAGTCATCGGCAGGGGCAATCCGTTGAAGAACCGTCCCGCACCCTGCATCGCCATTCCGACCACCGCGGGCACCGGCGCGGAAGTCACGAAGAACGCGGTGCTGGCCTCGCCCGAACACAGGGTCAAAGTCAGCATGAGGCATCCGCTGATGATTCCTGATGTCGCGATGGTGGATCCCGACTGTACGCGCTCCATGCCGCCCGCCGTCACCGCCTCCACCGGGCTCGATGCACTCACGCAGCTCCTCGAGGCCTTTCTTTCAAGAAAAGCCAATCCGCTGACCGACGGCTTCTGCCGCGAAGGACTGCCGCGGGCCGTTCGCTCCCTGCGCCGCGCGGTTGAAAACGGCGACGATCCGGATGCGCGCGGGGACATGGCGCTGGCCGGTCTTTTCGGCGGGCTGGCGCTCGCCAATGCCGGACTCGGCGCCGTGCACGGGTTTGCCGGCCCGGTCGGCGGCATGTTCAGTGCGCCGCACGGGCAGATCTGCGCCGCGCTGCTTCCGCATGTGATGCAAGCCCATCTGGCCGTGATAAACGATCCGAGCCGTTTGCAGGAGTTTGCCCGCATGACCGGCGGCGCGACCGCGGAGGAGGGCGTCGAATGGCTGAACCATCTCTGCCGCGACCTGCACGTGCCGCCGCTGTCTGCTCTGGGCATCACCGCCGCCGACGTCCCGGCCATCGTCGGGAAGGCGAAGAATGCCAGCTCGATGAAAGGCAATCCGGTCGAACTGAGCGATGAGCAGTTGACACAGATTCTGCGCGCGGCACTGTAGCCGGCGCGCGCGGCCGTTGCGGGTCGGGCTTCGATTCTTTCCGTATTTATCTGTCGATTTCGGATTGGGTTCTTCAATATACTCCCGCTTTTTAAGCGAAAGGTGATTCAGGCTCTGTGACGGTCTGACAGGAACACGGTTTAATGCTGACGTATATTGCCAAACGGGTTTTGCAGATGATTCCCACGGTGTTCGGTGTGGTGCTGATCACCTTTATTCTGTTCAACGCGGTCGGCGGCAGTCCCGCGCTGCAGGTGCTCGGGCCGCATGCCCGGGCCGATACGCTGGAGGATTTTGATGAGCAGCGCGGATTCAATAAACCGCTCTTCTTCGGGTTTGAAACCGCAACCCGCGCCTATGCCGACTCCGATTTTGCCCGCACGCCCGGCGGCTGGCAGGGGATGGACGGCGTCACCTGGACCAACGGAACCCTTGTGCTCGCTCCGCAGGGCGAGTACCGCCTGCCGGTTCAGTTCGAACTGCGCGACGACTGCCGCTATGCACTGGAGATCGAAGGGCGCTCGGCCGGGGTTCCAACGTTCGGAAACCGGCCGCTGGAGTTTTCCGGGGATTGGAAAAAAGAACGCGTGGTTTTCCAGGAGCTGGAACCCGTTGTGACCGGCGACGAACCGCTGGAAATCCGCTCGATTCAGCTGCGGCGGCGCATGAACAATCCGTTCGATTCACAGTTTCTGTTTTATCTGGGCCGGCTGGCGCGTCTCGACTTCGGCACGTCGCACAGCACCAATCAAAAAGTATCGACGCTGCTGGCCGACGGCATCGGGCCGTCGCTGATGCTGACGGTGCCGATTTTTCTCATCAGCATCATCACGTCCGTCATGCTGTCGCTGTTCTGCGCATTTTGGCGGGACACGTGGGTGGATCGTTTTTTCGTGGTGTTTTCCGTTGCGCTGATGAGCATCAACTATCTGGTCTGGATTGTGGCCGGACAGTATCTGCTGGGATTCAAGCTCGGCTGGTTTCCCGTATGGGGGTTTGAAGATGCGCGTTATCTGGTGCTGCCGGTGCTGATCGGGGTGGTCAGCGGACTGGGGGCCAATCTGCGGTTTTACCGGACGGTGATGCTCGACGAGACACACCGTGATTATGTCCGTACGGCCCGCGCCAAGGGCG
Organism: uncultured Verrucomicrobiota bacterium; assembly: GCA_964542135.1. Lineage (GTDB taxonomy): Bacteria > Verrucomicrobiota > Kiritimatiellia > Kiritimatiellales > Tichowtungiaceae > Tichowtungia. The sequence continues at coordinate 2,752 of CAZITJ010000117.1, forward strand.
TCGGACGCGGCGGGGTGCTTTTTAAACACGTGCTCAAAAACGCCATGATTCCCATCATCACCAATACGGTGATTGCCATTCCGTTTCTGTACACGGGCAGCCTGCTGCTGGAGAGTTTTTTCGGTATCCCGGGTCTCGGGTATCTGGGAATCAATGCCATTAATTCCTCGGACGTGGATGTGGTGCGCGCCATCGTGCTGGTGGGCTCCATCGCGTTTGTGATTGCGAATCTCCTGACGGACATCTGCTACGCGGCGGTGGATCCGCGCGTGAAACTGAAATAAGGCCGCGGACGTTTGATGACAGCTCACATGAACAATCCCCGAACAACCGGATCTTCTGAGCGCACAGCGCCGGCGCGCGGAAGCTCGCTGTGGAGTGATGCCTGGGCGCGGTTGAAGACCAACCGGCTGGCCATGGTCTGCCTGGCGATTGTGGTGCTGTACACCGGGCTGGCTGTCTACGGCGAGGCGGTCTATCAGTATCACCGCATCACGGATCAGACGGCCTATTATCAGAAGACGGATCTGAGCCAGGCCTATCAGCCGCCGTCAACCGGGCACTGGATGGGGACCGACGCGCTGGGACGCGATGTGTTCCAGCGCATGCTCCAGGGCACACGCATTGCCTATCAGGTCGGCATTATCACCGCGCTGATCGCCATCCCCATCGGCGTATTTTTCGGCTGTCTCGCCGGATACTTCGGCGGGAAGGTGGACAGTTTTGTTGTCTGGCTGTATTCCACTTTTGCGTCCATGCCGGGACTGCTGTTTATTCTGGCGATTGCGATGGTGGTCGGGAAGGGGCTGCTCGGGATTTTTCTCGGCATCGGGCTGACGACGTGGGTCGGGATCTGCCGACTGATTCGCGGAGAGGTCATCAAGCACAAGGAGCAGGCGTATGTGACGGCCGCGCGCACGCTGGGCATGAGCTGGCCGCGCATTCTGTTCCGCCACATCCTGCCCAATGTCACGCATGTCATTATTGTCACCTTTACGCTTCGTTTCCCGGCGGCGGTCAGCACGGAGGTGTTTATGAGCTTCCTGGGCATCGGCGTGCAGAACGAGCCGTCGTGGGGCGTGATGATCAACAGCGCCCGCATGCGGCTGTGGCACGGGGTCTGGTGGGAGATGGCCTTTGTGACGCTGGCCATTTTCGGGCTGGTGCTGGCTTTCAACCTGCTGGGCGACGCCCTGCGCGACGCGCTCGACCCGCGCCTGCGCACCGAAGGTCGCTGAGGTTCTGCAAACGCATCCTGAGCGCAAGTCCACTGTCCGGAAACGTAGAGCATGCAGCTTGTCCTCCGAAGCTTTAGCGAAGGACGGATCCCGCCTGCTTATATTCCAATGTGTTTGGAAAAATCTTCGCCACAGAGCACTCGGAGGCACGGAGAATTTTCAATATTCGAAAACTGTAGCCGTGCGCGCTGAGCGCGGTTCACCGTGAACGGCAGCCAACGCGGTCAGCGCCCGCGTCTACAGAAGATTTTTTGACAGGATGAACAGGATTTAAAGGATCTTGGGTAGGGCTCGACCGCCGGGCGCGCCGCGTTCCGCACCGTTTTCCAACGTCTGGAAAAGTAAAGCATGCGTCCCGCGTGCTTTTTCCAATGCCTGGAACGTCGCAGCCGTGCGCGCTGAGTGCGGTTCACCGTGAACATTCACAATGAACGGCCAGTCCTCGCGGTCACCCTTCGGATCGCTCAGGACAGGCCGCCCGCGTTTACAGAGAGAATGTTTGATGGAGTCCGTGTCGGTTCCGTCTGCTATTGACTTGGTACAATAAGTGGGTTTTCTTGGATTGCGATTGCTTATAATCCAACAAAAGCTATTATGTTGGATTAGCGACAGTTCTTAATCCAGGATTTGGAGCAGGCTATGAAGCGCGATTTGCAGGGGAGGCTTGTCACGATCTCAACGGTGGGAGAAAAGGCGGAGGCGTTTATCCCTGCGCCGCTGCCGCCGGTTCCGGCCCTTGACTGGAGCCCGGCGTTGCGGGAGAGGTTTGATCAGGCGCTGCTTGCGCTGGGCCGCCTGGACAGCGTTTCGATTCTTTTGCCGGAAACGTCGCTGTTCATTTATACCTACATCCGCAAAGAGGCCGTGCTCTCCTCTCAGATCGAAGGAACACAATCGTCGCTTTCTGACCTGCTTCTTTTTGAACTGGAACAGCAGCCGGGCGTTCCGAGGGATGATGTGCAGGAGGTCAGTAATTATGTCGCGGCCCTGGATCACGGGCTGGCCCGTTTGCATGAAGGGTTCCCGCTGTCGCTGCGCCTGATTAAGGAGATGCACGGAAAACTGCTTTCTGAAGGACGGGGCAGCGATCAATCGCCGGGCGAATTTCGGCGGAGTCAGAATTGGATCGGGGGAACCCGCCCCGGCAATGCAGTGTTTGTGCCGCCTCCACCGGATGATGTACAGGAATGCATAGGGCAGCTCGAACTGTTTTTACATGACCAGCCCGAGCAGACCCCGGTGTTGCTGAAAGCGGCCCTGGCTCATGTTCAGTTTGAGACCGTGCACCCGTTTCTGGACGGGAACGGACGGCTCGGACGTTTGCTGGTTACTCTGCTGCTGTGCAATGAACGGGTGCTTAAATCGCCGATGCTTTACCTGAGTCTCTATTTTAAAACCCACCGCCAGCGGTATTATGAATTGCTGAATGAGGTTCGAAAAACCGGTGACTGGGAGGCGTGGCTTGAATTTTTTGCCGATGCGGTGGTTGAAACCGCGACGCAGGCGGTCGATACGGTCCAGCGGCTGCTGTCCTTGGCGGAGGAGGATCGAAAGAAAATTCAGGAGCTGGGTCGGGGTTCCGGGTCCGTGCAGGTTGTACATCATGCCATGATGGAGCGTCCGATTGCCTCGGCTCCATGGCTGAAGGAGAAAACCGGCCTTTCATTGACAACGGTTGGAACCGCCATTGAGAAATTGAGGAGCCTGGGAATCATCAACGAGTTGACCGGCAAGCGGCGCAACCGCCTGTATGGATATGCGCAGTACATAGCGATTTTGAATCAGGGAACAGAGATAAATCCCGGGTATCCCGAGCGCAAGGGCGGTTGCTGGCAGAGTAAGCATGTCTAAAGAGTTGAACCCGTTTGGTGGATTAGGGTTGTTTTTGCGCTCTATGCGCTCTTTCGTGGCTGAAAATCTCGGTTCCTCGTAGAATTTAGTGGGAGATTCCCACCACCCACTCCCGGATGGTCGTTGGAGAAAACAGCCGAGCAAG
>CAZITJ010000118.1:0-5667 GCA_964542135.1 uncultured Verrucomicrobiota bacterium
AAACATTCTTTTTGTGCGGCGGTTGGAATGTGATACAGGTCCAGAAAAGGGTTGCTGCGATCAGTGTGTCAGCCAATAGACAATAAAACTGAGCCCGGCGACGGCAAAAACAGCCAACAGAATGACAAATGTCAGACAGCTTGCGGTCCGGCTGTCGATTTTATAGCCGATTTCCTGACGCAGTGTATCGCGATAGGGGTTTTTTACGGGACGATCCCGTCGCCAGAAACGCTTTTTTGCAGGTTCTGCACTCATCGTTCGCTCCGATGTGTACTGTAAGGATTCCCCCAAAAAAATCAACGGCTTTGCGCGGCATCCCGCGCAGCCAGAATGACCTTTTTGAGCGGCACATTTTTTTCGGCGGCCAGGCGACAGCAATCATCATATTCCGGCGTGACGATACGCGCTGCATCATTCAATGAGCTTATTTTAACCCGAACAGATCCCCAGGGCGTATTGATCGTTTTTTCGCGTCGATCCAGCGTGGTGCGTTCGATTGAAAAGGAGCGAATGCCAATGGATGTTGTTTCTCTAAAAATGATACTTTCCATCTCATTCTTGATTGAAACAGGACATAAAACGCTCAATTTTACACCGGAGCGGCCCTTTTTCATCAAAATCGGTGTCTGCCACGCATCCAGCGCTCCGGCATTAAAAAGCTTTTCACAGGCGTAGCTGACCACTTGCGGCGAACAGTCGTCGATGTTGGTTTCCATCAAAATGAGCGATTGCTCATTTTGAATCTTTAAAAACCCGAGTTCCGCCCGCAATACGTTAGGAATATCGAGATCGTATCCGCCGGCGCCATAGGCGGTTTTTTCGGTGACAAATCCCTCGGGGCGGTCGCCGAACCCATCGCAGAGCGTGGCAATCAGTGCGGCGCCGGTCGGGGTCAGCAGCTCTTTTTCGATATCACCCTGTTTATAGGGTATGCCCGTCAGCAGCTCGGCGGCGGCCGGCGCAGGGATCGGCATTTTGCCATGAGCACAATCGATAAACCCGTGGCCGGTTCGCAGGTTACCGGCCACTATTTTTTCGATGCCCAGGGCTTCCAGACAGGAAACGGCGCCGACCACATCAATAATGGCATCGACGGCGCCGACTTCGTGAAAATGGATTTTTTCAACCGTTGTGCCGTGCACCCTGGCCTCTGCCTCCGCCAGTTTGGTGAAAACCGCAATGCTCCGTTCTTTGACGCGATCACTCAGGTCGGCGTTTTCGATAATTTCAACGATATGGCGCAGATGGCGGTGAGGTTGTTTTTCCGATGGATCCAGTTCCACATCAAAATGCGTCGCCTCAATCCCCATCTTGACAACGTTTTCGATGATCAGCTCATAACCGGAGACGGGCAGGGTTTCAACTGTTTTCCGGAGCGTTTCCTCTGAACAGCCCGCATCCAGCAGCGCGCCGATCAACATATTTCCACTGATGCCTGCATAGCAGGAGAGGTAGAGAGTGGATTGATGGATTGATGGATTGGTGGATGACTGTTTGTTTTTAGAACTCATTTTCTATTCCTCATTAATCCAAAAATCCTTTACTCCATTTATCCGATTTTCCTACCTCATGGAATTGATCATTCCCGCAAGGCGTCCCGCGCCGAAGCCGTTATCAATGTTCACCACGGCGACGCCGGCGGCGCAGCTGTTCAACATGCCGAGCAGGGCGGCCACCCCGTTAAAGCTGGCGCCATACCCCACGCTGGTCGGCAAAGCGATCACCGGTTTGGAAACCAGTCCGCCGACCACACTGGAAAGTGCACCCTCCATCCCGGCAGCCACAATAATGACGTTGGCCTGCTGTATTTTTTTCTGCTGGGCAAAAAGACGATGAATGCCCGCAACGCCGACATCAAAAATCCGCTCTACGCGGTGTCCCGTGAGCTCGGCGGTAATCGCCGCTTCTTCCGCGGCCGGGATGTCCCCTGTGCCGGCCGTTATGACCAGAATAAAACGCTCCGGGTCGGGTTCAGGCAGATTTTTCCGAACAACAATAAGCCGCGCAAGTTCATGATATTCCGCCTCGGGAAGGAGTTTTTTGGTTTCTTCAAAGGTTTCTTTGCCTGCGCGGGTGGCGAGGATGCTTTGATCCCCTTCATTCATTTTCTGCGCAATCTGCGCAACCTGTTCCGGTGTTTTGCCTTCGCAGAGAATCGCCTCGGGAAATCCCCGCCGGTCGTGGCGCTGGTTATCGATCGTTGCAAATCCCAGATCGGCGGTTTGCAGAGAGCGTAATTGTCGGAGTGCTTCGTCCACTGACACATCCCCCGCCTGAACCGCTTTTAAAACATCTTCTTTTGTTTTCATTTGCAAACCTGCCATGGAGTGTTGGAGTGCCGGATCGCTGGATTAACGATCTTTTCCAATCCGACACTCCACCCATCCTTCATTCCATCAATCCAATTTCTTTATTCATGCTCCCCGTTTTATAGCCGCCTAGATCCAGTGCGACATGCTTAAAGCCCAGCTCGTTCAGTCTGGCGCTGATTGTAGCGGCTGTTTCCGGTTCGGCGAGCTTTGAAATAAAGCCTGGTTCCACCTCGATACGGGCCAGAGAACCGTGATGCCGGACACGCAGCTGCCCGTTGACCAGCGGGCGAAGAAACGCCTCCGCCGCTTCAACCTGCCTGAGTCGTTCCGGCGTGATATTCCGTCCGTATTCTATGCGGGTGGCCAGACAGGCGTTGCTGAGTTTGGCGGCTGTGGACAGTTTCCAAACGTTGGAAACCTCGCGAATTTCCGCTTTGGTCAGCCCGGCCTCTTTGAGCGGGCTGCGAACCGCATCCAGCTCGGTGACGGCCCGCGCGCCGGGGCGGTAGTCTTGCTCATCATCTACATTGCTTCCTTCGACCACCCAGCGAATGCCGCGGGCGGCGGCCCAGTCAACGAGCGCGGAAAAACGTATTTTTTTGCAATAGTAGCAGCGCAGCGGGTTGTTGGCGATAAACGCCGGATCGCTGAACTCGTCGGTTTCGAGCAGAACGTGCTCTACGCCGATCGATTTCCCCAGTTCCAGTGCCTCGGCCTTTTCCTGCTCGGTCAGTGTGGCTGATACGGCCGTTGCGGCAATGACATGATCCGTGCCCAGCGCCCGCACGGCGGCGGCCAGCAGAAACGTGCTGTCCACGCCGCCGGAAAAGGCCACGGCACAGGTTTCCATCGTTTGGAAAATTTTGTTCAGTTTATGGATTTTTTCCATAATTCCAGACCTTGTCGGTGTGTTACAAAAAACATGACGATCGTCTTGATTTTTGTAACATCATTCTTCCTTTACCGGGCGCCGGCGCGCCTTTTTTTCAGACTGTTTGTGTTTCGCTGCAAGCATTTTCTGCTTGGCGCGGCGGGATCGCCGGCGCTTCTGGCGACGGATTTTCTCCTGCGCCTGGCGCTTTTGACTTTTGATGCCGATCCTTTTTTCTTCGATCCGATCGCAGAGATCCCGCCGGGCAAAAAAACGGTTGGATGCCTGCAGGCGCGATTGCTGACATCGGATTTCGATGCCGGAGGGCGCATGGCGCAGCTGCACGCAGGACGACGTTTTATTGATTTTCTGCCCGCCCTTGCCGGAACCGCGGATAAACTGCTCGGAGAGATCGGCCTCGCGGATCCCGAGCGCCGTCATCCGCTCATTCAGTTTTTCCCATTTTTCCTGCGTAATCATGCGGATAGCTAACCACGCATGAGCGAAAAACAAAAATGTAAATTCCAGCTTGCATTGAACTTTCGAATTCGCATACTAGCCAACCTTCTGCCGCGGGTGTAGCTCAGTTGGTAGAGCATCACGTTGCCAACGTGATTGTCGTCGGTTCGAATCCGATCACCCGCTCCATTCCGCTTATCGCTTGATCTGTCAGCGCCTTTAAATAATGATCGGGGCATGCTGTTCTTTCGGAAGAGGTTCTGTTTGTCCTTTGTCTGTACGGCCAACCGGACGCGAAGCGCTTATCTGGCGGGATATCTGACTCATTTTCTCCGGCAGTACCGTCCCTCCGGGCTGAAAAAAATCAGCATCGTTTCGTCCGGTACCCGTGCGGTTGAAGGGGGACGGGTGAATGATGTGATTGCGCTGATTGCCCGGAAAAACGGATTCAGTCTTCGAAACCACAAAGCGACCCCGCTTGACGCCCGCGCGGTTAAACGGGCCGATCTGCTTCTGGTGATGGAGCAGGAGCACAAGGATTTTATCCTTGAGCGCTGGCCGGACGCAGAAGAGAAAACATTCCGTCTCATGGAATACGGCTGGCAGCCGGACGAAGACAGCCCGGAAGAGTCCTGCGACGTTCCCGATCCCACGGGAAAAAAGGCCGAAGATTTTCAGGAATTTATCGAAACAGCACATGCGGAAACGGATCGGCTGGTGCATGAACTGGTTCACCGGGAGATCATATGAATCCCAAAACATATCGTGTTCTCATCCTTTCCGTGAGTGCAGGCACCGGCCATCTGCGCGCCGGCGAGGCGCTCGAAAAGGCGGCCCGCGCCCACCCCGAAGTGGGGGAGGTGGTGCACATGGATGCTCTGCGCTATACCAATAAAGTGTTTCGCCGCTTCTACGGACAGTTTTATATTGACCTGGTCAAAAGCGCTCCTGTGCTTCTGGGTTGGTTTTACGACGCTCAGGACGAACCGTGGAAGACGGAAAAAATGCGACTGATGCTTGACCGCATGAACACCGGTCCGCTTGTCAGGAAGATAAAAAAATTTCAGCCGGATCTTACCATCTGCACCCATTTTCTGCCGGCGGAAATTCTCTCGCACCTGATTAAACGCGGAAAGGTCGACACGGAACTGTCGCTGACCGTTACGGATTATTATGTTCATGCGATGTGGCTTTCCCGGGTATTTCACCGTTATTTTGTTGCCAGCGAAGAGTCGCGTGTTCAGCTGGAAAACATCGGGTTTCCTCCGGAGTGCATCACGGTTTCGGGCATTCCGATTGATCCGGTTTTTGCTGAGCAGCGCAATCGGGATGCGTTACGGGCCGGACACGGACTGCGAACGGATACGCCGGTACTGCTGGTGTCTGCCGGCGCGTTGGGCGTCAGTTCGGCGGAACATATTGTGGATGTGCTCTGCGGGCTGACCGAGCCGGTACAAATTGTCGTGATCTGCGGAAAGAACGAAAAACTGCGCAACACGGTTGAACAGCAGCTTGCCCGCTGTCCCGCACCGTGCGCGCACCTCAGCTTTAAGGTTCTGGGGTATACGACTGAAATGCACAACTGGATGAAAGCGGCGGATCTGTATATCGGCAAACCCGGCGGACTCACGACTGCCGAGGCCATGAGTTGTGGACTGCCCATGGTGATCTATCAACCGATCCCGGGGCAGGAGGAACGCAACAGCGACTACCTGCTTGAAAACGGAGCAGCCGTGAAATGCAATCAGCTTTCCACCATGGCCTACAAAGTGGATTTGCTGCTGAAAAACCCCGAGCGGCTTGAAAAAATGTGCCGGCGTGCCCGCGCACTGGGACATCCGCAAGCCGCCGCACAGGTGATTCAAACACTTATCAACGAATACAACACGGCGGGGGCCATCACCATTGAGCGGGAAAGCCGCACGCTTAAAACCAAGGCCAAATTGCGGCAAATCGGCCGCAAGCTGAGGTTTGCCAAAGATGATTTCGACCCGCCTTTTCCGGTGTAATAATTTTATGATAAAT
>CAZITJ010000119.1:0-5654 GCA_964542135.1 uncultured Verrucomicrobiota bacterium
GCGAAGGCTTTCTGCGCCTCTTCGCGCAAGCCCTGTTCGGAAGGCAGGGTGCGGGTTTCCCACGTCTGCGGGAGTTCCTGATAGAGATGCTCGTCGTCGAAACCGGCGTCAGCGGCATCGGTGCGGTCGGCGGCAAAAGTCAGTTTATCGAGGCGCGCCCAGTAGATGGCGGCCAGGCACATGGGGCAGGGTTCGCAGCTTGAGTAGATTTCGCAGCCGGACAGATCAAACGTTCCGAGGGCGTTGCAGGCTTCGCGGATGGCCATGATTTCGGCGTGCGCGGTCGGGTCGTTGGCGGAGGTGACGCGGTTCCAGCCGCGGGCGATGATGTTGCCGTCCTTTGCGATCACCGCGCCGAACGGCCCGCCTTCGCCGGCCTCCATTTTTTCGGCGGAGAGTGCGATGGCTTCACGTAAGAATGCCTTGTTCATGAGCTTGATGCTACGCGATCTGGTAATTTCCGCCAATTTTCTATTGAACAGAAAAATGGACTAATTAAACTAAGTCCACATGAAAGGAGGGGCGTATGAAAACGCTTAAGGTACACCAAACGAAGACGCAGCTTTCTTCCATTTTGAAAACAATTGAAAACACTGGAGAAAGCTACGCGATCAGCCGGAACGGGAAACTGGTTGCCGATCTGGTTCCTCATAAGGATGTCGATCGGTTAAAAACCGACTCGTTGCTCAGTCAGGTGGTTGTGCACTGTGATTTGACCGAACCCCTGACCGAAGATCTTTGGGAGGAATAACATGCTGTTGCTTGATACGTGCGCATTGATTTGGCTGGTGAGCGGTGATTCGGCTCTTTCCAAAAAGGCGAAGGAGACGATTCAGAATACGCCGGAGGTGTATGTTTCTGCGATCAGTGCTTTTGAGATCGGGCATAAATATCAATCCGGGGGACTGGAGCTGCCGCTGGACGCATCGCTTTGGTATCGCCGGGCTCTTGAGCAGCATCATCTTCTGGAGCTTCCACTCAATGGGGAGCTTTGTCTGCTTTCAACACGGTTGCCATCGCATCATCGCGATCCATGCGACCGGTTCATCATTGCGGCGGCTCTGCGCAATCGCTGGCCGGTTGTTACGGCGGATCGGAAATTCGAAACATACGGGGTGGAGGTTGTCTCATGAAGCAGATTAAGCAGACAGCCATGGACGAGGCGGCCGCGGCGGTGAATGCCGCGTGGCCGGATGCAAAACCGAAGCTCGGAATGATTCTCGGTTCCGGCTGGGGCGGGGCGATTGAAGATTTTACCGTGAAAACTGAGCTGCCGTATGAAAATATTCCAAACCTTGGAAAAACCGGTGTGGCGGGTCATGCCGGGAACCTGCTTCTTGCGACCTGCGGTTCGGTTGAGCTGTTGATTTTTCAGGGACGGCGCCACGTCTACGAAGGCGACGGCTGGACGCCGGTGGTTCTACCGGTCTGGATTTGTAAACAGCTCGGCGCAGAAACGGTTCTGGTGACCAATGCCGCGGGCGGAATCCGCGACGACCTGCAACCCGGGTCGCTGATGGTCCTTTCCGACCACATCAATCTGCTCGGCGGCAATCCGCTGGCCGGCGAACACAACCCGGCCTTCGGCGAGCGCTTTCCCGACCAGACCGAAATCTATGCTTCCAACCTTCGGAAAAAACTGCTGGCCGCCGGCGCGGACAGCGAAGGCGTTTATCTGGCGGCGGCCGGCCCGACCTTTGAAACGCCTGCCGAAGTGCGCGCATTCCGTTCGATGGGTGCGGACGCGGTCGGCATGTCCACCGTGCCGGAAGCGATGTTTGCCAATGCGCTCGGCCTGCAAGTCGCCGGCCTGTCCTGTATCTGTAACCGGGCGGCAGGGCTGGGTCATGAGGAACTCACCCACGAGGATGTCGCCCGCGCCGCCGCCGAAGCGATGCCGCGGATGCGCAACGTACTCAATGCCTTTGCGAAAGAAGGGGCCTCATGAAACCCGATGCGCTGATCGACGCCGCGGTTCAGGCCGCGCAGAACGCCTACGCGCCGCACTCCGGCTTTAAGGTCGGCGCGGCGCTGCTCTGCGCGGACGGATCGGTTTTTACGGGCTGCAACGTGGAGAATTCGTCGTACGGACTCACCAACTGTGCGGAGCGCACGGCGGTCTTCGCCGCCGTGGCCGGCGGGCATCGTGATTTCCGGGCGATGGCTGTCGTGGCCGACGGCGAGGTTCCGCCGTTTCCCTGCGGCGCCTGCCGGCAGGTGCTGAACGAGTTCTGCAGCGGGGATTTTCCGGTGTATGTGGCGCAGACGTCCTCTGCGCCGCAGCACGACACCGTTACGCTCGCCGAACTGCTCCCGCACGGCTTTCGGCTGTGACGGCGGTCAGGAGGTTTCATGCCTCAGGCGCAGCGCGGAGTGTGCGCCCAGCAGCGAGAGAATGATCACCGCCGCGCAGGGCAGCAGCGGCGAACCGGACTGTTCAAGCATCCAGCCGCCCGCCGGCGCGCCGGTCAGCCCGGCGATGCCGTAGCCCAGAAAGACAAAGGGGTAGATTTCGCTGATGCGGTCTGCACCGAAGAAGTCCGCCACCCGTGCGGCGAAGAGGACGAAGCAGCCGCCGAATGCAACGGCCGTCATCAGGGTGGCGGCGTAGAAGGCGCTTTGCACCGGCGCGAGTCCCATGAACAGCGCACCGGCCGTCAGCAGAAGCATGTCCGCAACGATCACGGCCGGGCCGAAGCGGTCGTACCACAGGCCCCACAGTACGCGCCCGGCGGCGTTGCCGATGGCAAACAGCATGACCGCCAGTGTCGCGGCGTTGGCGCTGAGTTCAATGCTGATGCCGATCGGCTTGAGGTTGCCGATAATCAGCAGGCCGCCGAAGGTTCCGCAGAAGATCTGCCAGAACAGGGCGCGAAAGCGTTTTTTGCGCAGAATGGTCCGCAGGGAATGATGTTCGGTCCGTCCCTCCGCACCTGCCGCAGCCGTTTTTGCGGGAACAAATAAAAACAGAGACGCCAGCACCGTGGTGATGCCGACGATCCACCCGATGAGGCCGAGGACGTCCAGCACCGGGGTTCCCGTGTCGAGCATCTGCTGCCCGGCTTTGGCAAAAAATACACCGCCGAGTCCGAAGCCGGCCACCGCCAGCCCGGTAATGAGACCTTTTTGTTTCGGGAACCATTTCACGCCGGTTGCCAGCGGGCAGACATAGGCAAAGCCGATGCCCGCTCCGGCAAGGATTCCGAAACCCGTCAGCGCCGGCGGAAACGACCCGCCGGAGGCCGCACCGGTCAGGTAGCCGGCCAGAAACAGAATGCCGCCGATCGATCCGACGATGCGCGGGCCATACTTCTGCTGCAGAATGCCGCCGAAGACCATGCTGATGGTGAAGGCGGCGATGCAGACGCCGAAAATCAGACCGGCACCGCCGGCTGAAAATCCGTGGCTGCTTTCCAGTCGGGGGACAAAAGTGCTCCATGCATACACCACTCCCAGACAGCTTTGCATGAGAATAGAGGCGATCAGTGCCAGCCAGCGTTTCATATGAAAACTCCTTGATTTAACTCGTGTCTGCGCGGGGTTGCGCGCGACGGTATCGGTTTCATCAGGAGTCGGCAAGCCGCTTTTTCTTACAGTCCGAGAACATCCTTCATGCTGTAGAGACCCGGTTTCTGGCCCACAACCCATTGGGCGGCGTTGAGCGCGCCCATGGCAAACGTATCCCGGCTGGTGGCGCGGTGCGAGAGCTCAATCATCTCACCCGTGCCGGCCATCAGCACCGTGTGGTCGCCGACGATATCGCCGCCGCGCACGGCGTGGAACCCGATTTCCTCTTTCGTGCGCGGGCCGGGGTGACCGGTGCGGCCGTCGACCTGTGATTTTTTCAGATCGAGGTCCGCGCCGTCGGCGGCGGCCTGTCCGAGCATCAGCGCGGTGCCGCTCGGTGAATCGGCTTTCTGATTGTGGTGGCGTTCAATCACTTCGATGTCATAGCCTTTGGCGTGCAGCGCCTTGGCGGCTTCCTCCACCAGGTTGCACAGCAGGTTGATGCCGAGGCTCATGTTGCCGGCCATTACCACCGGCACTTTTTCCGCGGCTTTGCGGACCTCGGAACGTTCTTCGTCGGAAAGACCGGTTGTACCGATGACCCATGCGGTTCCCCACTCGGCAACCCGTTCGGCGTTGCCGGCGGTTCCGAAGTGTGAGGTGAAATCAATAATGACGTCTGCGCCCGGCGCAACGGCGGCCAGATCGGTGGAGAGTGTAACGCCCGCCTCTTTGGTTCCGGCGGCGATTCCGGCATCGCTTCCAATGTCCGGAACATCCCAGAGGTCAATTGCCCCGGTCAGCTCAAGGCCGTCGGTTTTTTCCTGAATGCAGCGGATGAGGGTTTTTCCCATGCGGCCCGCCGCGCCCTGAATAATCACTTTTTTGTTCATAAAATCCTCCAGCCGCCGTTTGTAACAGAAGCAGACTGTGCCTGCACCCATAAATTTTCCAAGGTTCGGAAAAAGACTGGAAGTCCGCCGGGTAAAGCGGGATGATGTCCGTTCTTTTGACGAACAACCATGAACTGGAACGGGTATTTTTATGGCTTTTGAAAGCGGCTCTCTGAGCATCCGACTGTTTTACGTGCCCGGCGCCCTGCCGGACAATGTTCACGAACGTTTTGCCGATGCGGTGCTCGGCTCGATGGATCACCTGCTCGACGAAGAGCTTTGCGGCTGGGTTGGCCCGCGCCATCTGCTCGACCGGGAAATCACCGAAGCGACGGCCTGGCCTGCGGGTTATCTGCGCCTGACGCTCTGCCAGGCGCAACGCAAAATTCCGACCTCGCTGCTGCGCGCCGAATGCCAGCTCGAACAGATGGTCTGGATGCAGGCCGAGGGTCGCGACTATGTGAACCGCAAGCAGAAGAGCGAGATCAAGCAGCAGGTTATTGAGCGCCTGCTGCCGCAGATGCCGCCGACGCTCAAGGGTGTGGATTTCTGCTACGACCGCAGTTCACAAATGCTCTATGCCTCCGCGCTCAGCGAAAAACAGCTCGACGCCTTTTTAATCAACTTCACCAAAGTCACCGGCGTGAAGCTCGTACCGGTTGATCCGTCCGCCGCGGCCTGGCAGGAGGCGCAGGTGCGGGCGGACAGCTGGCCGGTCTGGGCCTTTGCCGCCGACCAGTGGGCCGACTGCGCGCCGGGGCGCGAGTTTTTGATGTGGCTGTGGTTTATGTCTGAAGCCAAAGGCGGCGAGGTGTCGCTGCCGGACGGCGGAACCTTCGCCGTACTCGTTGAAGGTCCGCTGCTGTTTGATCAGGAAGAGCAGGGCGAGGCCGCGATCCGCAAGGGCGAGCCGATGGTCAGCGCCGAAACGCGCGCCGCGCTGCTCAGCGGCAAAAAGCTGCGTCGTGCCAAAGTCACGCTCGCGCGCGGCACGGAGGAGCAGTGGGTGTTCACGCTTGATGCGGATGAATTGATCATCCGCAGCCTCAAGCTGCCGAAAACCGAGGCCATCGACGCGGCAGGCCGTTTCCAGGAGCGTATGGACATGCTCGACACGTTCCGGCAGGCCTTTCTCGGGCTCTACGCCACTTTCTGCAAACTGCGCGACGACGCGTCGGCGCGCGCGCAGCTGACCGCCGATATCCGCGCATGGATGGCCGCACGTCCCGCCCGCAAACTCGCCGAATAACAGGG
>CAZITJ010000120.1:0-5472 GCA_964542135.1 uncultured Verrucomicrobiota bacterium
CTCTGCATTGAGCAGAAGGGCTCTTATTGCGTACAACAGACCGGCGAATCAGTCCGTGGCCTGCGCTTCGGCATCTTTTTCGGCCATGGCCGCCTTGCGGCTGAGTCGAATACGACCCTCACGATCCACGTCAAGCACCTTGACCCACATGGTGTCGCCTTCCTTGCAGATGTCTTCGACTTTGCCGACGCGGAAGTCGGCGAGTTCCGAAATGTGCACGAGACCGTCTTTGCCGGGCAGAATTTCCACAAAGGCGCCGAAGTCGCGAATGGTGCGCACGGTTCCTTCATAGAGCTGACCGATCTCGGCTTCCGCCGTGACCGCGTTCACTTCTTTGAGTGCCGCTTTCATGGCGTTTCCGTCGTTGCTGAAGATGCTGACGGTGCCGTCTTCCTCCACATCAATCTGCACCCCGTAAGTGTCGGTGATGCCGCGAATGACTTTCCCGCCGGGACCGATCAGCGCACCGATTTTTTCGGGATCGATTTTGACGGTTTCGATGCGGGGCGCATGTTCACTCATTTCCTCGCGAGGTTCTTTGAGCACGCTCTCCATGTAGTCCAAAATCTGCAACCGGCCGCTGCGGGCCATTTCGAACGCGCCTTCCACCTGTTCCCAGTTCAGCCCCGGGATTTTCAGATCGACCTGGAAGGAGGTGATTCCCTTGCGTGAGCCGACCACCTTGAAGTCCATATCCCCGCAGTGGTCTTCGGTGCCGAGAATATCGAGCACCAGGTCGGACTGGCCGTTCTCGCCGGTGAACAGTCCGACGGAGATTCCGGCGACCGGCGCCTTGATCGGCACCCCGGCATCCATCAGCGCGAGTGATCCCACGCAGGCGGACGCCATTGACGAGGAGCCGTTCGACCCCATAATCTCGGAAACAATACGCACAGCGTACGGGTAGTTTTCCGGAAGAATCGGAACGAGAGAGCGCTCGGCGAGATTTCCGTGACCGATTTCACGGCGGCCGGTAAAGCCGAGGCGTCCGCACTCACCCACGCTGTAGGGCGGGAAGTTGTAGTGCAGCATAAAGCTTTTTTCGTTCTGTCCGCCGGTGACGGCGTCGAGCGACTGCGAATCTTTTTTCGGCCCGAGCGTAACGATCCCCAGCGCCTGCGTTTCACCGCGACTGAACACCGCCGAACCGTGCACACGGGGCAGAATGCCGACCTGCGCCTTGAGTTCGCGCAGTTCATCGAAGCCGCGCTTTCCGATGCGCTGTTTCTTTTCCAGCACGTTTTTGCGCACAATTTCGATTTCCAGTTCATCAAACGCGTGAGCAAAGTCGTCGTCGCTCATCTCCTCGAACGTCGCGAGCATCTGTTCTTTGAGCTCGGCTTTCAGTTCATTGACCGCATTCTGCCGTTTGAGTTTATCACCTTCAACCAGCACGTCGCTCAGTTTATCGGCGGCCAGCTCACGGGCTTTGTCAAGCAGGGTGCTGTCACGCTCAATCGGTTCGACCTTCCATTCCGGAAGACCCATTTCACGACGCAGGTCAAACTGAGCGGCAATGATGGGCTGAATGGCTTCATGCGCGGTTTTCATCGCCGTCACAAAGTCGGCCTCGCTGATTTCGTCGGCCGACCCTTCAATCATCATGGTTTTATCGGCGGTGCCGACATAGGTGAGATCGAGGTCGCTGCGAAGCATGTCCTCATGGGAGGGATTGATCACAAAGGATCCGTCGATGCGTCCGACACGCACCGCGCCGATCGGCCCGCCAAAGGGCAGATCCGTCAGCATGAGCGATGCACTCGAGACGTTAATGCTCATAAAATCCGTATAGCAGGTGCCATCGGTACTGAGCAGCGTATTGTTGATCTGCACTTCGCGGTAGAATCCTTCCGGGAAAAGCGTACGGATGGGACGATCGGTTACACGCGCCGTCAGGATCTCTTTTTCGGACGGTCGCGCTTCGCGCTTGAAGTATCCACCGGGAAAGCGTCCGGCCGCATAGAATTTTTCACGGTATTCCACCTGAAGCGGAAAGAAGTCGCACCCTTCGCGGGGCTCCTTGGCGGCTGTTACAGCCGAAAAGACGACATTGTCGCCGTATTGACAGGTCACCGACCCGGCGGCCTGCTGCGCGAGCAGCCCGGCCTCAAAATTCATCGGCTTGCCGCCGACATCGAACTCTACTTTTTTTGTTTCTTTCATTTTTTCCTTCTTCTGCATCCTGATCTGCCGGGAGTCGTTGAGGCCGGATGCGCAGACCTCTTGCGAGTGGATAAACGGGACGGGCGGCCCGAAACGGGCTGTTGTTGAGGGACATTCCCTATCAAACGGCAACAGCCCCGCATGAGCGGGGCCGTCCGTGGATTCTTAGCGGCGAAGACCCAGGCGCTGAATCAGTTCCTTATAGCGCGCATGGTCTTTATTCGCCACATAGGTCAGCAGTTTGCGGCGTTTGTTGACCATCGCGATCAGACCGCGGCGCGAGCTGTTATCCTTTTTATGGATTTTGAGATGCTCTGTCAGTTCGGTGATGCGCCGGGTGAGCAAGGCCACCTGCACTTCCACCGAACCGGTGTCGCGATCGTGTTTCTGATAATCGGTTTGTACTTCCGCTGTTGCTGCCTGATCCACTGTCGGCTCCTTCTTAACTCTCTTTTACTGTTTTCTTATTTGCAATTTAAGCGCCGCAATATACAGGCGTCCCCTGCCCTTGTAAACCATTTTAAGAAGGAATATTGACTCCGGATCCGCGACGTCTGCCGGGTTGAATTCTCACATGTCACGGTGCCCCCCGCATACGGTGATCTGCAAAGACGCTGCCTTCCAGCTCAGGACTGTTTGAACGTCAGCTTCCCGTCCGCTGCGCCGACTTGAACCGGCTGATCGTTGGTAACATCGCCCCGCAGGATGGCCTCGGCGAGCGGGTCTTCGAGATTACGTTCAACGGATCGGCGTAATTGGCGCGCACCGTAGGCTTTATCGAACCCTTTTTTGATGAGCAGATTCTTTGCGGCGTCAGTGAGCTCAATCGTGATCTTCCGGGCGGAAACACGCTCCTGCACGCGGGCGATCTCCAGGCCGAGAATCACCTCGATATCTTTTTCATTGAGCTGGCGGAAGACGATAATGTCATCAAGGCGGTTGATCAGCTCGGGCTTGAAGGTTTCCTTGCAGGCGGCCAGCATCGATTCTTTTAGTTTTTCGTAGTCGTTCTCCTCGCGGGCGGGAGCAAACCCGAGACCGGCTTTGGTCACGTGCGAAGCTCCGACGTTGGAGGTCATGATGATAATGGTGTTGCGGAAATCGACGCTGCGCCCGAGGCTGTCGGTCAGCCGGCCTTCTTCGAGAATCTGAAGCAGCATGTGCATGACGTCCGGATGCGCCTTTTCCACTTCGTCGAAGAGCACCACGGAATAGGGGCGGCGGCGCACGCGTTCGGTCAGCTGTCCACCCTCCTCATGCCCGACATAGCCGGGCGGCGATCCGACGAGACGTGAAGCCGAAAACTTCTCCATGTATTCGGACATATCAATCTGCACCAGCGCCTCGGGGTCGTCGAACATAAAGCGTGCCAGCTCTTTGGCCAGCATGGTTTTGCCGACGCCGGTCGGGCCGAGAAAGGCAAAGGAGCCGATGGGCCGGCGCGGATCTTTCAGCTCCGCGCGCGATCGGCGCAGCGCACGTGAGATTGCGGAAACCGCCTCGTTCTGGCCGATCACGCTCTTTTCAATTTCCGCTTCCATCTTGAGCAGTTTTTCGAGCGCCTGCTCGCCCATTTTATCCACCGGCACCCCGGTCCATTTGGAAACGACCACACGGATTTCCTCTTCATCCACATCGGAAACGTTTTCCTGCTGCCGGGCCTCCCAGTCCTTCATGGCGGCATCGAGTTCTTCCTTAGCCCGGCGCTCGGCATCGCGCTGAGCGGCCGCGTCTTCGAATTTCTGCTCGCGGATGGCAGCGTCTTTAGCCTGCTGCGCCTGGACAAGCCGCTGCCGGATTTCCTGAAATTCCGGCGGCCTGACCATGTTGGCGATATGGCTGCGCGCGCCGGCCTCATCGATCAGGTCGATGGCTTTATCGGGCAGGAAGCGGTCGGGCAGATAGCGCTGGGAAAGTTTTGCGGCCGCGTCGAGCGCGACATCGCTGATTTGGGTGTGGTGATGCTCCTCATACTTGGGACGCAGGCCTTTAAGAATCTGAACCGTTTCTTCGAGAGAGGGTTCATTGACCATGACGGTCTGGAAGCGGCGTTCCAGCGCGGCATCCTTTTCAATCGATTTGCGATATTCATTGAGGGTGGTCGCGCCGATACACTGCAACTCGCCGCGCGAGAGCGCGGGCTTGATAATGTTGGCCGCGTCCATCGTCCCCTCGGCCGAGCCGGCGCCGACGATGGTGTGCAGCTCGTCGAGAAAGAGCAGCACGTTTCTGGTTTTACGGATCTCGTCCATCACGGCCTTGATCCGCTCCTCGAACTGTCCGCGGTATTTGGTGCCTGCGACCATCAGCGCCAGGTCGAGTGTGACGACGCGCCGATCGGCCAGAATCTGCGGCACCGTGCCGTCGGCAATCGTTTGGGCCAGGCCCTCGGCAATGGCCGTTTTTCCGACACCGGCCTCGCCGAGCAGAACGGGGTTGTTTTTGGTGCGGCGGCACAGGATCTGAATCACGCGCTCGATTTCATCGGCGCGCCCGATGACCGGATCGAGCTCGCCTTTTTTTGCCATTTCGGTCAGATCGCGGCCAAACGCATTGAGGGCGGGCGTTTTCGGCGCTTTGCCGTCTCCCGCCTTCTGTCTGGTGCCATAGGCGGCGCTCTCTTCCTCATTCACATCCATGGACCCGTCATAATCGGGATCGAGCATCGCCATAATTTCTTCGCGGGCTTCCTCGAGATCCACGCCCATGTTTTCGAGCACGCGGGCGGCAATCCCTTCGCCTTCACGAAGCAGGCCGAGCAGAATGTGTTCGGTGCCCACATAGCTGTGGCTGAGCGAACGCGCCTCGCTGGTCGCCAGCGCCAGCACTTTTTTGGCGCGGGGCGTAAACGGGACATTGCCGGCGGCCTTGGTATCCGATCCGGTGCCGACCGCCTTTTCGACCTCCATGCGCAGGCCCTGCAGGTCGATGCCCAGCGACTGCAGTGCGCTCACCGCCACGCCGCTGCCGAGGGCCACCAGCCCCAGCAGCACATGCTCGGTCCCGACATAATTATGATTAAAGCGCTCCGCCTCTTTGCGGGCCAGGTGCAGCACGCGCTGCGCTCTCGGAGTAAAGTTTTCCATGGTTAATCCTCTCAAAGTAAACAGTGATTATTTCAAATGCCGGCGGAATTTCAAGTCGGGTGTAATGCGGAATGCGCTCAAATCAGATATCCGCGTCCATGCACACGTCACGGCGTGCTCCGTTTCCCAGTCATCGGGACCCGTTAAACGGACGGTTCCAATGGGTGGAACATCACATCAGCAGGCTCAGCCGCCAGCCGCACCAGACGGCGATCAGGCAGAG
>CAZITJ010000121.1:0-5340 GCA_964542135.1 uncultured Verrucomicrobiota bacterium
GTCATCAAATCATTCTTCATTTCATGCTGGGACTGCATTCCCTTTTCAGGCAGTCTATCAGGTTCAATTATAATCCGCATCAAGAGATTTTTATGATTCTGCTCGACACCGCTCTCGAACAACGTGCTCAGAACGAGAACCCCGTCCGACTCGGCATCATCGGCGCAGGCTATATCGCCCGCGGCGCCGCCAACCAGATTCTCAACTTTCTGCCCGGCATGGACGTCGCCGCCGTCTCCAACCGCACCGTCTCCAAAGCCGAGACACTCTTCGCCGACGCCGGTGATGCCGACGTCCGGCACGCCGACAGCGCGGCGCAGCTCGACGAGGCCGTACGCGCCGGCCGCCGGGTCGTCACCGACAATCCCGAAGCTGTCTGCCGCTGCGAAACCGTCGATGTCATCGCCGACCTCACCGGCGAAATCGAATTCGGTGCCCGCGTCACCCTCGACGCCATCGAACACGGCAAACACGTCATTGCCAGCGCCGAAGTGGACTCAGTCATCGGGCCGATCCTCAAAACCCGGGCCGATCAACGCGGCGTCGTTTACAGCAACTGCGACGGAGACCAGCCCGGCGTCATCATGAACCTCCTCCGCTGGGTACGCTGCATCGGCTTCAGCCCCGTCCTGGCCGGCAACATCAAAGGCATGCTCGATCATGAGCGCACACCGGAAACCCAGGCGGCCTTCGCCGCAAAACACGGACAGACGCCCCGCATGGCCACCCATTTTGCGGACGGCACCAAAATCGCCATGGAAATGGCCGTTGTCGCCAACGCCACCGGCTTTAAAACCGGCACACGCGGTATGTACGGACCGTCCTGTGATCACGTCGATGAAGCCGTCGATCTCTTTCCGCTCGACGCCATGCTCAACGGCGGTCTCGTCGATTACATCCTCGGCGCACAGCCCGGACCCGGAGTCTTTGTGCTGGGATATAACGACCAGCCGGCCAGCCGCCGGTACGCCGATTATTTCAAACGCGGCCCCGGTCCGCTGCATGTGTTTTATATTCCCTATCACTTCCCGCACATTGAGCTGCCGCTCACTGCCGGACGCGCCGCCCTGTTTGCCGACGCCGCCGTCACTCCGCTCGGCGCACCCGCCGCCGAGGTCATCACAATCGCTAAAACCGATCTGAAAGCCGGCGACACGCTCGACGGTTTCGGCGGTTTTGCCGCCTACGGTTTACTTGAAAATCATCCCCGGGCCCGCGCGGAGAACCTGCTGCCCATCGGCCTCTCCGACCACTGCGTTCTCTCCCGGGAAATCCCCAAAGACACACCCGTCCGCTTCGATGATATCACGCTGCCTGAAGGACGGCTTTGCGATCGGCTGTACCGTGAACAGACCGAACGGTTCCGCGGGCAGAGCTGCCCCGTCGGCCGCTGGAATCTTCCCTCCATGCACTGATCGCTCCGCAGACTGAATTCCACATCCATCTCGCTCTGAGTCCCACACTTAATTAAGTATGGGACTCAAAAAAACCGATCCTCTGTGTGGATTTTTTAGATAGACCTTCAGCAGGTGCGGGAATCCATCGCGGGAAAAGGCAAACATGACGATGTTTACGTTTTCCGTTTCAGCAGCAGGGCGCCGAGCGGCGGCAGGTCGATCTGGAGGGAATAGCCTTTGCCGTGCCACGGCAGGTGGTGGGCATCGTGAACGATCCCTTCTTGCGGGCCGGCACCCGATCCGCCCCACCGGTCGGCATCGGTATTGAGAACAACGTCCCAGTTTCCGGATGCCGGAAGTCCAATTCGGTATCCGGGCCGCGGCGCGGGCGTCAGATTAAGCACACAGGCGATGATCTGGTCAGGATCGCGGCCTTTGCGAAGAAAGGAAACCACCGAACTGTCGGCATCCTGAAAATCAATCCAGTCGAACCCCTCCCAGGAGGACTCAATGTCATAGAGCGCAGGCTCTGTCGTATACAGCTCATTGAGGCGGGCGATGAGATTCCGCAGCGTCCGGTGCGGTTCATAGGCGAGCAGGTTCCAGTCGAGACTGGTGGCGGCATCCCACTCACGCCACTGGCCGATTTCGCAGCCCATAAAGAGAAGCTTTTTCCCGGGATGAGCAAACATGTAGGCAAACAACAGGCGCATGTTGGCGAATTTCTGCCAGAAGTCGCCGGGCATTTTATCGAGCATGGAGGCTTTGCCATGGACGACTTCGTCGTGCGAGAACGGTAAAATGAAGTTTTCGGTAAAAGCGTAGATCATGGAGAACGTGAGATCTCCCTGATGATATTTTCGATGGATCGGATCTTTGCTGTAATACTCGAGTGAATCGTTCATCCAGCCCATATTCCACTTGAAGTCGAAACCGAGCCCGCCGTCCTCGACCGGAAAAGAGACTTTCGGGAAGGCGGTGGATTCTTCAGCAAAGGTGAGGATGCCCGGGAATTCCCGAT
This sequence comes from uncultured Verrucomicrobiota bacterium, assembly GCA_964542135.1. Taxonomy (GTDB): domain Bacteria; phylum Verrucomicrobiota; class Kiritimatiellia; order Kiritimatiellales; family Tichowtungiaceae; genus Tichowtungia. The sequence goes on from CAZITJ010000121.1 coordinate 2,419, forward strand.
GGAGCATGCTGTTGAAATGTTTCAGAAACTCGATGGCTTCAAGGTTTTCGCGTCCGCCGTACCGGTTGGGGATCCACTGACCGGCCTCGCGTGAGTAATCGAGATAGAGCATGGAAGCGACCGCGTCGACACGCATGCCGTCCAGATGATATTCCCGCGCCCAGAAGGCGGCGTTGGACAGCAGGAACCCGCTGACTTCACTGCGTCCATAATTGGGAATAAGTGTGCCCCAGTCAGTATGCTCCCCCTGGCGCGGGTCGGCATGCTCATAGAGGTGCGTGCCGTCGAAATAGCCCAGGCCGTGCGCGTCTTTCGGAAAATGTGCCGGCACCCAGTCAAGAAGGACGCCGATGCCCTCCCGGTGGCAGCGATCCACGAATGCGCGGAAGTCATCGGGAGAACCGAACCGGGAGGTGGGGGCATAATAGCCGCCGGTCTGATAGCCCCAGGATCCGTCGAAGGGGTGCTCGGCAATCGGCAGCAGCTCAATGTGTGTGTATCCGAGTTCTTTGACGTAGGGGATCAGCTCGTCAGCCAGTTCCGCATAGTTCAGCCAGCGCCCGTTTTCATCGGTCTTGCGCTTCCATGAGCCAAAATGAACCTCATACACGCTGATCGGTTTCTGATGCCAGCGGGTCTCCCGGCGCTGTTCCATCCATTCGGTGTCGTTCCACTCGTAACGCGAGAGGTCGTAAACAATGGATGCCGTGTGCGGTCGCACTTCAGAATAAAAGGCATACGGGTCGGCCTTCTGTGCCCAGAATCCGCCGGGGCCTTTGATTTCAAACTTATACTGATCGCCCTCTTTCACGCCGGGAATGAACCGCTCCCAGATACCCGACTCGCTTTTGGGCTTCATCGGGTGAATCCACGCCTCCCAGTTGTTGAAGGAGCCGATCACGCTTACGCTCTCGGCGTTCGGCGCCCAGACCGCGAAATACACGCCCTGCTCGCCGTCCTCTTCCAGCGGGTGCGCCCCGAGTTTTTCATAGGCGCGGTAATGCGTACCCTGCCCGTGCAGGAACAGGTCGAAATCGGTCAGTTGCGGTCTGGTTTGCATACGTTAATCCTTATCTGGGTGAGCACTTAATTCACTCATCGCGCCTCACCGTTTCCAATCATTGGAACGTGTTTAACGGATTCTTCCGCCGCTTGGAAGAAAAGTTTCCAGCCTCTGGAAAAAGTTTATTCCTCAAAAGCATCCCGGACGATTTTTTCGATTTGTAAAACCTCTTCGTCCGTTAGCATGGAAAAAAGTTTTTCCCGTTTTTTTTGCGACAGTTTGTATGCGTTTTGGCGACAAAGCCGGATCAAAAGATCAATATCCCGCCCCGGCATTCCATCGAAAAGGCTAACCAGATTTTTTTCCGCACGATCATAGTGGCTGAGAAAATTCAGCTCCTGAATTAAATCCCGATCAAGGGTCTTCTCGATGGCCGTAAATAGGAACTCCGTAGCGGCACTAAGATCAATGTAACGATAATAGTCGGAGGTATCGTGAGAAACCGTCATTTGCCCAATGCTGTCCTGCGTATACCGGATGAGTTCCAAAAGCGGATTGGAAAAAATGTTTAAAACCTCCTGATATTTCTGAATGTCATCTCGCATAACCTGAGAAACAGGAAAGATCTGCCCATGCGGCGCAAAACCGGTTTTTGCCAGAATGTGGTGAATAAGAAACCGATGCAACCGCCCGTTGCCGTCCTTGAAGGGGTGCAGATACACAAACAGAAAAGAAAGCGATGCCGCCTTGGCAACCGGGTGTATATCGGACTCCATAATCCGTGATGAGCATTCAAAAAACTCCCGCATAAGCGCGGGGATATCCTCGGGACGCGGAGGGATATAATGCACTTCTGCATCCGTATAGAGCGAGCCGGTTCCGACATATTCCTGCGTAGTGCGCCATGAGTCAGTTTGAAAACGCACATCAACGATGATCTGCCGGTGTAGTTTAAGCAGGCCATCTTCATCCAGAAATTGCTCTGCGCCGGCTTTTTCGAGCAACCTTTTAAAACGACGCTCTCTATCCGGAGAAAGGGTTTCATCCTCAATTTGATTGGTGGAACGCGTTTCACCGAGATACATCTGGTTCACGGCACGAGCAACCAATTCCGGCGGATAATTAGAAATAATATTCCTGCACCTCTCATCCAACCTCTTCGCTTCGTACGCGCTCGTGCTCTGTGTTTTGCGAACAATGGGCGACATCCGCAGTGTCCCGGGAAGATTCATATTTACCCGCTGCCGCGCATACGGAATCGGCTTCCCGGTTGCATATTTTCTTGGATCGAGCAGCGACACATAATTGCCCTGTTTTAAATCCGGAAGATCCAACGTTTTCCCTGTCAACTCCTCATAAAGCAGCCAGAGAATTCGAGCGAAGCGTCCCGTCGGCTTTTGCTGGATATAAGCAGTCAGTTCCGAGTCATTAACCTTCTCAAAGCAGGCTTTCAAAATCCCCGGATTGACCCCCTCGTTTCGAACGGCAAATTCAAGATGTCCGCAGACACTGTTTTCCAGCGCTTTGCTTTTCGGATAATACTCTTCAGTAAAGCCATCCTTCTGAACCGTCCGGTGGAGATTTTTATCCGAAATAAATGAGGAGCAGTGATGCGGAACCACCTTCAACCCCATTTTATCAGTAAGCCACTTATAACCAACATCTTGCATATCAACCGCCTCTTTGTAATATATTTTTCGTAAAAAATATTACAAAACCAGCTTTTTGTCAAATAATTATTATTTAGTCGACGCATTCATTTTCATGTTATGCGCCACGCCTCCATGCAGATTTTTTGTTACACAGGTTTTGGAATCATTAGAATCGGCCTGCGCTGATGATTTTCTTTTACCAAAACCGCTCTTCCGGTGTGCTGGATTCTTTCGCTACACCACTCGCACACGCGCAGAGAAACTATC
>CAZITJ010000122.1:0-5328 GCA_964542135.1 uncultured Verrucomicrobiota bacterium
TTTGAGGCCGGAGAAACGTCCCGGGAAATGCAGTTTAATAACCGGATTGTTACCAGAGATACCCTCCCGAACAACCCGGGCTGGGACATCTTCGTGGATGCGCAGGTCAATGATTTTCAACTTGCCGTGCTGCCCGCAGGATCAACAAGCGGGGGCCCTTTCAGTATCTCAAACGGCTATTTTTATGTGTCGGGTTCAGATGGCCTGGTGACCGAAATCAGCCTGGACCAGTCGGGTGCGGGTAACTACGACGCCAACACCATAAAATCCGGGGCGTACAGTGCCTTCACGGTCGACGGGGTGCTGCTCGAATCGACCAATGCAACCTATGCGCTGAATGGCGACACCCTGTCCATTTTAGGCCTGCCCGACGACGCCGCGCAGATCATCGATCTGGACGGGGACACCATGAACTGGCGTGTCGTCTATTCGGGAATAAAAGAGGTTCAGCATGAATGGATTTTTGATTTTCTCGCCGACGGGTTTTACAACCGCGCCACGGGCACCAATACCTCGCCGACGGCTTACATTGATATGCCGTTTGAAAGTTTTTACAGCGAAGTCGGGCAGACCAAATCATTCTGGCCGGTCGAAGCCTTCAAAAGTTATGCCACCTACGGTCCGTACGGTTCCTTAGGGCCCGTTGTGTGTCGCGCACGTGGTAACCGCGACGACTCGGTCTTCATGGATGCCGAAGCGATTGGTACGACGCAGGGAAAAGCAGAATCAGATCGTCTGACCCTGATTACCGGGCCCGCGAACAACTCCGGCGGAGACACCATCTCCTTTGAATTGAGGCCGAAAACCTATGAAGCCACCGTGGACGGCAGCCCGATTCCGGAATTCTATGTCGAACCCGATGTCTCCATCTCTCCGCTGTCCGATCCGTCAACCACCTACAGTGCAAGTGATCTGCTGACGGAATTCTACCAACACACACTCTTCTGGTGGGGTTCGAACGGCGGCATCTGGTCCGACTGGATGATGCAGTCAAGCGGCATGATGGACCGGGACAGCTGGTATGTCCAGCATCTGCGCAACAGCCTGCTCGGCTGGGTCATCGCCACTGACGGCTCATCGACATCCAACAACTTCGCCTATGCCTTTACCTGGGGGGCGCGTCGCGGCTGGCCGTTTGATATTTATGACCATCTGGACAACCGCCATTTCAACAACAACGCCATCTTCATCACAGCTTTATGGCGCTATGTCATGTGGACAGGCGATACCAACGTTCTGCATCTCGGCTCCAACGATCTGGATGTCCGTATCGGGTACGCGGACAGCACACAGGAAATTACGTCGGAGGGCGGCACCCCCTTTCATCTGGCTTTTGATGACACCTACGATGAATATCTCCCGCTGGGCCAGACCTTTACGGCCACGAAACCCTTTACCAAAGTGGCGATCCATACGCCCACGTGGGGAGAAACCGGCTCCGGACTGACGCTGACTCTGTATCAGGGGGAAGGCCCGGGCGGAACACAGATCGCACAAAGCTCCCTTTCCAATGTGGCCGACAACGGCTGGCCGGAACTGACCTTTGCACAGCAGCCGGCCGGCGTCTATTACGTCGAAATGACCGATCCGGTGGGAACCATCGCCTGGTGGGGACACGAAAATGCTCCGGGCGAAGATGTTTACCCGGCGGGCGAAGGCTATTTCGGCGGCGGGCCGAAAGGGGACATGCTTGCGCGGGCACGGGCGCTGATGCATTATCAGCAGACCAAGCTGGGCGGAGCGGAGCATCATCTGATCACCCTCGGGCCGGCGGTGTCAGATCACCATCAGGGACGCGGTTATTACCGCACCAGCGGAATTGTCGATGTGCAGGGAAACTGGTACGACATGCTGCCTTTCGGCTATCAGGATCTGTTTGCCAACATCAATTATTATCAATCCCTGCGGGCCATGGCGGACCTGGAGGCCCTGGCAGGCAACGCCGCCAAGGCCAATGAATACCGCGCACAGATGCCCCTGACAAAAGCCGCCTTTTCCAATGCGCTTTACCGCAGCGGGCTTGATGCCGGCAGCGGGATCAGTGCCTCGCGTTTTATCGCGTGTAAAGATGTCGACGGTGTGGACCATGACTTCGGATATGCAGGGCTCAACGCCTGGGCCGTCGCCGTAGGACTGGCTTCGCAGCAGCAGGCGGAATCCATCTATAACTGGATGGACAACGGAAAGTCTCTGGGACGATACGGCATGTGGACGGACGATATCTATGACAAGTTCAAGTTCGGTCCCAGAGGAAGCACCATCTACAACAACACCGATCATGGAAGCGACTCGTGGTGGCGGTGGGAAACCGCCGGCTGGAACATCATCCAGAACGGCGGCACCTCGCTGCACGAGTCCGGGTTCGACATTGAGGCGCGCGCCAAACACCTTGGCGGAGACAACGCCTGGGATCGCATGAGCACCATCCTGGCGCGCTATGCCGATCCCGATCGCCTGTGCATGGACGAGGGATACTACGGCGAATCGGTGCAGGGCGGCCGCCCCGACGGAAGCTGGGGCCACGGAAACGTAGGCTGGATGTACGCCGAGTTTCCGGAAACCGCTCTGGCCGGAGCCTCCTTTTTTAACGGGTTCTTCGGCGTTGAACTCTCGACCCGCGGCCTGCGGATTGAGCCATCAATCCCTACGAACAGCGGCATTACAAAGATTGGCGCACGCAACATCCACTATCAGGGAGCACGGTTTGACATTGAGGCGACGAGAGACTCCATCACCTTCACCTGTACTACCAACAGTCCGGACAGTCCGACATTCTATATGACGGGCGGGTATTCAGATACGGGAACGTTCACGCGCACGGTGCCCCTTGACAAGGGTGCGGCGATCCTGAGCACTCAGCCTCAGGCGGGAATCGAAGAAATGTCACTCTCTTTTTCCGGCTCGGAGGATGCGTTGGCTTTGGACGCCACATTCGAAGGAACAACCCTCAGTCAATATGTCCTGCAATCGACGGATAATCTGCTTTCCAACCGGTGGAAAACAGTCTCTCTTCCGTTTTCCGCCGATACCAGCATAGAAATTGAAGCTACAAATACGCATCAATTCTTCCGGACAGTGGAACAGGACTGACCCGGTTTGACGCGTTGCTGCCGGCTCTCCGGGCCGGCAGCACTTCCGTATCAGAAAATGAAGGAGTCTGCGGCCATGTTGAATTTCCCAACAGCCACCCGAATACTGTCCCCCTCCCGGATTGGCGCCTGCGCCCTTTTCCTGACGGCCTGCTTTGCTGTGCCGATGAATGGACATGCTGAAAACAAGGTTTCTGTGGAGAGCCTGCTTGCTGAATTGACCGATTTAGCTGCACTGGCCGAGACCCCTTCACCCAACTACAAATGTCTCCAGGCGTCGAGTTATGATCGGCGATCAGTGGACTCGCAAGCCATGGATGAGACCGGCTGGTTTGCCAATGCCGATTCGGGGCATTTCGTCCGGATCGACGACAAAGACGGCGAAGAGGAACACGTCTTGCTCGATGTCGAAGGACCTGGAGCGATCGTGCGCATTTGGTCGGCGGCACCCAATGGTGCGGGTGACTTCAGGATCTTTCTTGATGGGGCCGAAATACCGGTCCTGTCTGGAAACTTCGAGACGTTTCTCAGCGGCGAGTTGGACTATAATCCGCAACCCGTGGCCGGCACACGCGCCATGGGATTCAGCAGCTTTCTGCCGATTCCCTTTCACAAGCATTGTAAAATCATCACCTCGCAGCCCGGGTTTTTCTATCATGTCAATTATCGCCTATACGAAGAAGGAGCCGACGTTCAGACGCTGACGCCGGAACGACTGACTGCAGCCCTTCCGGAAATCAGAGCCGCCGCCGAACGCATGGCTTCTCCCGCGAAGCAAAAGGTGCCGGGCGACGGCCAATTGATGGATGCCGGCAAACGACTGCAGGACGGCGAGAGTGTGCAACTGCAACGAACCGACCCATCACGTTTCGGCATGGCCCTCAACGAACTGACCTGCCGCGTTGAGGCGGAGAATCTCGAAACAGCGCTTCGCGGGGCCCTGATAGAAATTACTTTTGATGGCAAGGCGACACCTTCGGTACGCGCACCGCTGGGTGACTTTTTCGGCAGCGGAGCGGGACTCAATCGCTTTGAGTCGCTGCCCCTGGGCGTCCTCGCCGATGGCACGATGTATTGCCATTATCTAATGCCCTTCGAGCACAAGGCCCAGATCAAAATCACAAATCTGAGCGGCGCCCCTTTTGACGTCCGCCTTACCGCAACAGCCATTCCACGTCTTTGGCGGAATGACTCGATGTATTTCAATGCGCAGTGGCGCACAGAACGCGATATCAAAACGCGTCCCTGGCAGGATTGGACGATTCTCACCGTCGAAGGAAAAGGCCGCTATGTCGGGTGCGCTTATCATGTGGCCAATCCGATCGTAAACTGGTGGGGCGAAGGCGACGAAAAGATTTACCTTGATGGCGAACCGTTCCCAAGCACGTTTGGCACAGGAACCGAAGATTACTTCGGCTATGCGTGGTGCTGGTTCGAGCCCTTTACTCACGCGTTGCACAACCAAACCCGTGTTGACGGCCCCGGCAACCGGGGACACAGTTGCGTTTCTCGCTTTCACATGCTGGATTCCTATCCATTTGAAAATGAATTCAAATTCGACATCGAGATCTGGCATCATCACGGCGATACACAGATAGACCTCGGCGTTACCAGTTACTGGTATGGCATTCCGGGCGCGACGTCCAACAGGCAGCGTTTCGATCGTGAAGAGATGGTCGTGCGCCGGTTTGACCCCCTGCCCCGCAATGCGGTCCTGGGAGAAACCGGTATCGAAGGCGAAGAGATGATCGTGCTCTCCACGAGTGGCGGGTATACCTCGCGGAACTTCAGAGAAGGAATTGTTTACGACAGCTCGGGGATCCCTGCGATGGGGACTCTGAACGCGTTACGAATCGAGTGGATGAGCGGGGGACGCAGCGGCGGACATTCGCTCTGCTGGCATAACGCTTCCTGCGGAGACACACTGACGATCAAAATGCCTTGCAAAAAAACGGGGCGTTATCGGTTGCTCGCCGGCAGCACCAGAGGGCCCGTCAGTGCTCGCGTTGCGGTCAGCGTCGGCGATCAGACCGGGTCCGACCCGGTTGACCTGCGCCACGAAAAAGTCACCTATGTTCCGGAGATAGATCTGGGTTCGTTTGACTTTAAGACCGGTACCAACGAAGTGCGCTTTGAAACATTGCCCATGACCAACGGCGTGTCGAGCCCGTTCAACTTTCTAAGCCTTGACTACCTGCGACTGGTTCCATTACACCGGTGACCCGCCTCACCATCCGGA
>CAZITJ010000123.1:0-2255 GCA_964542135.1 uncultured Verrucomicrobiota bacterium
TATTAACCGGGTTGCTACCAGAGATACCCTCCCGAACAACCCGGGCTGGGACATCCAGGTGGATGCACAGGTCAATAACCTGGAGGTTATTCCTGAACCCGCTACCGTGGGACTGTTTGCACTCGCCGGCGGGCTCATGTTCCTGGTGCGCAAGATCAAGCGGTTCCCGCTTACATAATGTCTCAATAGATCACGGATACCGAAAATCCCCGCCGCTGTGCGGGGGTTTTTTTGGCCAAAGGCCGCATGGGTCGGCCGGATCAGCCGGCACATCCGTCTTATTCATCAAAAGCAGATAATATAAAATCATGACTAAAAAACATCCCGTCCATGAGCCGGCAAAAAAAGATCGTGTTCCGATGTCCGTGCGCATCGGCTGGGGGTTCGGCGGTGTGGCCGATAACTACGGGGTCAACATACTGAACACGCTTTTCCTTTTGCTCTATGTTCAGTATTTCAAAATGCCGGCCGTGCTGGCCGGCGTGGCGCTGGCGCTGCCGCGGCTGGCCGACGCCGTGACCGATCCCATTGTCGGCAACCTGTCGGATAATACCCGCAGCCGCTGGGGTCGCCGCCGTCCTTATATGGTGGTGGGCGCAATTCTCACGGCGATTCTGCTGCCGCTTTTCTGGCTGCCGCCGGACGGTGCCGCCAACCCGGTCTGGTTCCGGAATCCGGCATTCATTTTTGCGACCGTGCTCGGAGTTCTTTATGCCATCACCTATACCCTGTTTGTGGTCCCCTATACGGCGCTCGGGTATGAGCTGACCCCGGACTACGATGAAAAAACCCGCGTGCTCGCCTGGCGCATGTATCTCGGGCTGCTGGCCAGTATGAGCGTGCCGTGGGCCTATAAGCTTTGTCAGATAGACTCGTTCCCCAACGAAGCGATCGGCGCGATCTGGGTCTCCATCGGAGTGGGGCTCATCATTGCCGTCACGGGTCTCATTCCGGTTTTTGTCTGCCGCGAGCGCGAGGATGTGCGCAAGCAGAAAACCACCCCGTTTATTAAGGCGGTTAAAGCCACCATGACCAACAAGGCGTTTCTGGTGGTGCTGATCGCCTTTGTCATTATTATTATCGGACTGTTCTCTGCCGGCAGTCTCGGGACCTTTGTTAATATTTACTATATCTGCGGCGGGAATAAGGACTTTGGCGGCTTGCTGATTGCGCTTTCCGGATCGCTCGGCGCGATTATTTCCTATCTGAGCATGTTCCTGATTTTAGCGGTCTCGGTGCGTACGGGCAAAAAAACAGGCATGATTCTGGGTCTGATTCTGTCTCTGGTCGGTGTGATCGGAGCATGGTACACCATGGATCCGCGCTGGCCGATGGCGCAGCTTCTCACCACCGTGATCGCCGCCATGGGCCTGCAGGGCTGCTGGTTGATGATCAATTCGATGGTGGCCGATATCTGCGATGACGATGAACTGAAAACCGGCCTGCGCCGCGAAGGCATGTTCGGCGCAGTCTACGGCTTTGCACTGAAAGCCGCCTTGTCGCTTACCGCACTGATCGGCGGTGTTCTGCTAACCACCTCCGGGTTTGACGCCGAGCGGGTCGATCAGTTTGAGGCGCGCATCATTGAACAGGTCATTGAGCCCGCGCGGGAAATGCAGTTGGGCGGCCCGGAGTTCGAGCGCGCCTCTGAGCGGTTTATTGAAATATCGCAAGGCAAATCCAGTATGGAGGGCAGCAAGTGGACGGCCCTCTGGCGGCTGCTGAAAGGCGATAAAGTATTTTTCCGCTGGTACGACTTTGAGGAGGCGGTCCACACGATGCTCGCCGACCTGCCGCCTGAACAGGCGAAATATGCCGCGTCCATCAAAGAGGGTTTTTTGGTGGAGTTTGCCGAGCAGAAACGCGTCGCGCTGCTGATGAAAAAACTGGTGATTGGCTTTCAGGCGGTGGCCCTGATGGTTGCCATCGGCATTTTTGCCTTCTATCCCATCACCCGGCAGCGGGCGGAAGAAACGCGGCGTCTGCTGGATGAAAGAAAGGCCGGGGAGGAAAAACAGGAAACCCCGGACCGGAGTTCTGTTTCTTCACCCGACGGTCGATAATCCTCTCTGCAAGGGGGGGCTGCAGTGCCCTCTTGCCCCGGCCGGGGCGTCGCCGCCTGCCGGCACGTTGGAGCTGAATTCGGTTTGTGAGTCAGGAGTCAGAAATGCAACGGCATCATGAAAACACGGTTCCGGTCGTGTCTGAAAAATCAATTCCCAATTCTTCTTCCGTGTATCCTTCCTGTGAGGAGG
>CAZITJ010000123.1:2355-5164 GCA_964542135.1 uncultured Verrucomicrobiota bacterium
GTGTCTGAAAAATCAATTCCCAATTCTTCTTCCGTGTATCCTTCCTGTGAGGAGGGACGCTTTGATTCTCCGAGGATTTCAGACACCCCGGATCCCATGCGCGGCTTTGTTTGGCCTGAAGAATTGATCCGGTCGGGCGAGGGATTGCGGAATTATTATTTGTTTCCCGTAACGTGGACGTCGACGCATTCCGACCGGGTTCATGGATTGGATTCTCTCTGTGCTCCGGATTCGGAGATTCACATCATGGAGCCAACGGTTCTTGAGCTTGATTTTGGGGTTGAATCAGCTGCCTGGCTGGAATTTGAGGCAGACGGACTGTCCCGCCCCCCGGTTGCGGCCATCAGTGAATACAACCGTCCCGGCGTGGTGAATGAAGGGGCCGAGGTTCCGTTTAAATGCATGCAAATGAAACAGGACGGCTCCACCTGGCGGCTTTCGACAAATCGCGAACATTACGAGGGAGTTCGCTTTGCCTGGATCGACCTGAGTACCTGTACCGACTTCCCGATTACGCTGCGGAATATTCGTCTGGCCTGCCAGACCATCCCGGTTAATTACCAGGGGAGCTTTTCGTCGGATAACCGCATGTTCAATCGAATCTGGGAAACGGCTGCTTATGCCGTGAAGCTGAACCTCCTGCCGGATTACATCGGAGCGATTCTGATGGAGCGTTCGGATCGACATTCGTGGACCGGGGATGCGTATGTGTCTCAGGCAGTGGCGCTGTATGCCTTCGGGCATACCGAGCTGGTGGCGGGAAATATTCGGCGAACCATGGGAGACAGCAACGGGATCGCCACCTATTCACTGTATTGGATTCAGGGCATTATCGATTATGTGATGATGACGGGGGATGACGGGTTTTTTCAGGAAATGCTTCCTCAAATCCAAATAGAGCTGGACGCCGGCATGAAAACGTTTCTTCATCCTGAATCCCTTGGTTTTGTGGGGCATGATGAACGCATCGGCGCGTGCTTTGAAAATCCGGACATCGAAGAAAACCGGTGGTGCTACCGCTTTTTGTTTCTGGGAACATGCAGAAACACCCGCACGCTGATGGAAAAAATATCGGGCGAGGGCGCAGGCCGGCTGGACGAGCTCATCGAGCAGGCCGAGCAGCTCCTTCTTGCTGAAAAAGGAGACTGGTTCCCTCGGCTGGGTCTGCATGGTTCAGCCGAAGCAATCAGCGCCGGAGCTCTTACAGAGGAAGAAGCGCTTGTTTTGTTCGAACGGAATATGTCCGATCCGCTTACACGAATCTCCCTGTCCCCTTTTAATGAATATTTCATCTTAAATGCGCTGGCCCGTATCGGGAAACTCCATGAGGCCGGTGATTCGATCAGGCGCTGCTGGGGCGGGCAGCTTGAGCTGGGTGCAACCACCTTCTGGGAGGTATACCGTCCATCATGGAACTCGATTCTTCCGGCGAATGCACCCCCGGTGAATCATAGCTGCGGGTACGTCAGCCTTTGCCACCCATGGTCCTCAGGGGTTTTGGTCTGGATGACAAATCATGTGCTGGGGATCCGGCCGGACGAACCGGGATTCCGTGTGTGTACCGTTCGTCCGAACCTTCTGGATATGCATCAGATCGAAGGGTCCGTCCCGACGCCGCACGGACCCATTCATTTCAGCCTGGATAAGGCAGAGGGGCGGGGCCGGTTATCTCTCCCCGATGGGGTTTCGGCTCGTCTCGACTTGTCTGAAAACGGATGCGCCCGGATAGAAAAAATACGCCTGAACGGCGGCCCCCTCCCTGAAAATGAGGAGCTGATTCCCCCCGGCGACTATGAAATCAGTGTGCGGTATGCAGCCTCAGAGCCTGCACGGCCGGAAGAGCAGGGGCGGTATCCGCTGGAGTGGGAAGCACAGTCTGACGTGGATACGGGTTCCTGGCGCGAACAGTGGGGCCCGGACGGCTGGGTGCTCTTTAACTGGTTCGGCGTACAAGCACCGCCTGCATCGCATAATGCGCTCTCGGCCGCCGACGGGTCTCATTGGATACATTATCCCGAATGGATCAGGAAGGTGTCCGTGCAGTCGCCGCTTGGAAATGTTCGACCCGTATTATTCGCTTGCTGGTCGGATGATGTGCGGGCGCTTCCGCACCCTGAATTACAACGACACAAGGAACGTCGATTGGGCGCACTGTCGACCAATGGCCCGCTTCCTTGCCGGCAGTCATTCACGGTCGATATCGAATGTTCACAGCCCAGAGACTACGAACTCACATTATACATGGTGGACTGGGATCGACTCGGAAGTCAGCAGGCCGTTGAGATTCTCGATTTAAACACCGGGAATATTCTGGCTCCTGTTGCGCTGGTGGAGCAGTTTGAAGAAAGCTCCATCTTGCGGGTCCGGTGTGATCGCAGTGTGCGGTTGCGCATCTGTTCAATCTATAAATACGAGGCTTTGCTTTCAGCCCTGTTCTTTAAAGCGATATAAAAAGAGCGTCTTTATCGAAATGAATCGAGTCCATCGCGGAATGTTCGTGAAAAAAAGTTGATGAGTGATGATGTTTACAGTAAAAAAAGGTGTGGCATGGATGGGTGTCTGAACAGATATCAACGAGTAGGAAAAAAAGGAATGAAAATGAAAAGAAACCAAAAACGGACATGCCTGCTGACGGCTGCGGCTCTTGCCGCGCTGGCCTTGAATGCGCCGGCCGCGGTTGTCGTGAGCGACAGTTTCGATGTGCCGGCCGGTACCGCTCAGGAGTTCAACCTGCAGACCAACCAGGCGGCCCGGCAAGCCGGGTCCGCTACGAATATCACCTATTCGGATGCGAGTGCCAACATTTCTG
>CAZITJ010000124.1:0-5164 GCA_964542135.1 uncultured Verrucomicrobiota bacterium
CCGGCGCGGGAACACGTGGACGGCGGTGGTCCGGGAACGTCCTTGTGAGACGGCCTGCATTGACAGGAACGGCGCGCAACGGTACAGTCTGCGCCTTTATGAAAAATGAAATTCCAGTCGAAACGCTCCGTCACTCGACGGCTCATGTGATGGCCGCCGCTGTCTGCCGCCTGTATAAGGATGTACAACTCGATATCGGTCCGGCGGTCGAGAACGGCTTTTACTACGATTTTGATTTGCCCGAACGCATCACGCCGGAGGACTTCGAGACGATCGAAGCCGAGATGAAGAAGATTGTCGATGAGGATCTTCCCTTCGAACGCATCGAGGTGTCTCGCGATCAGGCAGTGGAGATGCTCGCCGGACAGACCTATAAACTGGAACGGCTGGCGGATATTCCGGAAGGCGAATCAATTACCTTCTATACATGCGGCGACTTTTTTGATCTGTGCCGCGGCCCGCACGTGGAGAGCACCGGCAAGCTGCGTGCCTTTAAGCTGTTGAATGTGGCCGGCTCCTACTACCGCGGCAAAGAGACCAACCCCATGCTTCAACGCATCAACGGAACGGCCTTTACCAACGAGAAGCAGCTGAAACTCTATCTCAAGCAGCTCGAAGAAGCCAAAAAACGGGATCACCGCAAACTCGGAAACGAGCTCGATCTGTTCAGCATTCACAATGACGTCGGCCCCGGTCTGGTGCACTGGCACCCGAAGGGTGCCCGCATCCGGTCACTGATCGAAGAATACTGGCGGCAGGAGCATTTTCGCAACGGCTATGAAATTCTCTACACCCCGCACGTGGGCAAGGCCAGCCTGTGGCAGACCTCGGGACATTTGGATTTTTATGCCGAAGGCATGTATGCGCCGATGGAGATTGATAAATCGGACTACTACGTGAAACCGATGAACTGCCCCTTCCACATCAATGTGTACCGGTCCGGCCTGCGGTCCTATCGTGACCTGCCGCTGCGCTGGGCCGAACTGGGCACGGTCTACCGTTATGAAAAAGCGGGTGTGCTCCACGGGCTTCTGCGGGTGCGCGGTTTTACACAGGATGACGCCCACATTTTCTGCACGCCCGAACAGGTTGAAGACGAAATCAAAGAAGTGATCCGCTTTTCCCATATGATCTGGAAGACCTTCGGGTTTGAAAAGATCAGCGCCTATCTCTCCACGCGCCCCGAAAAAGCGGTCGGGGAAGCGCCCCGCTGGGAACAGGCGACCGCGTCCCTCAAAGCCGCACTGGAAGCCGAAGCGATCCCCTACGAGGTGGATGCCGGCGGCGGTGCGTTCTACGGCCCTAAAATCGACCTGAAGATCAGAGATGCGATCGGCCGTGAATGGCAGATGAGCACCATCCAGTTCGATTTCAATCTGCCGGAACGCTTTGATCTGGGCTACATCGGCGAAGATGGCGAAAAGCATCGTCCCTATATGGTGCACCGCGCGCTGTTCGGCAGCATCGAGCGCTTTTTCGGGATTTTGGTTGAGCACTACAGCGGGGCCTTCCCGCTCTGGCTTGCGCCCGAACAGGTTCGCATCCTCCCGCTCAGCGAAGACCAGATGCGTGCCGCCGGCGAGCTTCGTGACGTGCTTCGAAAAGAGGATATCCGTGCGACTGTCGAAACCAAAGATGGAAAGATCGGCGCAAAAATCCGCACCGCTCAGATGGAAAAAGTGCCGTATATGATTGTGCTCGGCGCCAGAGAAATCGAAAGCGGTGAGCTGGCGGTACGGGACCGCACCGGCGCGCAGGCAACCATGACGCGCACTGATTTTATTGAAAAAATAAAGAAAACCGTGCACGATAAACAGTAAATCGAACTCAAATCCGGAGGGACATTATTAGAAAGCCGAAATACAGGGGACGCCCCCGCAGGGACTTCGGTCCGCGTATGAACAACCAGATCCGTGTGCCGGAAGTGCGCTGCATTGACGAAAACGGAGAGCAGATAGGAGTCATCCCCACACGCAAAGCGCTGGTTCTTGCCCATGAAGCGGGCCTGGATCTTGTTGAAATTGCCGCCGGTTCCAAGCCGCCGGTGTGCCGGATTATGGACCACGGCAAATACAAGTATGAGCAGGACAAAAAGAAAAAAGAGGCCAAAAAGAAACAGGTCAATACCAAGCTCAAAGAGGTCAAGTTTCATGTCAACGTCGGCGAGCACGATTATCAGACCAAACTGCGGCATGCGCACGACTTTCTGAATGCCGGGAATCGACTCAAAGTCTCACTGATGTTCCGGGGCCGCGAAAACGCTCATCGCGAACTCGGTTTTGAGCTGATGCAGCGGGTCATTCAGGACTGCGCGGAGCAGGGCACGGTCGAACAGGCCCCCAAACTCATGGGGCGCAACATCAATATGATGCTGATCCCGAAAAAGAAATAGCCTGATCTATCGTTTTTCTGTCCACCCCTCCGCTTCCAAAAGAAGCCGTTTCCACGGCAGTCCGCTGCCGAATCCGCCCGGCCCGTTTTTCGCTACCGCACGGTGGCAGGGAATAAACAGCGGCAGCGGGTTCGCGCCGCATGCCGAGCCCACCGCGCGCGCCGCACGCGGATTGCCGATAGAAACTGCAATGTCCCCGTAGGTGCGGACCTCTCCGCGCGGGATTTTTTTCAGTTCATTCCAGACCGCCCGCTGAAATTCCGTGCCCGCCGGGTTTCCAATGCCTGGAAATTTTCTGAGCAAATCTTCTAATGTGTGGAAACCCTTTATGACAAACGGGCGGCGCGGCGCGGTCTTGAGAAAGGGCAGGGTGCAGTCGATCACTGCTTTGCCCTTAAGCGTCAGCCTGATGGTTCCCCACGATGTTTGGATCGTGTTCGTTTGCATGGGGACAGAATATAGCAGAGTTCCCGGGTTGCTCTGAAAGGAATTTCAGGGCGAAACGGCAGGGAGTATCCGGTGACACAGCCGTTGTCCCTCTCCAGCCTGATCGGCCCCGGTATGCTGCCGGTTCAACCACGCTTTTAACAGGCTGAATAAAGGGGTTTTGCGGTCAGGGAATAACAAGAGACTGGCCGACCTGCAGGTCGTTTTCATTGTCCATCTTGTCGCGGTTGGCGTTGTAGATATCGCGCCACTTGGCGGCATCTCCATAGAGATCGCGGGCAATGCGGGTCAGGGTGTCGCCCGGCCGCACTTTGTAGATGCGTACGGACGGGGCGGGCGTCCGGATGCGCTGTACCGGCCGGGAAGCGACGGGCGTCGTTTCCGGTTCGGGTGCGGTGGAAACGGCCGGTTTCGGTTCGGGCGGTGCGACGGAATCCGAGGCGGTGTCGGCGGTCTTATCCTGAAACGTTTCAATCTGTTTGCGCAGCATATTGTTTTCGCGCTTCAACCGAACGAGATCGTCGGAAATATCGCCCGCCTGACTGCCGGCCTCGGCGGCGATGGACAGTTTTGCCTGACGGATCCATTCGCGGATCATCGGTCGCTTTTCGGTTTCAGGCCGTTTTTCGAGATAGCGCTGGTAGTGATAGGCGGCACGGATGTAATCGGTTTTGCGCTGATGATAAATCAGTGCCAGTTCGAGATCAGGCCGGGCCATGGCGGGATCCTCTGCCAGAGCCGCTTCAAACTGCCTGATGGCGGCCTCCCAGTTTTTAAGGTGCACCTGTTCGAGCCCCTCCCGCACCTGCGGATGCGTCTCTTCGGCGGCATCCCGCTGTGCATGATCCCGTCCGCAGCCGGTGCCCAGCAGCAGCCCGCAAACCAGTACGCCGGCAACCTCATATTTTATTTTTCTGAAAAAGATCACGTTTTCCACAACAGGTCCTTTCCGTTGGGCCGCAGGACGGATGCCGGCCGTTCCGGCCCTGCAGACCTCCGCATCCATGCACCCGGTTTTTTATTGCAGACCCGCCCCCGGATCCGATCACACCGCCGGCCGAACCTTTCGTCTCGGGGCGCGGCTGATTTAAAAGAACAGTTTGAAAAATTTCAGAATGCCCTGACTCCACGGAACCCGGTGCGAAATGCCGCCCCGGCCTTCGAAATGTTTCAGATTGTCCAGATACCACTCATAGTTTCGAATCAGCGCCTGTTTGTTCGAGAATTTAGGGAAAAAGCTGAGCTTCTGTTCGATCTTTTCAGTGGAAACAAACGAGTCCTCGCAGGCGGTTTCATACACCCATTTATAGAGCGGCGAGAGCTTGAAGAATTCGAGAATGCGCAACGCCCAGATCAGGGGTTTGGCCGGGGTGCCGACCACCTTTTTCCCGAAACCGGCACGATCGAGGACAGCCTGATAGTCCTCCCCCATCGTCGTAAACTCGGTTGCACCGACATTGAAAATATCGTTCACAACCTCCTCGTCTTTGATCAGACAGAGGTAGATTGCCTCGCAGAGATCCTCGACATCAAGAAGCTGATAACGGTTTTTTCCGCTGCCGATCATCGGGAAGTTTTTTCCGTCCTTGGCCCAGTCATACAGCAGGGCAAAGACGCCGAGCCGTTCGGGGCCGATAAAGGATTTGGGCCGCAGAATCGGCACGCACAATCCTTTTTCGCGAAACTCCAGGCAGACCTTTTCCGCGGCGATCTTCGCTTCGCCGTACGGGCCGACTCCGATCAGCTTGTCATCCTCCTTCAGCGGATGGTGATCGGGAATGCCGTACACCGCGGTCGAGGAGATATGCACGAAGCGTTCGACCATTTCATGCAGGGCCTCGGAGAGCAGAGTCTCCGTGCCCTGGATATCGGTGGAAAAGATCTCTTCCCGGGTGTAGAGCGGCAGAGCCGCGGCGGTATGCACAACCCAGTGGACCCCTTTCATGGCTTCGCGCACATCAGCCGGGTTGCGAATGTCGCCCCGGATGCATTTCACGCGGTCTTTTTCCGGATAGTCAAATGCCTCAAGGTCCAGCGACACAATATCGGTTATCCCCTGATGCATCAGATAGCGGATCAGATTAATACCCAGAAAACCGCTGCCGCCTGTTACCAAAACCTTCTTGTTCATCGAATTCGCCTCCTTGAGTAAGCAAGGGTGTCAGTCTGAAACAGCCGCCGGTTTTCTTCAATTCAAAACCAAGTTCTGTTGAGCATATATCGTATTGCGATATATATTTAAATTCCGGTGACGCGGTTGATAGATCGTGAAAAGTGCCGCCATTCCACGGTGAGCTGCGCGACCCGTTCTTCACCACGCGGGGT
>CAZITJ010000125.1:0-5096 GCA_964542135.1 uncultured Verrucomicrobiota bacterium
CCAAAGGTCGGAAGACCGCCGAGGATGCACCGGCCGGCTTGCCGGTCAGCGGGCGTTTTCACCCTTCCCGGGGGCGGGCGGTTCAGCGCCGTCCGGCGCGTTTGAGCAGATCGCGTTCGCGCGGGGTCAGGCTGTGCATGCCGTGCCGGGCGGCCTTATCGAGAATGCGGTCGATTTCTTCGCGGCTGGCGGGCAGCGAGTCGGGGGGATGGAACCGCCGTTTGATGCGGCGCAGCAGGCCCGGCCGGCTGATCAGCGCGGCATAAATATAGCCGGCGATGCCGCCGCCGAGATGGGCGGCGTTGGCAATGGCTCCGCCCTGCCCGCCGAGTGTGTGCATCAGCTCATAGGCGCCGAGAATCAGCACAAACACCCAGGCCTTGATCGGTGTAAACGGCAGGAAGATCAGAACCAGCTCACGCCGGGGATACAGTGCGGCGTAGGCGCCGAGAATGCCGAAAACAGAGCCCGAAGCCCCGATGCAGGTGTACGGACCGGAGGTCAGCAGCGACCAGCCGAGACCGCCGAGCACACCGCTGAGCAGATAGAGCGCAAAAAAGCGGTTGGTTCCGAGGGTCCGCTCGGTTTCGGGGCCGAGAAAATACAGCCCCAGCATATTGGCCAGCAGATGGCCGAGTCCCTGATGAACAAACTGATAGGTGATGAGCTGCCAGATTGCGAATGAACTCCACCAGTCGGCATCCAGAGCAAGCATCCAGCGCAGCGGAATGCGCAGCAGAGCCTCCAGCAGAAAGGCGGAGATGTTGAGAATCAGCAGCAGCTGCACCCCGAAGGTCATGGCTGCCGGATTTCCGGCCGGATCGTGAGTGGTTGTTTGCATGGTCAGACCATAGACGATTTTTAATGGATTGCAAAAGCCCGCGCTTTGAATTAGTTTGCTGTTTTGTTCGCACAGCGCTGGAAACGAATCATGGCTGATATTTACGTACGACCTTACGGAAGCGGTCCGCGGTTTCCCTGGAAACGGCTGATTGGAACGCTGCTGGCTGCCGGTCTGGCCGCCGCCCTGTGGTATGGATGGAGTCGCCGCACCGAACCGGCGGCGGAAAGCGCACCGGACGAACCGGCTGCTGAAGCGGCGGCGGAGAAAACGGTGCCGGACGAGCCCGGCAGCCCGGACGCCGCGGCGGCCGACCGCCGCGCGGAAGAGCTGTTCGGTCAGGCGAGGGAGCTGGTCCGGGCCGGACAGAAGGCCCGGGCCGTTGAACTCCTTCAGCAGGCCGCCGGGACCGCGGCGGAATCCCGAATCCGAAAGGATGCCCTGCGGGTCATGGGCCGGCTGAATATGGAACTGTTTCTTTCGGATACGCCCGGCGAACTGAAGCGCAGCTATGTGGTGCAGCCCGGCGATTCGCTCGATAAAATCGCCCGGCAGCAGAAAACCACGATTGAGCTGATCCGCCGGATCAACGGGATTGAAGGCAATCTGATTTATCCCGGCCAGCGTCTGCTGCTGCCGGCCGCTCCGCTGGTCGTCCGTGTTGACAAAACGAACAAAACGCTCGACCTGACACTGAACGGAACGCTCATCAAGCGCTACGCCGTGGGCCTCGGCCGCGGCGGCAAAACCCCGACCGGAACCTTCCGGACCGTGGTGCATCAAACCAATCCCGACTGGACCCCGCCGGGCGGAGGAATCATCAAGTTCGGTGATCCGCGCAATGTGCTGGGAACCCGCTGGATTTCCATTCAGGATAAAACCCGACCGGAGCTGAAAGGCTTCGGCATCCACGGAACCTCCCAGCGCGACAGCATCGGCGGGGAAACCAGCAACGGCTGCGTGCGCATGCTCAACGAAGATGTTGAAGAACTCTTTATGCTGATTCCACGCGGGACCGACGTGATCATCAGCAACTGAAACAGGCCATCCGCAAAACGAAAAAGATGTTGAATGCAGGAAGACCGGAATCATGAAAACAGCCTGTCAGAGGGTCGCCGAGCCCGAAACCGTTTTCTGTCCGGTCATCCGTTAACCCACAGGAACAGTCATGCCTCCCGTTACGCTTCCTTTTGAAAAACCGGTTCTCGAGCTCGAAAACAAACTGCACGAACTGGAGAATTTCAGTCGCGATCAGGACATTGATGTGTCGCATGAAATCGAGCGCATGAAGGCCAAGATTGAAACGACACGCGACGAAGTTTATAAAAACCTGACCGCCTGGCAGAACGTGATGGTGGCACGCCATCCCGACCGACCCTACACCCTCGACTACATCCATCACATGACGACGGATTTCGTTGAAATTCACGGGGACCGCATTCATGCCGACGATCGGGCCATCATCGGCGGGTTTGCCCGTATCGACGGACGCAAGGTGATGGTCATCGGCTCGCAAAAAGGCCGCGACACCAAAAGCAATCTCGAATGCAATTTCGGCTGTGCCTATCCCGAAGGCTACCGCAAAGCGCTGCGACTGATGAAACTGGCCGCCAAATTCAACGTACCGATCGTCACTCTGATCGACACACCCGGTGCCTTCCCGGGCGTTGAATCCGAAGAGCGCCACATCGCCGAAGCCATTGCGGTCAATCTGCGCGAAATGTTTACCCTGCGTGTTCCGATGGTTGTCACCATTATCGGTGAAGGCGGATCGGGCGGTGCGCTGGGGATCGGCGTGGGCGACCGCATCCTGATCCTTGAACACGCCTATTACTCGGTGATCTCGCCTGAGGGTTGCGCAGCCATTCTGTTTAAAGACCGCGCGTATGCAGACCGGTCGGCCGAAGCACTCAAAGTCACGGCGCCGCATCTGATCGAAAACGGGCTGGCCGATGAGGTGGTTCCCGAGCCGCGGGGCGGAGCGCACACCGATTATGCCGCCGCGGCCGCTCAGCTCAAAACCGTGCTGCTGCGCAATCTGAATGAGCTGGCCGGACAGTCCGCTGACGACCTGATTCGCACCCGCTACGATAAATTCCGCGCCATGGGTGTCTTTTCAGAATAAGCGCTCCGTCCGCCCCTGCTCCACCGTATTGTCACCGGGTTCCTCAAACCGGAAGACGGCCGCGCCGCGATCCTCGATCCGATATCCGCGCAGCTTCAGGTACTCGGGGGTTTCAGAGCTCTCCATCTCTTCTGCGGTCAACGGAATCAGTTCAAAGCCGGCGTTGTCGATCGTCCGATCGGTCACGGTCGCCCGGACTCCGTTCAGCGCTTTGATGACCAGGGCCGACCCGTCGGTTATGTCAACCTGTTCAAGCGTAATGTCTTTGCCGTCGAGCACCAGAGTCGCTTCGCCGGAAATCGATCCGCCGTTGATTTTTTCACGTACCTCAGCCAGCGTCATCGCGAATGAAGGACGCAGGATGACGCGCGGGCCGGGCGTCATCGGGATATCCAGCATCCGTTTTTCTTCGGCTTCACGGACATCCATGCCCGCGGCGGCCAGTTTCATACGGCCGGCGAGGTAAAAGTCGGACTCGGCGCTGGCGCCGGATTCAGGCGGCCCGCCGGCCGCGGCTTTGGCGGCGGCATCGGCAACATTGTTTTTATTGGCCGAAAAACTCCAGCGACGGTCAAAAACAGATACACCCACTCTGTGTTCACTGCCGAGCAGCTTCGCCAGATCCTGCATCATGGTTTCGAGCCGCGTCGGCTTTTTGAAGACGGTTTTGGTGTCGTCGGCATACTTCGGATTGACGAACTCCGAGATGATGCCCTGTGTTTCTTCCAGGATTTTTACGTAGGAGGCGGCTTTGATGATCAGCACATTGATGTTGCCGGGGAACAGGGAAAAGCCCTGTTCGTCCGGCACATCGCCGTCGGGGCTGACGGTGGCGCGCAGCAGAGGCTCGAGCTGATTGTACTCCACGTTGACGGTCATGTCCCTGTCGTTTCCAACCAGTTTGGCGAGTCCGCCGCAGGCTTCGCCGGGAATGCGGTTGACGGCAACGGAGTTAAAGTCGAACTCCTTTTCGGCGGAGACACCCAGCGCCGCCGGAATGGCATTGAAGACCTGCCCGTTGGTGTCCTGAACATATACAAAATGCTCGATCCCTTCGCTGTGGAGCCTGGCGGCCAGTCCGCTGGTATGCAAGAGCATGTGCACATCCCCGTGGCCGTGCGGTTTAAGAACAAGCTGATATTTTTCGCTGAGCGCCAAGTGCCCGTCGTTATCGGCAATGGCCGGAACCAGTTCCTGCTTCAGGATATGCACCTGCTCTTTTTTGAGGCCGAACCAGTCGTTGGCTTCGAGCGACGCACGGGTTTTTGCGTCCGTGTCCTCGGACACCATAATGATGAAGGGCACCGGTCGCGGTGTTTCCATGCGCGCCTCCATGGCCAGCAGATTGGCGGCGTAGTGAGCGAGATACGAGGTGTTTTCGGTCACCTCAACCGGGATGTCGAGTTTGATCCCGTTATAGCCGAGGCGCTCGCCGAGGCCGCCGGCCACCAGGACAAGGGCGGTTTTGTCAAAGCGGCTTTTTCCGATGGCTTCAAACTGATCGTATCGTTCATCGAATGCGGTCAGATCCACCGAGTCGGGCTGCTGCGGGGTAAAGCCCGCATAGGGGTTTTCCCCTTTCTGTGCCTCGGCAAGCAGCGTGCGGGCATTGGAAATATAACCGGTCAGTCCGCCGGGATAGGCATCTTCAATCCGCTGCAGCGCCTTGAGAAAGGCGGCTTTTTCGTCGTCACGGCATCCCGGCGGGTCCCAGTCGGCAAACAGATGGTCCTGCCCGGCATCCAGCAGGTTCTGAATCAGCTCCTGTTCTTTCGGGTTGCCGGTTAAAACGGTACGGTCCATGAGTCTCTCCATTAAATTTTAAACATCATACTATGAAGGAGAATATACAAAGATCAAGCGGTGGCGAATTGGGTTTCTTCTTTTTTTTGCAGCCCGGGCCGATTTAAACTAAAGGTCGCCGAGGCCGCGACGGCCGATCTGCAGAAGATTTTTTATCGCGGGAAAATCGCAATGAGAATCCCGAACCTGCATCCGCAAGGACAAGCCTTTTGCAGGTTGCACTTGAGCTTTTTGCAGGAAACGCCAATACTCCGCAGTTCGTTCACGTCCCGGCCCGGGTGGCGGAATCGGTAGACGCAAGGGACTTAAAATCCCTTGTCCTTTTGG
>CAZITJ010000126.1:0-5069 GCA_964542135.1 uncultured Verrucomicrobiota bacterium
TGACGCCGGAAGGCGATGCGTTTTTAGGATTGGTCAGGATCGACGGGGTTCCGTATCATGTCGAAAAGGTGTCGGCCGAAAAACTTCGAACGCGGTACTGTGTCGATGCAGATCCCGACTATGTTCCGAAATATGACCCGAACGGCGAGTGCGTTTTGTTTGCTCCCTATTCGCTTTGATCCGCGCAACTCAGCGGTTGAATCTTTTCACATGCGGACGCAAGGTTTCCACGGCCGCTGGAATCAGGGCCAGACGGCGCGATCCAGAATGTTCGAACGGGTGGCGGCAGGCAGGCGCGGGATGCGATCCAGATCGTCGGGGCCGGTTAGCGGCCTGAGTTCGATAATCCGTTGCGCGGTGACGTCGCCGACGCCCTGGATGCTTTTCAGTTCTTCTTCCGTGGCGGTGTTGAGGCTGATTGAGCCGGAATAGGCTTCTTTCATCAAATTCCGGAGTTCCGCTTCTTCGAGCCGGGAGTCGGCGCGCAGTTGGACCAGGCGGTCGGGGTCGGTGTCGGCCCAGATGCCCTTGCGTTTGAGCATGGCGACGGTTTCTTCGTCATCCAGCCGGGCGGTGGCTTCATCGCGATGGGTGCCGTCGGGCAGGGCGCGGCGCATGCCGTGTGAGCGGGCGAGCCCGTTTTGAACGAGAAGTGTGGCGAGGTCGTGCCCGTCGGCGGTGGTGACGAAGCCGTACACGCGACCGGCGTAGGAGCGGCCGAGGGCGTTGGCGTAGGCGGTGTGCACGGTGAAGGGGCGGGCGAGCTGCCGGGCGGTGAAGGCTGCGGCCCGGTGTCCGTAATGGAAGGTGCGCGCGGTGTCGGGGAGGCCGAAGTAGCGGGTTTGCTCGCGCAGACGCCGGGCATCGGCATCGGTGGAGGCCCGGCTTTCCGGACAGTCGACGTAGTAGAGCCGGATGATTTGTTTTGTGCCGTTATGCAGGATTTGGAAGCTGTCGCCGTCGTTGGCGCCGGAATCAGCCAGGCTCGCGCCGTCCAGCTGTTCGAGCTCCGCGCCGTGCAGCGGCAGGGCCGCGAGCAGTGCCAGTAAGCTTAAAAAGAGTTTTTTCAACACGGTGCCTGTACCTTTTCAGCGAAGTATAGGATGAAAACCAGGGATAAATCACGTCTTTTAGAAAAAGACGGCAACCAAAGAGCCTGAAATTGTAATCCCTATGCTGAGAGGAGAACCATCATGAACCCCAATACAGATAAAATTGACGAAGCAACACTGGCGCTTTTGTATTTGGTGGTATACGAACGATATAAAGAATGCGGAGGCGCGAGGGCGTGGAAAGGGTGAGGGCTCTCCAGACATTGGAAAAACGGGTTCCAATGTTTGGATAAGTTGGCGGAAAAAGCTGCCTCGATTTCTTTCAAGCGTTGGGGAAATCAGCTAGAAAGACTCCTGTGTCTGGACGTGGTTAACGAGGCCGTATGAGGCGGGTACACCCCTGCATGAAGGATGAAGAAATGCCAATACAATCCAGAGGTACACCATCGCCGGAGCATTCGGAGAAAAAGATCGCCGAGGATATTCGGATGAATCCGTGGACATGCGTCCAGCCGTTTGGAGACGGTTTGCGGGGAATCGGAAATCCTGTGCTGTGGAACGGCAGGAAGTTGGGTGTGCTGTGCAGCCGCAATGCGCCGCACATCGGGCGCATCCCGCGGTCGTTCCTCTATTTTGGCGGCTGGCATTCGCCGAAGGAGAAGGAAATATTGGATTGGCTGCTGGAAAAGGGCAGGAAGGGGATTGCCTGCCCGGCATGGGGGATCGATGGGTCGATAGGGGCGAAATATTTATCGCCCCTCAGGGAAAATCGGCTGTTGGTTCTGGAGATGCGCAATCGGGGCGGCGATCTGGTTGCGGCGGAGCAGCGCAACCGGTTTGTGATTGAGCATGCCGGCGAGCTGTTTGTGCCGCACGCCACGCCCGGCGGAATGCTGGAGCGGCTTTTGAGGGAATCCTGAAAAAAGACCCCGGCGGAAAGCCGGTCACACAGGAGTTGATCAAGGACTGTGACGAACCCGACAAACAGACAGCGACAGAGAGGAAATACAATGACTCACCGGGAAACCGTTCAGGCCATTCTGCATTACGAAAATTTTGACCGCATCCCGGTGGTGCACTTCGGCTGGTGGCCGGAGACGCTCCAGAAATGGAACGCCGAGGGCCATTTGTCCGCTGACGAAGTGTATGCCGGGTATCAGGACGGACGGCCTTGTGATCAGCGGATTGCCGACAGGCTCGGGTTTGACTTCAACTGGTATTCGGCTTATCACCCGGCCGCAGGCATTTATCCGCTGTTTGAGCCGCGCGTTGTCGAAGAGCTTCCGGACGGATCGAAAAAGATATTCAGCCGGGATGGGGTGGTGCTGCTGGAAAAACCGGGCGCCAACAGTATCCCGATGGAGTTTGACCACCTGCTCAAGGATCGGGCTTCCTGGGAGGAGCACTATCTGCCGCGCCTGCAGTTTTCGATGGAGCGCATCGAGATCGGCATGGTGCGCGTCAACGATGATATGGTTCCGTTCGGTGACGGCGGGATGGAGTTCCTTCGGGAAGATACGCGTGATTATCATTACGGCATCCATTGCGGCAGCCTGATCGGAAGTCTTCGCAACTGGCTGGGCGTAGAAGGTCTTTCCTATCTGTATGCCGACGACGAAGAGCTGTACGAAGAAATGATCAACACGGTTGGTGAGATGAGCTATACCATGGTAAAGGCCGTGCTGGAGACGGGGGCCAAATTTGATTTCGGCCACTTCTGGGAAGATATCTGTTACAAAAACGGACCGCTGGTTTCGCCGGGTGTGTTCCGCGATCTGGTGGGACCTCATTATCGGCGCATTACGGCATTACTGAACGAATACGGTGTGGATATTGTGTCCGTCGACTGTGACGGCTGGATCGATTCTCTTTTGCCGCACTGGCTGGAAAACGGCGTCAACACCATGTTCCCGATTGAAGTCGGAACCTGGGGTGCCGGCATCGGACCGTGGCGCGAGCAGTACGGGCGGGAGCTGCGCGGTGTCGGCGGCATGAACAAAACCATCTTTTCCAAAGATCGGAAAGCGGTGGACGCGGAAATCGAGCGCCTCAAACCTCTGGTGGATCTCGGCGGCTACATTCCCTGTCCGGATCACCGCATTGCTCCGGATGCCGAATGGGATCAGGTCCGGTACTACTGCGATCAGATGCGGCGTGCATTTGTTGGATAGCGGTTTGGAAAAGCAAGGATGATTATGTTGAAACACGCCTGTTTGTGCATGGAGATGCGGGAAGATTTAGGAGGGGGTATGCTGCAGCAGTTCGTAGAGGTGGCGGTAGTACCCGTCGCGGGCCATGAGTTCATCGTGCGTGCCGGCATCGATGAGTTCACCGCGGCGCAGCACGAGAATGCGGTCGGCATGCCGGATGGTCGAGAGCCGATGGGCGATGACGATGCTGGTGCGGTTGTGCATGAGCCTGCCCAGGGCCTGCTGAATGAGCTGTTCGGTGGCGGTGTCGATGTTGGCCGTGGCTTCATCAAGAACAAAGAGCAGGTCGGGGTTCTGGGCGAGGGTGCGGGCCATGACCAGAAGCTGCTTCTGGCCCAGGGACAGCCCGCCGCCGCGTTCGTTTAAAACGGTGTCGTAGCCCGCGGGCAGCTCGTCGATGAACCGGTGTGCGTTGACGGCGCGGGCGGCGGCTTCCAGGTCGGCGCGTTCCAGGGCGGGGTTGTGCAGAGCGATGTTGTCGGCGATGCTGCCGGCAAAGATGAAGGGGTCCTGGAAGACATAGCCGATGCGTTGGCGCAGGTCGCCGGTGCGGAAGCGGCGCACATCGGTCCCGCCGATGGTGATGCGTCCCCGCTGGACGTCATAAAAGCGACCGATGAGGTTGATGAGGGTGCTTTTGCCTGCGCCGGTCGCGCCGACAACGGCCAGTGACCGCCCCGGTTCGACGGTGAAGCTCAGGTTTTTAAGCACCCAGTTTTCGTCTTCATAGGCAAACCAGACGTCGTTGAACGCAATGGGGCCGGCAATGGTTTCGGCCGGGGCGGGGTCGGGCGGATCGCTGAGGGCTTCGGGAAGATCCATCAGTTCGAACAGGCGTTCGGCGGAGGCCATGGCCACCTGGAAGGCCCCGGCTTTGTCCGAGAGGGATCCGAGCGGACGGAAAAAGTCGCGGATATAGGCGAGAAAGGCGATCAGCGCGCCCAGCGATAACACGCCGCCGCCGCTGAGCAGCCAGGCCCCGCCGGCACCGAGGATCAGTGCGATGGCCAGCGCCTGACCGGTTTCAATGACGGGGAAATAGGCGCTGAACCAGCGCACCTCTTCGTAGTGTGCGCTGCGCAGGGCGGTGTTGCGTTCATCGACATCACGGCGCGTCAGAGCCTCCCGGTTAAAGAGCTGGATGGTGGGCATGCCGGTGATGGTTTCCTGCAGCAGCGCGTTGAGCGATGCCTGCCGTTTGCGGATATCGCGATTGGCCTGCCGCAGGTGGCGGTTGATGACAAACAGCAGGCCGAAGAGCAGCGGCAGCAGCAGAAAGAGCACGCCTGCCAGATGCGGACTGATGGCGATCATGTAGCCCATGATCCCGAGCAGCATGAACAGGTCGGCCACAGAGCCGACGACGCCTTCGGTGACAAACCGCTCCAGCCGTTCCACGTCTGACGTGACGCGGGTGAGCAGGGTGCCCACCGGCGTGCGGTCGAACCACGCCTGCTGCATGCGCAGCGCCTTGCGAAAGACGGCGGTGCGCAGGTCGAAAATGATCTTCTGGCCGAGCCAGGCCGTCAGCAGGCCCTGCACATAGCGCAGGCTGTAGCCGATAAGGGCGATGAGGAGATAAAGGCGCCCGATGCGGAAGAGCCGGTCCATACGCAGGTCGGCGGGGGCGGACGCATCCAGCAGGGCCGAGTCGACGAGCTGCTTGATGAGTACGGGCAGATAGTTGATGGAGGCCGACACCGCCAGAATCAGAACGAGCGAGATGAACAGCCGGCCGCGGTACGGCCGGGCATAGCGCAGCAGACGGCGGGCGAGTCCGGGGGCGGAGGCGCTCATGGCGATTCCT
>CAZITJ010000127.1:0-5016 GCA_964542135.1 uncultured Verrucomicrobiota bacterium
CCAGCAAAGTCAGCACCTCGGCGACTCCGCCGCCGAACGCTGTTTTGAGACATTCGCAAAAAACATTGACACCCCTCCCCACATTACGTACGTTATCGCGTACATGGAGGCAATATGACAACTTTAACAGCAACAGAAGCCCGCAAGCAGCTTTACAACCTTCTCGATGATGTTTCCGATTCACATGAGCCTGTTCAAATCACGGGTAAGCGACATTCTGCTGTTCTGGTCGCAGAGTCTGACTGGAAGGCCATTCAAGAAACATTGTACTTATCCTCGATTCCGGGAATGAGCGAATCCATCAAAGCCGGATTGGCAGAACCCGTTGAAAATTGTGACTCGGAGCTGGACTGGTGATTTGGAGCCTCGTTTACACGAATCAGGCAAAACGTGATGCAAAAAAGCTTTCATGCTCCGGCCTGAAATCACAGGCACAAAAACTCTTGGATATCCTTCGAGAGAATCCGTATCAAAATCCCCCATCCTACGAAAAACTGGTTGGCAATTTAGCCGGAGCATATTCCAGACGAATAAATATTCAACACAGATTGGTTTATCAGGTTTTGGAAGACACACAAACCGTTAAAGTAATCCGGATGTGGAGCCATTACGAATAACTTGCGAACAAGCGGTTTCTTTCGGCGCGGAAATGTTGGAGGAAGCACAGCCGGTCAAAAAAAGGGCGGCAGCGGACAGCAGAAATTTTAAAAATGATGAACGGAACACGAAAAAACTCATGAGAGATCTCCCTGGGTTACGGGTTGCTTTGAACGGGTGACAAATCGACAGATAGCGCACGGTGGTCCGACAGGCGCAGATCCTGATGGTCCGGGAGGACTGCATCGTAGGCCTCGGTTTTCCAGCCTTTGGAATGCAGGCAGTGGTCGATGCGCGCTTTGGCCAGACGCAGCGGGCTCCAGCCGAGATAGGTCGGCGTGAGACTCTCCACCGGGTGCAGGTGTGTCGCATTCCGGAGCGGTCCGTCGCCGGTAATCAGCTCCCGCAGCGGTTTGCGATAGGCGGGCATATTAAAATCGCCGCAGACGATCACCTCTGCGCCGTCCGCAAATTTTCGGCGCACCCGTTCGTCCAGCAGTTTGAGGCTGTTGGCGCGGGCCGGTTTGCTGCGGTGGTCCAGGTGCAGGCTCAGCGCCCACAGCGGCTTCATGGTCGGATTGCGGTGTTGCAGTTTCAGCCCGGAACAGATGCGCGGATGAATGGCGCCCCATGCCTGCGAGGGTTTGTCCGGTGTTTCCGAAAACCAGAAGCTTTCGGACAGCTCTTTTTTCCAATCCCTGGAAAAACAGAGAACCGGCGAGGCCTCGCCTTCGCTGCGTCCGTCTTTACGCGGGCAGAATTCGGCCGCCACCGGCTTCAGTCGCTCGCGGAGCACCTCCCATGCCGCAGGCGTCACTTCCTGCAGGCAGATGAGATCCGCACGCAGCTCCGTCAGGAACGCCGCGATTGCCTGCATGCGCCGCTGCATCGGGACAGCGGATTCACGGCGGCGAAACTGAATGTTGAAACTGACAATGCGAATGGCGCACCTCCTCTATAAAACCGGTCCGAACAGCCGCACAAACCCCTGCTGAAGCTTTTTGCTCAGCGGGCGCCGACGAAACGCTTCCGGGTCGATGCGCTCCGCTTTTGCGAAGAGCTTTTCGAAATGCGCATCCATTTTCTGCGCTGTTTCCCGGTGCCGAAAGCAGAGCGAGAGTTCAAAGTTCAGTTTATAGGAGCGCGTGTCGAGGTTGTGCGATCCGGCAAAGACCAGTTCGTCATCCACTCGCAGTACCTTGGCGTGGTGCACCATGCCGGGCAGCTCATAAACCTCAACGCCTGCATCCATCAACTGCTCATAACTGGCGCGGCCGATATCCACCATATACATGTGTTCGTTGAGCGTCGGGATGAGCAGCCGCACCTTCACGCCGCGCGCCGCAGTAATCTGAAGCATCACGAGCAGATGTTCGTTCGGAACAAAATAGGGCGTAAACACATCCATCGTTTCGGTCGCCTCGCGGCACAGCAGACTGAAAACCTTCAGAAACGGACGGTCCTGCCGATCCGGCCCGGTCTGAACGACTGCGGCCGGAAAGGCTTCATCGGGAACCGACGGGTCGGGATAAAATTTTGCGTCATCCAGCCGTTCGCGCGTGGCGAACGACCAGTCGCCGGCAAATATATTTTCGAGATTCGCGATCACGGGGCCGCGGAAGCGCATCTGTAGATCCTGCCACGGGCCGATGCCGCGGCCCGCGTATTCCTCGCCGATGTTCATGCCGCCGACATAGGCAATGGCTCCGTCGATGATATTGATTTTACGGTGATTGCGCAGATTGAAGAAAAAGCGGCTGCGGCGCGTCTGCACGGTCGAGTACCATTCAAACCGCCCGCCCGCCTCTTCCAGCGGATCAAAAAAATCGCGCGGGGTTTTTACCGATCCCATTTCGTCGAGCATGATGCGCACCGCTACGCCGCGACGCGCGGCGGCGCAGAGGCTTTCCAGCAGCCGGATGCCCGCTTCGTCATCGCGCCAGACATAGGTCTGGATGTGGACATACGTCTGCGCAGAATCGATATCACGCAGCAGACTCTCGTAGTAGCTGTCGCCGTCCCACAACAGCTCCGGTGTGCTCATCCGTGCCGCATGATGACCGTTGACCCGGTGGAGGTCGCGCAGAATACAGGGGAGCTGCTCTTCATCCGGCTGCGCGGCTTCGTCATAGTGAATCTGCTCAAACCGCTCCATTTTTTTCTTATGGATTTTTTCGGTACCGAGCAGCAGGTAGAGCGGGATTCCAAGGATTGGAAAGAGCAGCAGCCACATGGTCCACAAGATGAGGGATGCGTGCGACTTGTTCGAGAGCAGCACATGCCCGATCAGCGCGAGACCGGCTGCATGAAACAGAATAAACAACAACTCAATCATCATAAATTTTTGAAATATATTACATCACCGCACGCCGTTCAGGAAGTTCATCTCTGCCCGGACACGCCTGTTCCCCGGGACAATTCAACCGTATCGAGCGCATCCTGCCAGGCCTGTTCCCAACGCCGGGGAATCGACGAACGCCACGCCCGGGCATCCGCATCGCCGGTCAGACTGCCGGTCACGGAACCGACGCCCTCCATAATGCCGCCGCCCGCGGTAAACACCGCGTCTTTGGTGCCTCCGGCAACCGACACACCCATTTCCCGAACCCCTTTGTTTATATCGGACAGATCCAGCGTAACAGCCCCCTGCACGGCGTTCAGAAACCCCGTGCCAAATGATTCCGCCGATTTGGAGGTTTCTTTTATCAGTTCGGCCGCCGCACCGCGACCTTCCGCGAAAGCTTCCTCCCCTGCGGAACGCAGGTTTCCATAGGCCCGTCCCAGCAATCCCCCGCTGCGTCCCAGCACCAGGGAAAGGGCGTCATCCTTTATTTGCAGGGCCGGATTGTGCAGCGTGCCCGCCACGACCGCTTCATAACGGTATCCGGCAATGGTTTCCAGGGAAATGGTTCCGTCAATCCCCGCTGACCGGCGCTGCAGATCCGCTGAAAGATCGACGGCATCACCGCCCAGAATCGAGGCCGCATGGTCCATCAGCACCGGCGCCAAAACCGCCAGTTCCAGCCCGATGATCCGCAGGGATGCGTTCATAGCGGGCAGCTCGGCGCCGAAGGGGCCGAATGTCGCCGCCACTCCGCAACGGCCGTCCGGAAATGCCGTTTTGCGTATCCGTCCGGTCAGCCGGAGTGAACCGTTTGGAGCCGCCGGCTCCGGCCGGATTGTATTATACCGGAAGTCTTTCATCTGCATGTCCAGATCCGCCACGGCAAAGGTCACCGCATTGGACGAATCAACCGGCTCGTATGTGCGGAAGCGGCAGTCGGACCCGTTCAGCGCATCGATACGAATGGACTGAAAAAAACCGTCACGTTTCCGCTGACCGCGGGGCAGCCTGTCCGCCAGGGTCTGAACGTTCCAGATTCCGTTTGTGTCGGCAACCAGACGGATGTCGGCATCTGCGAACACAACCCGTCTCAATGCCAGTTTGCGCGAAAACAGCCCGCTGAGGCTCACCGTTGCTTCGACGGCGGGCAGATGCAGCAGACTGCCGTCGCCGAAGCCTTCCGGCTGGCGGACGCGAAATCCATAAACACCTGCCTGCCGCCCCCATAAATCAACGCGCACCGCGTCAACGGTCACCGCCGTACCCAGTTTTTCGGACAGGTCTTCCGATATCATCCGCGAAAATTTTTCTTCAAGATAGCCGCACAAAACCGCCTCCCCGCTCAGGATGAGTCCGACAATCATGGCGGCCGGAACCAGCCATCTGCCTGTTTTTAAACCTTTTTTCATTGAACATCCTGCGGTTCTGAATTGCTCATTGTGTTCTCCCGACTGATAGTACCGGTTTATTCCACCAGATCAGCCGGAAAGCGAACATCAGCACAACCCTGACAACGCTGTTCCAAAACCCTTAACGATATGAACTCTGTTTATCAAAACCTGAAGGCGGCATGCTGTACCAACCCGTTCCGCGCTCCGCGAGCGGCCTGGCTGCCCGTTCCGTTCTTTGCGGCCGCCGCCCTGGCGATCGGCTTCAGCAGCGGTCTGTTTGAGGTACAGCTACTGACCTCCCCGACGGCTCCGGTTCTTCCGTTCACAATGTTTGTCTTTCCGGCCCTGCTCGAAGAGCTCTTTTTCCGCGGGATTCTGATCCCCCGCAACATACGTGACCGGGGACAGAAAAAAGCGGCGCTCGCTATTCTGCTCAGCACTCTTGCGTTTGTAATCTGGCATCCGGCCAATGCGCTGATCTTTGACCCCTCTGTGATTCCTTTCTTTTTCAATCCGGCGTTTCTCGGAATCACTGCCCTGCTGGGAATCACCTGCGGAACCGGTTATGTTCTGTCCCGGTCCATCTGGGTTCCTGTGATCATCCACTGGGCCACCGTTGTGCTCTGGGTGTTCTTTCTGGGCGGCACAAACAAACTGCTCTGACTCATTTCGGGGGTCAGAACG
>CAZITJ010000128.1:0-4717 GCA_964542135.1 uncultured Verrucomicrobiota bacterium
AAGCACGCACGGCAGGCCGCAGGCCAGCGCTTCGAGCGCCGCATTGGGAAACCCCTCGGCACGGGAGGCCGACACAAATCCGTCCGCCGCCTGCAGATACTCGGAAACATTCTCAACCCGCCCGGCAAAAACAATTCCCTCCTCACCGGCCGCCTCCCGGCGGCACGCCGCCTCCAGCGGACCGCTTCCCAGAAAAACAAGCTTTGTCTTCGCAGGTGCAGCCTGCTTAAACGCCCGAATCAGCCGCAGCGGATCCTTGCGCTCCGAAAGATGCCCCACGCTCACCCACACCGTCGTATCATCCTCAAAACCGAACTGTTTCCGAAGTCTGGAACGTTCTTCCGGAACCGCAGGGTTCCACAGCTCCGTTTCCACCCCGTTGCGGATCGTTCGTGCCGCAATGCCGAAGGCATCGGCCAGGTTGCGGCTCACCGCCTCCGACACGCCGACCGGTGCGGCAACCCGGCGCAGAGCGCGGGCATGAGAATGCGCCATCCATCTGCCGCGCATCACGCCGTAGGTCATCGGATAATCCAGTTGAGGGAAATTACGCACGCTGCACACCGCCGGCCACTCGCTCCGCAGCGAGGCCGCCAGCGAGTCGGCACGGATCCCCTGTGTATGCAGCAGATCGGTTTTTTGCGCCCGCAGCAACCGGCGCAGCCGCCTGCGCGCTGCAAAAAGCCCCGCCACCCGCGAGAGATTCAAACTGACCACCTTCACGCCGTCCTGCCCGAACAGCGCCTTCACCGAGTCAACCGGTTCCGGCGACAGCGTGATCACCCGCGGCTCAAATGCCGCCCGGTCCAGATGGCGGATCACGCTGCGGAGCTGGCTGTTCGGCCCGCAGCGTTTCAGCGTCGATACAATATAAGCCACGTTCAGCATGCTGCTTTACCCTGTTCGGGAATGACACCAACCTGCCTGAGCCGTTCGAGATACAGATCGTCTATGCGTTCCGCGGAGTACGCACGCCGCGCCGCGTTCGCAATCTGCTCTGTATTCAAATGAACCGGCCGGTCTTCGCCCGGACAGGGCCTCTCTGTTCCGGTAAAATCAACATGCCGGCCGTTTATCCCCTCCGAAATAAAATCGTGCAGGTTTAAATCCCGGTTTACCAGCACCGGAAGACCGCTGCATAACGCCTCCAGCATCACATTCGGGGTTCCCTCGGCGGTCGACGGAATCCACAGACTGTCCGCCGCCTGGTAAAAATCAACAATCGCCGGCTCCGGTTCAGGCCGCAGAAACACCCGGGCCTCCAGGTCAAGACGACGCACCGCGTTGCGGATTGTCTGCACATACTGCTCATCTTCCGCGGAGAGAACCGGTCCGATCAGCAGAAGCTGATGATGTTCCGGAAGCCGGGGCATCATGGTCACCGCCTGCAACTGATTTTTGCGGGGGCAAAACCGGCCCACAACCAGATGAAGACAGGCAGAAGGATCCATCCCCCGTTCCCGCCGGAGACTCTTTTTCCGATCAGAAGACACCGGATGAAAGACACTGCAATCAACCGGGTTGGGACGGCAGAAAATACGGTCTTCCCGAACCCCCGCCGCCCGGAACTGATCGGCAATCGCCCGGTTCAGCGCAATACATAAAACCGCACGGCGATGAACAAACCGAAACAGCATTCGCCGCATCCGCTGACGAAAAAAGTCCGAATTCATGGTCCGCTCTTTGATCAAAGGAATTCGCAGCAGCCAGGCCCAGATGCAGGCCGCATAATTAA
The DNA here is from genome assembly GCA_964542135.1 of uncultured Verrucomicrobiota bacterium. Lineage (GTDB taxonomy): Bacteria > Verrucomicrobiota > Kiritimatiellia > Kiritimatiellales > Tichowtungiaceae > Tichowtungia. The sequence continues at coordinate 1,736 of CAZITJ010000128.1, forward strand.
ACACGGTATCCCCCGCGCTGTGAATGACCGCCGGGCGGCGGGCGACCAGAACCGCACCCATTCTGAAAAACATCCGCAGCGCCCCCCGATCGCTGATGCGAAGAACCGGGATCTCATCGCTGACAGAAGCGCCCGGGGACAGGCCGCGTCCGGCCGCGGAAAGGACCTGTACAGGACGGTTTAACCGCGACCGGATTCGCAGGATTTGCCGGTGAATCCGCAATCCCCCGCCCGAATGAGCGGGCGGATAAGCGGCCATCACAACAAGAAAAGGGGTCAGCCCGTGCATTGTGCAACTTTCCGGTCATACAAAGCCTGCGCCCGGCATTGCCGGAAACAGGTATTGGCTTGAAACTGTCTGTGAGCCTATCCATATTAACGGGCCGATGAAACCGAAAAGTTCCACATCCTCGCTGTACGCCAACCCGCTGGTGCGCAAAGCCATCCATACCGTACCGGTATCGCGGACGATGGCGGCGGTGCTTGGACCGCAGCGATGCGGACGGGTAATCGGACGCCTTCTTAAACCGTTTGTGAAACCGGACGAACCCAATGTGCTGGCCGTCGGCCGCGAGCTCTTCTTTAAAGACACCGCGCAAATCGAAGGCCGCACCGGGCTTCATTTTATTCCCTGGCGCAGCGGCCATCTCGGCCGTCTGCAGGCAGTCTGGACGCCCCGGTCCTTCCGAAAGCAGGGAACCGCTCTTGCGGAGCCCGGATCCCGCGGCCATCCCGGCTGGAAAAAAGGCGAAGAACTCATCCGCAGCCTGCATGAAACGCTCGGCACCGAACAGGTGCCGGTCCTGATGAGCGCCAATACCGACTACTGGCAGGAAACCGCCCTGCGGCAGTACTGCACAGACCATAACGTACTCCACTGCGTACTCTGCCGCGAAAACCTCATCATCCCGCACTTTCGCAAGCTGGTCATTGAGCGCCAGCGGAAAAGCGGCATCAAATTTCACGGACATGTCGCGGTATTCAGCCACCACATGAAAGAGGTGTTCCTCGAAGGCGGCTCCTGCCGGGAAGACCAAATCACCGTGACCGGCGCCCCCCGCACCGACATCTGGCAGGACCCGCGACCGCCGCAGGAACCCGACACCGTCCTGCTGCTCTCGTTCCGCACCAGCCTCGATCCCGACCTGTTTTACGACACCGTTGATCGCTTCATCGCCGCGGCCCGGCGCTTTCCGGAACTCCGTTTCGTGGTCAAATGCAAAGAGGGCCGCGGCGACTACGCCTGGATGAAACAGAAAATGAAAGCATCCGGCGCGCCGCCGAACCTGCGGCCGGAACAGTACGGCGACCTGCGCGACCTGATGGAGCGCTCCAGGGTCATCATCGGGTTCAATTCACTCGCGTTGACCGAGGCCCTGCTGACCGGCGCCCGGCTCATCGTCCCCGCCTGGCACGATGTGAAAACCTTCCGCGAAAAGCTGATGATGGATCCCGCCGATCCCGAACTCCAAACCGAAATCGGATTCTGCTCCTCTGCCGGAAAATTCGAATCCGTTCTGAAGGACGCCCTAGACAGCCCGCCGAGCCCGAACGCCGAACGCCGCCTGAAACTGATGAACCGCTACATGCACTACACCCCCGGCGAAACCGCCTCCCGCCGCGTCGCCGACCTGATCAACCGGCTCGCGAATCCATAAACGGGAAACCTTGAAGTGCCGGGCCTGCAAGGTAGTATCGACGGGTACGTTTTGAATCAGGAACCCTCTATGAAAAAAGTGAAAATCTACGGCGCCGGATCCATCGGCAATCACCTCGCCAATGCCGCCCGCACACTGGGCATGGACGTCGTCATCTGCGATGTCTCGAAAGAGGCGCTGGAACGCACCCGTACCGACCTCTACCCCGGCCGCTACGGTCAATGGGACGAAGCCATTGAGCTCTGCACCAATGATGCCGCCCCGCGCGGCGGGTTCGACCTGATCTGCATCGGCACCCCGCCCGAATTCCACCTCCCGCTGGCGCTTGATGCACTTGAAGAACATCCCGCCGCCCTGCAGATCGAAAAGCCGCTCTGCCAGCCCTTCGCCCCGGAACTCGAAACGCTGGAAAAAACCGCCGCCGAAAAACAGATTCCCGTCTTCGTCGGCTACGACCATGTCATCGGCAAATCCGCCCTGCGCGCCGAAACGCTCCTGAAAGACGGCGCCATCGGCGAAGTCATCACCTTCGACGCCGAATTCCGCGAGCACTGGGCGGGCATTTTCAAAGCCCACCACTGGCTGGCCGGGCCGGCCGACAGCTACCTCGGCTACTGGAAAAAAGGCGGCGGCGCATCGGGCGAGCATTCGCACGCGCTGAACCTCTGGCAGCACTTTGCCCATGTTCTGGGCGCGGGCTCTGTCCGCCGCGTGTTCGCCAGGCTCGACATGGTCAGCGACGGCCCGGCCGAATACGACCGTATCTGCTTCATGGACATCCAGACCGAAACCGGCCTCACCGGGCGCGTTGTACAGGACGTCGTCACCCTGCCGTCCAAAAAGAACGCCCTGTTCGTCGGCACGAAAGGCAAACTCGAATGGATTGCCAACTACAATTCAAAGGGCGACGCCCTTCTGCTGCACCGCCCCGATCAGGATGTGGTCATTGAGGAAATTCCCAAAACCCGCCCGGACGACTTTATTCAGGAACTGACTCATATTTCCAGCTGTCTGGACACCGGAGCCGACTCCGCCATCAGCCTTCAGCGCGGCGCGGACACCCTGCGGGTTCTGCACGCCGCACACGAATCGCACCGTACCGGCTGCGTCAGGGACGTTGCGCCATCCCAAGGCGGCTGAGCCGCAGCGTCCCTTGCAGCCTGCCGCTGCCTGAACAAGGGTGAACGGCGCGGGAAGCGACGGGACAACCAACGTTTCTATGAAGCGGAATGACCCGCCCCGCTGATTCCACTGTTTGCTGCGCAAAAATGATAGAGCCTTCGAGCGAAGGCTCTATCGCACCATCTTGCGGGTGGCTTTAATC
>CAZITJ010000129.1:0-4713 GCA_964542135.1 uncultured Verrucomicrobiota bacterium
CTCCGCGTGCTTCACAGAACAATCCTGCTTGATTGAACAAAGTCCGAATTGTATAGTCAGAGGCTTCAAACAAAAGGAGATTCATATGTCTGAACACGTCAAAGAGCTTACCTCTGAAAACTTCAGTGAAACCATTGAAAGCGGAACCGTTTTGGTGGATTTCTGGGCACCCTGGTGCGGACCCTGTAAAATGCAGGGGCCGATTCTCGACAAGGTGGCCGAACAGATTGGCGATAAAGCCGTGATCGCAAAGGTGAATGTCGATGAAAACGCTCCGCTGGCGGCGCAGTACGGCGTGCGCTCCATCCCGACACTGGTCCTCTTCAAAAACGGAGAGAAAGTCCAGGACTTCATCGGCGTCCAGCAGGAAAACACACTCGTCGATCTGTTGAGCTGACGCATTTCGGCAAACAAAACAACCCGGCCTGAATGATTCACGCGGCAGGTTCGGTGCAGATGCGATGCGTCGAAAGGTGACGCTGCGGCTGCCTGCCGCAAACCGTTTGCAACGAAGCAAATGTGCCGAAACCGTCGCGTTCCGAAGTATCGCGAGCGCCCTCGACCGTTCGGGGCGCCTGTTGGTAAAAACGGGCAAAAACAAATTTTTTTGATTCAGGTCCCGGCATCAGCCGCATATCCCCGCCGCAACGCGATCATGACCGGCGACATCCTGAAAAAGCTCAAGGTCCCGGAACCCGGCCTTTTCCAGACAGTGCAACACCGCACGCCCCTGCCTGCAGCCGATCTCGAGAAACAGCCTTCCGCCCGGCCTCAGCACCCCGGCCGCCTGTTCCGTCAGCGGACGTATCAGGTGGAGGCCGTCCCTGCCGCCGTCCAGCGCCGGCCGCGGTTCAAACTCCTTCACGGACACATCCAGATGTGTCCATTCATCGGAAAGGATGTACGGCGGATTGGAGACAACCACATCAAATGTGTTCCCGGCGATGCCGGTCAGCAGATTGTTTTCCAGGCAGTGGAAGCGATTCGACAAACCCAGCCGCTCCGCGTTCTCGTTGGCCAGCGCCAGCGCGTCGGCAGAGCGGTCGATCGCTGTCACCCGGATCTCCGGCCGCTCATAGGCAAGAGCCAGGCCGATGCACCCGCCCCCCGTACAAACATCAGCCAGGTCCCGCTTCGAAGGTCGATCGGTAAGTTTCGACAGAACCGTCTCCACAAGAACCTCGGTCTCGGGGCGCGGAATGAGTGCGCGCGGGTCGCAGCCGATGTTCAGTCCCCGGAAATCCACCGAGCCGATGATGTACTGAATCGGCTCACCCCGCTCCGCGCGGGCAATCGATTTTTCCAGCCCGGCCTTCTGCGCCGCAGAGAGTTCTTTCCAGTAGATTTCGAGCGGTTTACAGCCGAGTACATGCGCCGCCAGTTCCTCAACCGACCGCTTCGGGTTGCCGTTCCCCGCCCGTTCAAGGCGCCTGCAGCCGCTGTCCACAAGAGTCTTTGTATTGATGTCCACAAGCCCAGTGAATCAGAATTGCCGCCGATCGGAAAGCCGTGAAACGGATCGGACCGGCGCCGTGCCGCAGACCGGCAGGCCGCCCCGCCTTTCTGTGCGGCAGCGCCGCTCCGACGGCTTCGTTTTTTTTTCGTCTGCCGCAGACTTGTCGAACCGGGCGGACCGCTCTATTCTTTCGAGTTCATGCAGGGACGATTCATCACACTGGAAGGGCCCGAGGGCTCCGGCAAATCCACGCAGGCACAGACGCTGGTCCGGCGGCTGGCCGCCTGCGGAATTGAGGCGCTCTACACCCGTGAGCCCGGCGGCACCGCGCTGGGCGAAACCATTCGCAACATTCTTCAGCATAATCTGGCGGGCGAAGCGCCCGGTGAGCGGGCCGAACTGCTGCTCTTCGAAGCCAGCCGCAGTCAGCTTGTCGAAAAAGTCATCCGCCCCGCTCTGCAGAAAGGACGCTGGATCATCTGCGACCGCTTTATGGACTCCACCACCGCCTATCAGGGCTTCGGCCGCGGCCTGCCGGTCGATCAGGTTCTGCAGGTGCACCGTTTCACCGTCAACGACGTCGCCCCCGATCGCACGCTTCTGCTCGACATCGACGTCGATACCGGCTTCGAACGCATCGCCCAGCGCTATCTGGCACTCGGTGAATCCGCCGACCGTTTTGAGCAGGAGGACCGCTCGTTTCACCGCCGGGTTCGGCGCGGATATCTGCAGCTTGCTGAAAACGATCCGGCCCGCTTTCGCATCATCGACGCCGCACAGCCGCCGGATACGGTATCCGCTTCGGTATGGAACGCCGTAGAAACCCTTTTGGAAGAAACACCCGCCGATCCGTAAACAATGGACACGCAACCCCAGCCTCCCGTTCCGATCCGCCCATGAAATCCGACCCGTTTCAGAAAGCCCGGCAGCACATCGAATCCGGCTGGAAAACCGGCCGTCTGGCCCATGCCTATCTGCTGCAGGGCGCACCGTACGGCGCGGCCGGACGCTTCGCCGACGACCTGCTCGATCTGATTTTCGACAGCCATCCGGGCGTCCGCACCGGGGCGCACCCCGATATTGCCCGGCTTGAACCGCAAAGCAAAAGCCGCCGCATTACGATTGATGACGTCCGCGACCGCATCATCCGCCCCCTTTCCCAGACCGCCTCAGCGGGCGGCTGGAAAGCAGGCGTGCTGATCAGTGCGGACCGCATGACCGATCAGGCCGCCAATGCCCTGCTGAAAACACTCGAAGAGCCCCCCGCTCACAGTCTGCTGCTGCTGCTCACCGACAATCCGCAGGCCCTGCCGACCACGGTTGTTTCGCGCTGCCAGCGGATCGTCCTGACCGCCGCCGATGACGCCGTGGCCAGACATTGGACCCCGCCGCTGCTCGACCTCCTCGCCGAATGCCCCCCGGCAAACGTGCCGCAGGCCGGGCTCTTCACCGCCCGCATCGTCGCACTGCTCGCCGCCCTGAAAAAAGAATTCGAAAAAGAAGAGGCTGACCGGCTGCCCGAAGAGATGGATACCAAAGAAGCCAAAAAGCTGCAGGATGCACGGGCCGCCGCCAGGCTGATCGAAGCGCGCGCCGACCTTCTGCGCACCCTCCTGCTCTGGCAGCGTGATATCCTCAACCGCGTGCTCGGTCTCCCGCCGGAAACGCTTCACCATGCCGATCATCATGAGGCCATCGACCGCCAGGCGGCCCGCTGCAGCCGAACCGACGCCCTGCAGCGCATCGCAGCCGTCGAAACCATGAGGAGCCGTCTCGACCGGAACCTGCCCCATGCCCTGGTCTTCGGCGAATTCTTCGCACAGATCGCCGGTTGACAGGGGCGGATGCGGGCATCCGCAGGGGCGTCAGAGCGCTTCGCCGCGCAAATGATTCACCAGCGCCTCCAGCGCCAGCACATATCCATCGCCGTGAAACCCCATGATCTGGCCGATGCAGCCGGCGGCGGTCAGACTGCGATGGCGGATTTCTTCCCGGGCCGCCGTGTTGCTCAGATGCACCTCCACGGCCGGAACCGCATCGGCCACCGCCCGGATGGCATCAGCCGTGCCGAGACTGGTATGCGTCAGGGCGGCCGGGTTGATAATCAGGCCGTCAAACTCGCCGCGCGCGCCGCCGATCCAGGTAATGAGATCGCTCTCGGCATTGCTCTGACGAAAACTCAGCTCCACATCGCCGAGTCGCTGCGCACAGGCTTTCATTTTATCGGCAATATCCGCCAGCGTTTCCGTACCGTACACGCCCGGCTCACGCGTCCCGAGCAGATGCAGATTCGGACCGTTAATCACAAGAACACGAATCGTTTTCATGCCGCTGTTGTAGCAGAGATCAGGATCGCCGCAAAGCCGGGCGAGCAGAAATTTAACGGGGACATCCCCTGATCCCGGCACATCAAACTCTCAGCATGCCTCAAAAACAACCAGGCCGGATTCACGAAGGCTGAGAAAGTCGTCGGCGCCGTCGCGGGTGCGGCGTCCGACAATGACATGGTCGAGCACATTGATTTCCATGGTTCGGCCGGACTCGATCAGCTTGCGCGTAATCTTTACATCCTGCGCCGAGGGCGACGGATCGCCGGACGGATGGTTGTGCGCGAGAATCACGTTGGCGGCGGAGTGCTGTATGGCGGGCTTAAAAATTTCACGCGGATGCACCAGGCTGGAGTTGAGCGTTCCCTTGGAGACTTCGGCGGGCGGGCGGATCAGCCGGTTTTTAATATCAAGCAAAAGCACCCAGAACACCTCGCGATCCAGGCTGCGCGCGCGTTCGCGCAGCACGGCGGCCACCTCTTCGGGGGTGGTGATGCGCGGACGTTCGCCGACGTTTTCCTGAACGAGGCGGCGGCCGATTTCGAGCGCGGCCTTCACCTGCTTGGCCTTTTCTTTTCCAATGCCTGGAAACGTCCCCTGCAGCTCGGCGGCGGAAGCCTGCGAAAGCGCACTGAGCGAGCCGTATTTGATGAGAAGCGAATTGGCCAGCTCCACCACATTCGTGCCCGCCGTTCCGGTGCGCAGAATCAGCGCCAGCAAATCAGCCTCGGCCAGATTCTCGGGCCCGAGGCGATCAAACTTTTCGCGCGGCTGCAACGCCTTGGGAAGGTCTTTTGCTCTGACCCGATACGCACCGCCGTCTTCACTGACCCGTTTTCCAATCATTGGAAAATGTTTACCCTTTTTTTCCAGGGATTGGAAACTTTTCATCCAAAGTTTGGACGTCGCGAACCGGTTCTTCGTAAATTT
>CAZITJ010000130.1:0-4683 GCA_964542135.1 uncultured Verrucomicrobiota bacterium
ACGACCATCCGGGAGTGGGTGGTGGGAATCTCCCACTAAATTCTACGAGGAACCCCGCCTTTCCTTTTTCTCCCCAAATCCTAATTCGCGCACAAAAAGAGGCGCGAACCTCCGCCATGCTCCCATAGAGGGACCGCGAAGCCCCGGAAAGAAACATGAACAGAGGTCGCGCCCACACGGGGCGCGTCCTCGTTTGTTCGTTTCTTTCCATTAAAAATTCGCGGTTTTCTATGGGAAACAAAACATACGTAAAACGCAAAATTAAGATTTCTCGTTGGTTCTTATAAAAATTTTCTCTCCTTGTCAAAGTTTCGTGAAAGAAATTTGTTTCTGCGAATTACCCATGCGCTGATCATACCAATTCCGAAGAGCAATATTGTTGATGGCTCAGGAACCATCACGACACGAAACCCCATGCTACTGTATTCACGGTCAGGATATCCTCCTCCTCGGGTTGCAGAACTTAAATCAGAAACGTTATTTGCGCACCCCCCCCCCCCGAGGAACTTTCTTTGAATCGCTAAAATCACTTTCCGTCCATTCCCAAACATTACCCATCATGTCATAAGTTCCGTTCTGTTCCTGCGCACCATAGCCAACTTCCCACGGGCGTTGATCTGGCGTTGCATAACCATAGGTTGAATCGCGATAGTTCCATCCGCTGGTGGTTCCCCATGTCGGGGTGTCGTCGGTTCCGTTGGCGTAAAGTGACCATTGGTCGGATACATTTCCTGTCCAGTAGGCGGCCTTGTACCATTCATCTTCGGTCGGCAGTACATAGACGATGCCGTAGGTCGCAATCGCCGCGTCGCGGTCAATACCAGTGAACGTGCCGGTTCCGTCGTGTGTGTAGGCTCCAAGATACGCATCGCCGCTCGTCAGCCAGTTGCAGTATTTCACCGCCTCGTACCAGCTCACATATTCAGCAGGCTTGTTGCCTGTGTTCGGGTTTGAATTCCCAATGCGACTGTCTGCTGCTACCGCCGCGCCAAGCTCTGCACCGGTCACTTCGTAGCGGCTGATTTGATACGTATAATTCACCGCGCCGTAACCCGTCGCCGGATCTGCTCCCACATCCGTCCCCCCAATCGTCACAAAATCCGCACGGACAGGGGAAATCGCCACGAAAAACACAAGAATACACAAAAATGAGCAGGTTTTTTGTTCTTTTTTGTGCCTTTTTGTGGCTATGGCTGTTTTCCCCAAAATGATTTTGTTGTCCATGATTTTGTCACAGCATATTTTTAGACCGGATTACAGGATGAACAGGATGCCCTTCAAAATCCAGTAAATCCTGAGGGAATGGTTCAACATTGGAAACCTCTGCGCCGCCCGGCGTTTTCGTGTCTAGTCGTGTGTTTCGTGGGCAGTCATCAATATATCGCTAAGCGATATATTCCGGATTGGTCGGACCGATCGGGTGTAAATTGGTTTCCACCAGCGTCCAGACATTGGAAACCAGATCGTTGCAGGCATACACCTCCACATTGGAAACGCTTGTCGGTGCAAAGGCTTTCAGAAGCATGGTTCCGTTGGTCTGGTTTTCAAGGCAGAGCCACAAGTCGTTCGTATGTTCCGGCGGTGCGCTGGAACGCATCATCATGCCGCCGCCCAACGTAGACGCGGTGTCCTCACCGCGTTGCGCCTGCATGGAACGCGGTGGGGACACCGCGTCTACAACCATCTTCAGCGCACTGGCAGCTTCCAAAATAATTTCACCGACAATTCTTCGGCAGAGCATTTCAAAGAAAAGGTCCGGACTTTTTTCTCCGTGAATTCCTGTGTTTGGAAAATCCGCGGCGGATAAAGTATATTACATTATGCGCATATGCGCATAATGTAATATGCTTTTCGGGGCTGCCGATTTTCGGGCTTGGGTAATTCCTGATTCGGCAGTAGTTTGGCCTCATGGAACGGGTGATTTCACTTCTGGGCCTGCTTTGCATGATTGCCGTTGCCTGGGCGGCGAGCACGGATCGCCGGGCGATTCGCTGGAGGTCGGTACTGCGCGGCACAGCGCTGCAAATGGCTCTGGGACTGCTGGTTCTTAAAACCACGTTCGGTCGCCGGCTTTTCTCCGGGGCCAACGGCCTGGTGACCCGGCTGACCGCCTATACGGATGCGGGCAGTGAATTCCTGTTCGGGCCGCTGGTGAGCGATGCGGGCATGGGCTACATTTTCGCGTTTCGGGTGCTGCCGACCATCATCTTTATCGGTTCGGTGATGGGGATTCTGTATCACCTGGGTGTGATGCAGCGCATCGTGCAGGGATTTGCCTGGGTGATGATGCGTCTGCTGAAAACGTCCGGCGCGGAAAGCCTGGCGGCAGCGGCCAACGTATTTGTCGGCCAAACGGAGGCCCCGCTGATTGTGAAACCCTATCTGGCGCGCATGACCCGCTCGGAGCTGATGGCACTGATGAGCGGCGGATTTGCCACGATTGCCGGCGGCGTGCTGATTGCCTACGCGGGGATGGGTATTGATGCGGGGCATCTGCTGGCTGCATCGGTGATGAGCGCTCCGGCGGCGCTGGTGTGCGCCAAGCTGATTGTTCCGGAAACCGAACGGGCGCAGACCGGCGGGTCGGTGAAGGCGGACTTTGAAAAAAACACCGTGAATGTAATCGACGCGGCGGCGGGCGGCGCGGCTGACGGCCTGAAGCTGGCCCTGAATGTCGGTGCCATGCTGCTGGCCTTTATCGCCCTGATTGCCATGCTGAACGGAATCATCGGCGGGCTCGGGGAGCTGGCGGGCATCGAGAACCTGAGTTTTGAACGGATCCTGGGCTGGCTGTTTGCCCCGGCGGCGTGGCTGCTGGGCATTCCCTGGAGCGATGCAACGGCGGCGGGCACGCTGCTGGGACAAAAAACGGTGCTGAATGAATTTGTGGCGTACGCGAATCTGAAGGAACAGCTGGATGTGCTGGCGCCGCGCTCCGTGACCATTCTGACCTATGCCCTGTGCGGATTTGCCAATTTCAGTTCGATTGCCATCCAGATCGGCGGGATCGGTGCGCTGGCGCCGGACCGGAAGCACGATTTGGCACGGCTGGGCCTGCGGGCGCTGCTGGCCGGGACCCTGGCCTGTTTTATGACAGCCTGCGTGGCGGGCATTCTTCTTTAACCCAACGAACGGCGGCCCGGGACGGACCGCCCTGTCCAAAAACGCGATCGGCAGGGACAGCTGTCCCAGCCGTCCGCAAACGGCGGCCCTGCCGCAATCCACTCTCAAACTCTATGGGGATACCGTGCGGTTCACACCGAGCTTATCCATGCGATAACGCAGGACCCGCCGCGTGATTCCGAGCAGTTCGGCGGCGCGGGTCTGCACCCCGCCGGTGGTTTGAAGGGCCTTGCAAATCAGCGTGCGTTCAAACTCCTCGACCGCGGTATTCATGGGTTTTTCACCGGGTTCGGCAACGAAGGGCCGCCGCGCGAGTTCTTTTTCCAGTGTCCGGATGCGCTGCTGCATCTGTCCCGCATGCAGGGCGCGGGCAACAACATGGCGCAGTTCATCGACATCGAAGGGCTTGCGGATGTAGTCGCAGACACCGAGATCGAGCGCTTTCATCACAGGACGGATCGAGGGGGCGGCACTGATCATAACGACGGGCAGGCCGGGATGGTCGCGGCGCACCTGTTTGAGGAATGCAATGCCGTCGATGCCGGGCAGGATAACATCGAGCAGAATGATATCGACCGGTGCGGCGGCGAGCTGTTCGGCGGCGTCTTCGGCAGAGCGGGCGGTCGTGACATCGTAGAGCCCGCCGAACACGGCGCGCAGGAATTGAAGCAGGTCGCAGTCGTCATCGATGATGAGCAGTTTTTTCATGCGGCGCCCTCCTCGTTTTCAACGGCGGGAAGCGTCAGTCGCACAACGGTCCCGGGGTCGCGATGGTCAATGGCCACGAGGCCGCCGTGGTCAATCATGGTGCGGCGCACGATGGGCAGGCCGAGCCCGACGCCGCGGGCTTTGGTGGTGCAGAAGGGGGAAAACACCTTGTCGCGAAGATCGTCGGGAATGCCGGCGCCGTTATCCCGCACTTCCAGGACAACGGCCGGGCGGGCGGAGCCGATTTCGCCGGGCCCGGCGGAAAGAACAATGCCCGGCCGGGCGGTGTTTTCCACGGCGGCCGCCGCATTGTGAATCAGGTGGATGACGGCATCGGCCAGCACGGACACATCGCCTTTAAACGCCGGCACATCGGGTTGAATATCCACTTCAATGTCCGGGGATACGTCTTCGCTGTGATTCATTTTGGTGAGCACGGTGTCAAAGAGTTCGCCCGGCTCGGCCTCGGTAAAACGCAGTGCGGGCGGATTGGCATACTCGTCGAGCTGATCAATCATGCTGTTCAGACGGGAGACTTCCTGAAGGGTGAGATCGCGGAACTGGGAACGGAATTCTTCGTCGGTGTAGCGTTCGGGAAGCAACTGGGCGAAGGTGCTGATGGCGACAAGCGGATTACGCACTTCGTGTGAGATGGCCGACGCCAGTTCGTTCCGGAAAACAGCCCGTTCGAGATTGTTCTGTTTTTCACGCAGAATACGCTCTTCCGTGAGATCGGTCAGAATGGCCATGGCGCCCATGCAGCGGTCGTTCTGCTGGAGACGGCGCACCTGGATGGACAGATCGCGCCGCGTGAGCGGTTCGGTCCATTCATGGGTCCCGATGTTTTTTTCG
>CAZITJ010000131.1:0-4622 GCA_964542135.1 uncultured Verrucomicrobiota bacterium
GAGTGCATTCTATTTAATTTGTCGCAACCGTCTTCTGTAGCCGGGGTCGTTGACCCCGGCGCGCGGTCAACGACCCCGCCTACAGTAACGTCAAATGTAAGCGAAAATGCTTTAGCCATGACGGCAGTTGGGAAAGCAGCGTAGCGGCCGGGACAATGACGGGATTGTTTTGGGCGAAACAAGTCTGCGTCAATCAACGGCCTGTTCAGCACGACCAGGAAGGCCTGCGGCGCGCTGCCTGCTCATTTTCCGCCGGTCCCGGCGGCGGAATCCGCTTCGCCGGTGCTGCGCAGGAAGCGCAGATAGTCCGAATCCGTTCCCAAAACAAAGACGGCACGGTTGGTCAGCGTCTCCGGGTAGCTTTCAAGCGTTCTCAGGAAGGTGTAAAAATCGGCATCGGGGCGGAAAGCCTCGTTGTAAATGCGCGTGGCTTCCGCGTCGGCTTCTCCGCGAATGACTTCGGCTTTGCGGCGGGCCTCGGAGCGGATCTGGGCGAGTTCACGCGCCGTTTCCCCTTCAATCCGCGAGGCTTCCCCCTGTCCCTGCGAACGGAACTGCTCGGCGATGCGCTGCCGTTCAGAGGTCATACGCTGGAAGACCTGCCGGCGGACGGACGGAATGTAGTTGATGCGTTTGATGCGCACATCGGCGAGCTCAATACCGTATTTTTCCGGCATCCCGATGCGCGCCTCGTTGAGAATGCTGCGGGTCAGCGTTTTACGCCCGACGCGAATGCGTTCGGTCAGATCGGCCGGGTTGTCCTGCTCCGCAGGAACAACATCAAAGCGTTCCAGATCTTTTTCGCTGACCTCCCAGTCTTTGGAGCGGACGATTTCGGTCAGCTCGGTGCTGGAGATCTTGTCGCGCACAACCGAATCAATGATATCGTCGAGACGCGACTGCGCACCGGTTTCGTCGCGGACGCTTTTCAGAAACTGAAGCGCATCGACAATGCGCCAGCGGGCGGTCGTATCGACAGAGATAAACTCGCGCCCCCGCGTGGGAATCTGGTTGGGATCGCCGTCCCAGGTGAGCAGCCGTTTGTCGAAGCGCCGCAAATCCTGAATAAAGGGCATTTTGAAATGCAGCCCCGGCTCCGTGACCGGTTCGCCGACCGGTTTGCCGAACTGCAGCACGACGGCCTGTTCAGCCTGATCCACGGTGTAGGCGGCCGATGAAATCAGCACAACGGCAATGACGGCCGTCAGCAGGATGAGCGCGCCGCCGGTCTGTTTAAGCAGGGTGTTCATGGGCGGACCTCCGGGGATGAATCGAGATTGAGCAGGGGCAGAACGCCTTTGACGGAGTCATCGACGATATAGAGTTTTTCGGCGGCGGGCAGCACGGCGGTCATGGTTTCGACAAACATCCGGCGGCGGGTAATGTCGGGCGCCTGATTGTAGGCGGCTGCGAGTTCGGTAAAGCGCGCTGCTTCTCCTCTGGCCTCGTTGACGCGTTCGGCCCGATACGCTTCCGATTCAGCGATAATCTGATCGGCTTCACCGCGTGCTTTCGGAATCACCTGATTGCGCTTCTTCTCTGCCTCGTTGATCAGCCGTTCGCGCTGCTGACGCGCCTCATTCACTTCGTTGAAGGCGGGCTTCACTGAATCGGGCGGCGTCACGTCCTGCAGCTCAATGCGTTCAATACTCACGCCCATCTCGTAGTCGTCCAGCACACTCTGCATCTCGGTGCGCACGGCATCGGCGATCGTCACACGCCCGACGGTCAGCACATCGCTGCCGAGGCGGTTGCCGACGATGCGGCGCATGACCGCTTCGGATACATCGCGGATCGTATCCTGCGGCCGGCGCACCTGATGCATAAACAGAACGGGATCCATGATGCGGTACTGCACGACCCACTCGACATCTATCACGTTCAGGTCGCCGGTCAGCATCAGCGATTCCTCCGACGTGGCGCTGTTTTTTCGATACTGCGTCTGACGCCCCGGCTGAACGGTGCGAAAGCCGAATTCCTCTTTCAGCACCCGCTCGGTGGGGATAAAGGTGTCGCGATCAATCCCGAAGGGCAGTTTAAAATGCAGGCCGGGGGATTTTACGGCCACGACGCGGCCGAACCGTTTAATGACGGCCCGGCCGTCGGTCTGTACGCTGTAGACGGCGCTGAAAAGCGCGGCGACAACGAGAATCAGCAGCAGAACAGCGCCCGCCGATCCAAAGCCCGCTTTGCGAACGCCGCCCTGCCGGAGCCGATCCAGATAATGTTCTAAGTTAATACTCATAATGACCGCACCCTATCGACCTGCCGGAACCGACGCAACGTATTATTCCCGGATTCGTACAAAAGCGTGCGGCGAACACGCCGTTCCCGGGCGGCCGTCGTCGGTCCTCCGTCTTCCGTTCCGGGCAAAAGCAGACGGGTTTCGACTCGTCTTTACGCGCCGCCGGCGGTAGGGTGCACCGCATGAAAAATCTGCGTTCTTTCGGCTTTTTTCCCGCCGCCGTGTTTCTCGGCGCCTTTCTGCTCTTTCAGATTCAGCCGCTCATCGGCAAATATTTCCTGCCGTGGTTCGGCGGTGCGCCCGCCGTCTGGCTGACCTGTCTGATGTTCTTTCAGCTTCTGCTGCTGGCCGGATATGCCTATGCACACGCCCTGCAGACGCGCGGCAGACGTGTCCAGACCCTGCTGCACGGGACGCTGCTGCTGATCGTCGTGCTCCTGTGCGTGCTGCGGGTCATCCGCTGGGGCTCCCCCGTTCTGCCGGACGACACCCTGCGCGCCGCGCCGGCCGGACCGCCCGCCGCAGCCGTTGTGCAGCTCCTGCTCATCAGCATCGGGCTTGCCTATTTCCTGCTTTCCACCAGCGCCTCCCTGCTGCAGGCCTGGTTCCACCGCGTACAGCCCGGCCGCTCTCCCTACATCTTCTACGTCGTGTCCAATATCGCTTCGCTGCTGGCTTTGCTCAGCTACCCCTTTCTCGTCGAACCGCACCTGAGCATTCAGCAGCAGGCCTGGATCTGGGGCGGGGGACTGGCCGTTTATGTCCTGCTCTGCGCCGGATGCGCCCGCCGCGTCTGGATCACACCGGATCCTGCGAGCCCCGCATCCCCGGACGCCGACACCCCCATCCCCCCCGACGCCCATACACCCGCCCGTCCACACCTCCAGTCCCCCGGGCCCGCCCGTTTCCTCCTCTGGACGCTGCTCTCATTCTGCGGCGTCCTTGCGCTCATGGCGCTCACCAACCGCATGACGCAGGACATCCCGCCCGTTCCC
This sequence comes from uncultured Verrucomicrobiota bacterium, assembly GCA_964542135.1. GTDB lineage: Bacteria > Verrucomicrobiota > Kiritimatiellia > Kiritimatiellales > Tichowtungiaceae > Tichowtungia. Next base: position 3,241 of record CAZITJ010000131.1, read on the forward strand.
TTTCTGTGGGTCCTGCCGCTCTCCATCTATCTGCTCAGCTTCATCATCGGCTTCATGGAACGCCAGCGCCGCTGGCAGGACTGGTACATCTACGGCCTGCTCTGCGCCTTCGCTCTCGTCGCCTATCTCGCCCGCGAAGGGCTCGAACTCGACATCCGCAGGCAGATCGCCGCCTACGGCGCCATCCTGCTGGCCGTCTGCCTCTTCTGTCACAACGCCCTGTTCCGCACCAAACCCGACCCCGGACACCTGACCGCCTTTTACCTGTGCATGTCCTTTGGCGGCGCCCTCGGCGGGCTTTTCGTCGTGCTGGCCGCGCCGCTGCTTTTCACCGGATACTGGGAATATCAGCTCATGCTGGCCCTCGCCGGCGCGCTCGGCGTGTTCTTCATCTATCGCGATCCGGACACCCGTCGTACCTTCCGTCCCGTCCGTCATCTCTTCCCGCTGCTGCTCGCCGGCTGGATCGTCTTTCTGGTCATCGGAACCGTTCGTGAGCGGCACGACACCGTCTACCGCGCCCGCAACTTTTTCGGCAGCGTCCGCGTTGCCCGCGAAATCAACAGCGGCATTCCCGTCTACAGCCTCATGCACGGACGCATCAACCACGGCATGCAGATCGACCATCCGCGACTGAAAAACCGGCCCACCACCTACTTCACCGAAGAAAGCGGGGTCGGCCGCGCCGTCCGCCTGCTTCAAAACCGGCAGCGCCGTCTGTATACCGGCGTCCTCGGTCTCGGCATCGGCACCCTCGCCGCGTACGGCAGGGAAGGGGACCGGTTCCGTTTCTATGAAATCGACCCCGAGGTCATTCGCCTTGCCGCCGAATCCCCCTGGTTCACCTATCTGCGCGACACCTCCGCCGCAATCGACACCATTCCCGGCGACGGACGTCTCTCCCTCGCCGCTGAAGACCGCCGCGGCGATGCCCCCTTCGACCTGCTCGTTCTCGACGCCTTCACCGGCGACTCGCCCCCCGCTCACCTGCTTACGCTGGAGGCCTTCGACCTCTACCTGCGCCGGCTCGCTCCCGACGGCCTCCTCGCCGCCAACATCTCCAACCGCTATCTCGACCTGCTGCCCGTCCTCGACCGCGTACGCGAACACTTCGGCCTGCACATGGCCTACATCCAGAGTTCCGGAGACATGAAAATCAGCGCCAGCGCCCAGTGGGTACTGCTCACCCGCGATCCCGATCTGCTCCGGCAGCCGCTCATCGCCCGCGCCGACAGCCTTGATCAGCGCACCATTCCCCGCATCCGGCTCTGGACCGACGACTACAGCAACCTGCTGAATGTGATCAAGTAGCGCCGGGTGCAGGCAGGGCGCCCTGTAGCCGCGTCCGGCTTGTCCCGCCAACGGCTTGGGGATGGGCGCGG
>CAZITJ010000132.1:0-4611 GCA_964542135.1 uncultured Verrucomicrobiota bacterium
TCTCCTTCGATTTATCTGTTCTTGTCCATTTTTCAGCGCTGTTCGATTGCGCCGGCGGCGCCTTTCTCAACGTCGCGCGGCTCACCTCGGAAATCGCGCAGGAAGGGGCCGTCAAACTGCCAGGCATAGAGTTCCTCGATGGTGGTTTTGGCATCCGCGAGCGTGCCGCGCGCCACGCGTAGGAAGTCCAGTGTGACAGACAGGTGATCGCCGTCAGGGGTGCCCCCGACATAGAAGTCTGCGGTGTTTTCGAGGGTGCCGGGGAGGTTCCCGCGGGTTTGTGCGTGAGGTTTGCCGTTGAGGTACAGGGTCAGCCCTTTGTCCCGGTCGAGTTCGGCGATCAGGTGTTGCCACTTTCCGTTGTTGACGCGGGTGTTGCTTTGGACGGAGAGGGATGTCCCATCCTGGTTCTGCACGTCAAAGCTCAGGCGGCCGCTTTCAAGCGTGAGCTGATAGCCCGACCCGTCTTTCTTTTGCACCAGGACGCCGTCGCCGTCTGTGGTTTTGAAGTAGGCTTCGATGAGGACGGGGGTTGTGTCAATGGCGACGGTTTGCACCTCTTCCGGGCGCGGACCGGTGTAGGGTTCGGCGGCGGGAATATTGAACTTTACATCGATGAGTTTGGTTCCCCAGCCGCCATCGGGCGTGATGAAGCCAACGACATTCCACTTGTTGAGTTTGCGGTGCTCGCCGAGTTCGAGGGTGATGACATAGGTATTGGGTTCGCCGGGGACGGGCTTTGCCCCCTCCCATGCGCCGGAATCGGATATCCCGCCGTAGCCCCTTTCACTCAGCCAGTGCATGTCCACGCGCAATCTGTTGTCTCCCAAATCCTCCTTGAGGCGGGCTTTGACCTCAAGGGTTTCTCCGGGATAGATTTTTTCAGGCAGGAAGAATGTGCCGATTTCCGTTTCGACTTCAACGATGGGAAACTCCGGCATTTCGGGCACTTCGGGAACGAGCGTATCGTGTTCGATGAAGAGGTATTGATCCTCGCCGTTGAGGGTCAGGGCGGAAGGCGCCCAGTCCTCCAGCACGCCCATCCGGTAGTCGCCGGCGTCGATATTCACACCACGAAGCGGATAGCGCGGCGTGTGCCGATAGTCCTCGCGATCAACATAGCTGCGTGTCATGTTCCAGTGTTCATCAATGATCCGGGTTGGATCGCGACGGTTGAGGGTGAACGGCCATTCGCCGGCGGCGCCGTAGAGCCCCCAGGGGACAAATACTTTGGACGCCAGACCATCCGCGGCACCCGGTACCGGGCGAAAGTCCTGTTCCCCGGGTGCACGCAGTACGGATTGATCGACGACCTTGCCCAGGCCGGGCGCCTGCGCGCCGGCGCGTTTCAGCGCTTCCCGCATCCCGGCGGCGTCTTCATAGACCACGCCCGTCTCCTCGAAGACGCCGAATTTTCCCCCGACCTCGCTGAAGGCATTCCGGTCGAAGGCCATGGTTTCGTAAGCAAAATCTCCGCCCTGTGCGTAGTGTGCGGCATTGGGATCCGGCGAGCCCTCTTTGGGGTCGGCATTGCGGAAGACGTGGAGCGATGAATCCTGCATGATATTGCTCAGGTAGCGGGTGCGGCCTTTCCCGGGCGATTGTTTGCGCACCATCTCCGCGAACTTGTAGAAGCTGTTGTGAAAAAAGGTGTTTTCAAAGCCCCAGATGCCCTGCAGGGCGGTCATGTTTGCATACTTGCCGGCGGGTGTATTGTTGAGGCCACGGGCGATGTTGTTGAAGAGGTAGTTCTTGTATGAGCCATCCAGATAATAGGCATGGCCGAAGGCCGGAACGCGGTCTTTCAGGTTTTTGATATGAATCCAGTGCTTAAAGCCCCGGGGGTTGATGACCACGTTGTTGTAGACATAGAAGCTGCCACCCTGCCAGGTTTCGATGCCGCCGTAGTCATTGACCTTCAACAACACATCTTCCACCCGGTTCTGTGTGATGATGTACCGGCTGAACGGGCTCTCATAGGTATGCCGGTTGTCTTTGCCGCCGTAGATGGAAATGCCCCAGCCGGCGATGCGGTGCAGGAAGTTGCCCGCCACCAGGGCAGTTTTCGGGAAACGGATATCCACGGCGTGCCCGTGGCCGCCGCTGAGGGGGCGAATGCCGACATCATAAAACGTATTGCGCAGCAGTTCCACATGCTCGAGCGGACCGTCATGTTTATCTTTGCTTTGTGAGTGTGCGGCGACAACAACGCCCCGGTGTTCGGTGTGGCGAATGGTGTTGTCATGGATAAAAACGCTTCCGATGGGAGATCCGGCATACGGATAGCCCTGGGCGCTCGCCGAAATCCGGATCGGCGTATTCACATGCTCAAAGATATTGTGATGAATGCGGAGGCCGTCCCCGCCGCCGGCGAGACGAATCACCGCGTCGCGCAGATCGTCGTGGCCCCATTGAGGGATATTGTAGTCCCAGTGGACATTGCTGAACCGAAAATGCAGGCCGCTGATGTCGATGTGGCGAAGCTCATCGCTTTTGAGAAAGGTCGTGCGGGCACCCGCTTCAATGGTGGTCCGGTTGGGGTCGATATCATCGGGAAGGCGCACATAAATGCGCGCCCGGTTCTCTTCGAGGCGCTCCACCCAGAACTCGCCGGGCTCATCCAGCCATTGCGGCTTGTTTTCCAGAAAGTAGCGATTGCCGGTGATGATCTTCTGCGATAAATCATAGGTCCATGGTCCGCGGAAGGCCACGCCGCCCTGATCCGCGTCATAGGCTTCCACTTCAGCCGGATACGGGCTGCCCATCACGATGCCCCATTCCGTCCAGACGGTGGCGCCGACGAGGTCCTCTTCTTTGAGTCCTTTCAGCCGTTCATCGATGCCGAGGTGTCGCTTTTTTCCGTTTACCTTAACAATGTTGCGGTTTTTCCACCACTCGGGCTGCTCCCAGGTCGGCCATTCGCTCAACACTTCGCGGGGATCGGAGACGGTCCAGTTCGGATCGCGCGCCAGATGCAGGCGGGTGATGGCCCCCTCGGCGTCCACCTGCCACAGCGTGCGAGGCAGAAAACGGACATCGGCCTGCCAGATTGTCTGACCGTCCGGCATTTTGGCATGAGCGCCGCGTGTCCAGTTCCGAACCTGTTCGGAACCGTATATCCGGGCCATCCCCATGCCCCAGCCGGGATCCGTCGCAAAACGAATCGGGCGATCGGGTGTGCCGGCCTGGCCCTGATGGTTGAGGCGGCCGCGGTAGATCACTCCGCCTTTAAAGACGTAGGTATCGATATCCGCATCCGGTGCAGCCTCTCCGGCGTCGGCTGTTGCATTTGGATCCCAGGGGTGGTGCTTCCAGGCCGTTTCCGGGCTTGCCCCGTCCTGGCGGTCATCCCCGTTTTCAAAGTCGATATAGCGGATGTTCTCGCCGGCCTTAAATTCATAGGGCTGCTGCGCCGGTTTTAAATCACCGCCGGGCAGCACCTCGGCATACGGCTGCTGCCAGGGAAACGTCCCGGCATGGCCGGCACAAACCGCCATTAAAACAAAGATCCATATATATGTGATATTATTGAATGTTCTCATGTCTGCCATCCTTCTTATTCAGTTGATTCAAATAGCGCAACCGCGCCGCGCATACATACAAAACGGAAAAGGCCCCGTGCTCCTCACAGGGCACAAAGTCGGTTTCCAGATACCGGTGCACATAACCTGAAAGCGGCCCCGGACCGATGCAGACCCCATGCACCCAGCCGTCGGGCTCCACCCGCCGGGCCACCGCCCGGAACGCCTTATCGGCGGCCTGTTCATAGTGCCGGCCCTCGATCCAGCCCCGGGCCAGCCCGGTGTACAGCGCGCGTCCGATCAGAGCGGTTCCACTGGTTTCAGGGTTGGACGACTCCTTCGGCAGGTCCGGCAGCACATGCCACATGCCCTCCTCATTCTGCCGCTGCAGCAGCGCGTCGAGCAGGTTCACATAGATGGCGTGCAGTTCCTTGAAATACGACGAGTTTTCGGGCAGGGCGGTCAGGGCATCGGTCATCCCGCGCAAAATCCAGCCGTGTCCGCGCGACCAGGTATACGGGGCGATGGTTTCCGGCCCGGGTTCCGCGGCGCGTCCCTGTCGCCACAGCCCGTTTTCGGGATCGCGCAGCACATCGCGATGAAGCCGGAACTGCTCGACGCATTCTTCAAAATAGGACGGGTCCCCGGTGATTTTCCCGGCGCGGGCCATGCGGCTCGCGTAGTCCTGCATCGAATCGACGAGGACCTCCAGCGGGGCATCCGGCAGGCTCCGGTGCAGCACCAGTCCGTCTTCGGACCGTTCCGTCTCACGGCGATAAGCGGCCGCTTCATCCACGAACGGCTGTTTCATGCGGTCGTCACCGGTCGCCAGCCAGAGGCGGTAGTTCAGATGTCCGAAGGGCTGGTTTTCATACGGCACGGGATCTTCAAGCCGGACATTCCGCCGGAACATCACGCCCATCACATAATCGCGGTAACGGTCATCCCCGGTCACCTCGTACAGTTCCAGCAGCGCGTCCAGCGTCAGATCGAATGTGTAATTTCCCCAAACCGTATCGGCTTCGCGTACGTGTTTAAAAATCCGATCGGCAGTCGAACGCGCCAGCGCCCCAACCCTTTGTGTTTCCGC
>CAZITJ010000133.1:0-4579 GCA_964542135.1 uncultured Verrucomicrobiota bacterium
GCGCCGGCAGCGGCCGGGCCATCCAGTGCGACCGGTACGGCGGGCGGACAAACGGTACCTCCGGCGGTTGCAGAAGCCGACGAACCGGCGGTCCCCGAAACGACGGACACCGCCGGCGCCCCGGCGGACCGGCCGGCAGAAACAAAGTCCGCTGAACCGCAATGGCCTGAGCTGCAACTCAGCGGCATTGCTTTTCTCGGCGAACGGGGGATTGCCATCATCAACGGGTCCATGCTGTCCGAAGGCGAGCAAATCGACGGCGTCCTTATTCACCGCGTTGAAGCGAACCGGGTCATTCTGGAATGGAACGGGAAGCGGCGCACGCTGCATGTCAACTGATCAGGCGTGATCAAACACCATCGTCTGCACATCGACGCCCTCAATCGCTGTCAGAGCGGCCTTCAACTCTTCGGTTACCGCCTCATCATCGACCAGATCGAGCAGAATCAGTCCGTTCGGCGAGCAGACACCGGCATCGGCCTCATGCAGCCCGAGCCGCGTACGAATCTGACAGCCGAACCGCGTCAACACCTGCTGCACATCGCCCGCATGCTCAACCCGCTCGGTAATATGAACCCCCATCAGTCTATGCGTATCCATTGAATCCTCCTCGGTTGGCAACATTATACGGAATTAACTTGTTTTGTATTGGTAAAACCACGGAATACACCGAATACACTGAAAGGAAGAGCGCAAGTTCAGATTCCGTGTGTTCAGTGTATTCCGCAGTTAAAATACGATTCAGATTCATTGTATAGTATAGCGAATTTTCCAGGGGTTGGAAACGGCTCAGCGCTGATTGATGAGCATGCGTCCGCAGAAATTGCAGATCACCAGTTTGGCCGGATTGAGCGCATCGTTGATCACCTGCGGCGGGAGTTTCATGTGACATCCGGCGCAATGTCCGTTCTCAACCTCCACCACGGCGAAATCGCCTTTATTGGCCAGCAGACGTTCGTATTTTTTCAGCAACGAGGCATCAATTCCGGCGGTCATGCGCTCGCGATCGGCCTGCAGGCTGCGGAGATCCTCCTGCGCTTCGTCGAGCCGCTCATCGAGCATGGCCTGCTCATCAGCGACTTCTTCCTGTTCTTCCTGCAGTTCGGCTTCCCGTTCCGCGATAGATTTTTTTGATTCTTCGGATGTTTCCATCAGCTCAATTTCGCGATCCTCGAGCGCGGAAATCTCCTTTTCCTCCGAAGCCACTTCATTGAGCAGTGCGCGATACTGTTCATTGGTTTTGGCCTCCATCTGCTGCTGACGGTATTTGGTGATCTGATCGCGGCGGGACTGCACCTCCACCTCAAGCTGTTTTAAATCCGCGGTGGTTTGTTTAAGCGCTTCGCGGGCAGCCTCCAGCCGCTCGCGGGACCCGTCCATCTGCTGATCAATTTCAGCCTTTCGCACCGGAATATCACGGATTTCTCGTTGAAGTTTGCGCAGTTTGCGATCTTTGGACTGCAGGGCCAGCAGGGCTTCAAGCGGATGCGCCATAGTCAGGATCTCCCGGTTAAACGACTCAGAATAAAATTGAACCGGACAGCATAGGGCCAAGCGCCGGCTTCGACAACAAAGAAAAAGATCGAAAGAGCGGTCGCTGTCATGCGCCCTCTTCGCTCTTTTTCAACAGGCAGGCATCGCCATAGGAATAAAAGCGGTAGTTTTCATTTTTCGCGTGTTCGTAGGCCGCGTGCATGCGCTCAAGCCCGGCGAAGGCGGAAACGAGCATAAAGAGCGTGGAGCGCGGCAGATGGAAGTTGGTCAGCAGCAGATCAACAAGTTTGAATTCATAGCCGGGCGTGATGAAAATATCGGTCTCGCCGGTAAAGGGATGAATCTCACCGGACGCGACAGCCGCGCTTTCGAGCAGCCGCAGCGAGGTGGTTCCGATGGAGATGATCCGCCCGCCCGTCCTGCGCGTCGCGCGGATGCAATCCACAATGTGCGGCGAAACCGTTCCCCACTCGGCGTGCATCCGGTGGTCGTCCGTGTCGTCCACTTTAACGGGCAGGAAGGTTCCGGCCCCGACGTGCAGCGTAACCGTCTCAAACCCGATGCCGCGTTTTCCCAATGCCTGGAACATTTCCCGGGTGAAGTGCAGGCCGGCGGTCGGCGCGGCGACGGCGCCCTGCTCTTTGGCAAAGACGGTTTGATAATCTTCGCGATCGGCGGTGTGCAGTTCGTCGTTGCGCTCGCGCCGGATGTAGGGAGGCAGCGGCATCCGCCCGACTTTTTCCAGGCATTGGAAAAGATCTTCACCGCTGCGGTTGAAGCACAGCAGAATTTCGCCGCCGTCGCGCTTTTCGACGACGTCGGCGGTTAAGCCGTCGGCAAAATCAATGCGATGGCCTTCTTTGAGGCGTTTGCCGGGTTTGGCAAAGGCGAACCAGGCGTCGTCGCCGGAGCGCATGTGGAGCGTGGCCTCGATCTTGACGTCGCCGCGCAGACCGTCGAGGCGGGCGGGAATAACCTTGGTGTTGTTGCCGATCAGCAGGTCGCCGGGTCGCAGAACACTCGGCAGATCGCGGATGATGCGATCGGCAAAGCCGTCGCCGGTCAGGTCGAGCAGGCGCGCGCTGTCGCGCGGACTGGCGGGGCGGTCGGCGATAAAGCGGCGGGGCAGGTCAAAATCGAACAGATCTACTTTCATAGGAATGAAGGAGTGGATTACTGAAATGTTGGAAGAGTGGAAAGAGAAAACCGCTCACTCGCCTGCTTCGGCAAGGTTTTCGTCGAGTTCGGTCAGATCGTCGTGCATAGGACTGCGCAGCTCACCGGGCTTGCGCAGAAAAACAGCCTGCACCCTTCCCGCAATTTCTGCGGCCCGGCCCAGCGCAACCCGCCGCTCCGCATACAGACCGATGGCCGAATCCATCCGGGTATGTTCCGGCGTTAAATCAGGCCCGTTCGTCCGTTCATCAGGGAAAGCAATCTGCATAGCCATATCTCTATCCTCCGCCGTCCCCATTCGCAAGTCTCAAGCGAAACGGCAATTTCCAATGCCTTGCAAATCCATAAGTCATCCACTCTGCTTTTCCTGCCACATTGGTTGCGATGCTTGAATGCGAAAACGGACCCTTCCGGAGCAAACAGCAGCTAAAAGAACATAATCAGACAGGACATCACCACAAAAAACATCCCGAGCAGCACTTTAGAGAACGCCACATTTTTGCGGCTCCATGCGAGCAGGGTGTCGGTCCGCAAACCGAAATAGACAGCGGTAAAGGTCAGGAGCAGCGGCAGGATGAACATCAGGTTGTAGGCAAGCAGATAAAGCCACGCACGGGATTCTGCCAAAGCATTGTCTTTGAGAATCAGCACCAGCGTTGGCACATAAACCTGACCGGTGCAAACGCTTTCCAAGGCCGTAACCGTCGCGCCGATAAATAATCCGCCCAAAACCAGATGTCCGGTTTTCAACCCACGACGCATGACCCCATGAATTCGCTGTTTCATTCCGGATGAGAGCTGTAGCGTCACATCGTGCGCGTCGCGGCTCTTTCGAAAACGAACCGCATCGCGAAATGAGAGCGAGGCAAGAACCAACAGGATCGCAACCATCCCCCACTCAATGGCCGCACGGACAGTTTTAAACACGGAAAACAGGTGAAGGATACGTAACAGACCAAACCCCAGCGCCAGATAGGTCGCGAACGACGCCAGACAGAATGAAATGCCAAGCAAGATCAGTTGTTGATTCCGAACCTTGGAAACAGCCAGCAGACTCATAAAAAACACCAGCGTCGAAATCGCGCACGGATTGATTCCATCGAGTATCCCGGCAACAAGAACGGCAGATAATGTAAACCCGTCAAACCGCTCTTCTGCCAAATTCTCAGAATCCAAAACCACTGGCGCAGACTCCGCCCCCTGCTCCAATAATTTAGAAATCAGCGAGAGAAACTCTTTGTGTGATGGATTTGGCCCGAACACGAACTGCTTGTTCACAATCAGATACGCCCGCTCCGGCCCCGCATGCCCTGTTGAATTCTCAAGCTGAAGCAGTGTTATAAAATTTGTCTCTATTCCAATGTCGTGCGCATAGACAACACAATGACCCCCAAAACGCTTTTCAACTTTCGGAAGCAGTTCCGCCTCAATTTTCTCGCAATCATGACAGCCGGGCTCATAGAAGAAATCAATCAGTACTGTCGTATCAGAGCGCACCTTTTCCGCAAAGATTGATTGGTCATTGGCCTGAACGCCTTCCTCGAGAATTGGCCGTGCCTCTTGAGCAGGCACAACCCGTCCCATTAGACGGATCTTATAGAACGGCTCCTGCGGATCATTGGAAATCAGATAAATCGTTTTCAGTTGAGGGCCTTTGCGTCCCTCCAGATTAAAATCGACCGACAATACCGCATTGGAACCCGATGGAATCGTCATGCCGCTCAATTGAGAGGACACCCCGCAGCAGTTACGAACCTTCGTAAACTCTAAGGGCTCGTCTCCTGTGTTCTGGATCACAAAAGAGGTCTTCACCGTAGAGGAAGAATCCATGGTTCCAAACTGATAGACCGGATTTTCACAATCAATCTGAGGAGCCGCTACTGCGGAAGCGCCGGTTATAATTATTGCA
>CAZITJ010000134.1:0-1144 GCA_964542135.1 uncultured Verrucomicrobiota bacterium
AACGGTTGTTCCGGAACCGGCGACCATCGGTCTGCTTGCCATCGGCGCGGGACTGGCCGGCCTGATTCGCCGATTCAGAACGCGGATGTTCTAAACAAAGCCGTCCGACCCCGAACCCCGCCGTCCGGCGGGGTTTTTTTGTACCCGGCCGGAGTGAACGGGCGGACGCCTCGCCATCATCCCCGCTTCCGAAGGGATGACCTGCAACGCGCGCCGAAGCGGGTTTATCGGTGCAACGCAACATCGAATCGTCTGTAACCGCCCGGAACAGGAAAATCTTTCTTTTTCCCGGCAGAATCGGCACACTCCCGCCCGTTATGGACAAATACGTCAGGGCTCAGCTCGACGCCGCCGGAGCGCGCTGCGACATCGAAACACCCCATGTGCAGCAGGTGGCCGCACTGGCAACCGACCTTTTTGACGGCTTCGCCCGCCACAACGGGATGCCCTCGCGCGACCGCGACCTGCTCGAAGCCGCCGCCCGGCTTCATGACATTTCCTACGCCGCCGACCCCGACGCCCACGAGGAACACGCCGTCCGGTATCTCGAAGAACATCCCGTTCCGGGGTTCAACGCAACCGAATGGAACGTCGTGCTCGCCGTCATTCTGCTGCATCGGCCCGACTGGAAACCGCTGGCCGATCACCCCGCCCTGCAGCGCCTTTCCGACCGCGACCGGCAGCGCGCGGTGCGGCTGGCCGCACTGCTGCGCGTGGCCGACGGGCTTGATCACAGTCATCTGCAGGACGCCGCCGTTACGGCCTGCCGCGCCGGGCGGGACAGCGACAATCTGACCGCCCGCTGCCGCTGGTACGGCGGCAATCTGTATAAAGCCCGTCGAAAAGCCGATCTGTGGACCGAAGCGTTCGGGCGCCCGCTGACGGTGTCCGGATCCGTTCTGCCGAAAAAAACGCCCTTCGACGGTCTGCTGCACAAAAAGGACAGCGCGCTCAGCGCCGCGCGGCTGATTCTGGCCTCGCAGATTCTGATTCTGCGCGACAGCGCCGCCGCCGTGCGCCGCTCTGCGGACCCTGAACCGCTGCACGATTTCCGCGTGGCCCTGCGCCGCTTCCGTACCGCCCTGCGGGTCTTTCGCCCCCTGCTCCGGCAGACACAGGCGGCCGCGCTGGAATCCTCTCTGCG
>CAZITJ010000134.1:1244-4499 GCA_964542135.1 uncultured Verrucomicrobiota bacterium
GCGGTCAATCTGGCCCGGCGGGTTCTCGCTTCCGCGCTCTGCCAACATGCCCTGCGCCGCGCGCGCCGGCTGGTGCGCACGGAGCTTCCGCGCCTCGAACGCACAAACGCTTCACCGGACGCACACGCCTATCTCAAAAAACGGTTGAAAAAACAGCTTCGCCGGATTCGTACAATCGAGATACCGCGCCTTGAACAGGACATGCAGGCGCTGCACGCGGCCCGTAAACGCATCCGCCGCGCGCGTTATACCGCCGAGTTCGCCGCCCCGCTGCGCGGCAAAAAAAACCGCCGCACGCTGCGACGCCTGAAAAAACTGGCCGGCGCACTCGGGAAACTCCGGGATGCCCGGCGTCATGAACAGTGTCTGGCCAGCCTGCCGGCCAATCCGGCCCTTGAAGAACGCCTGCAACGGATTCAAAAGAAACCCCTTCAGACCGTCCGTCGCCTGCTGACTGTAAAAAAATAAAAACCGGTCGTTTTCGATATTCCCGTCGTCCGCTTTAACCTATTCTGGAACCATGTTTCTCTACCAAAAACAAACGCGCTATTTTGCGCAGACGGCCGGCGGCTTTGAAGAACCCGTCGCGGCCGAGCTGGGCGAACTCGGCGCGCAGCGTGTGAAACCGGCCTTTCGCGGGGTTCATTTCGAGGCCGATCCCGCCACACTCTACCGCATCAACTATTGCTCGCGCCTGTCCATGCGTATCCTGGCTCCGCTGATTTCGTTTGACTGCCACAGCGACCGCTATCTTTACAAAACCGCCCGCGGCATCGACTGGTCGCTGTTTATGAATCCGAACCAGACGCTCGCCGTCCATGCCGTCACGTCCAACACGCCGGGGCTGCGGCATTCGCAGTACGCCGCGCTGAAACTCAAGGATGCGGTGTGCGACGTTTTCCGCGACCAATGCGGAGAGCGCCCGTCGATCAATGTGCATCATCCCGATCTCGGCATTCATCTGTTCGTGCGCAACAACCGCGCAGTCATCAGCATCGACACCTCGGGCGAATCGCTCCACCGCCGCGGCTACCGCCGGGATTCCGTGGACGCACCGATGAGCGAAACACTGGCCGCGGCGGTCATTCGACTCTCCGGCTGGGACGGCGAACGCCCGCTGATCGATCCCATGTGCGGTTCCGGCACCCTGCTCTGCGAAGCCGCGATGCAGTTCTGCCGCATCCCCGCCGGCCATCTGCGCAGCCGGTGGGGCTTCGAGCGCCTGCCGGATTTTAATTCCGAAGTCTGGAAAACCGTGAAAGCCGAAGCGGATGCACCCATCCGTCCCCTGCCCGCCGGGCTGATCGCCGGAAGCGATATCGACCCGCGGGCCGTGCGCGCCGCACGCGCCAACCTGAATCGTCTGCCGGGATGCAGCGGACAGGTCCACTGTCTGGAAAAAAATGTTTTTGAAATTCCAACCCTTGGAAATACGACGCTGGTGATCAATCCTCCCTATGGCGTGCGGCTGGGCGAGCGTGCGGCGGCCGAGGGGCGGATGAAAGATCTCGGCGATTTTCTCAAGCAGCGCTGCACCGGCTGCACCGCCCTGATCTATGCGGGGGATCGCAACCTGCTTAAAAAAGTCGGCCTGAAACCGGCCTGGAAAAAAGAGCTGAACAACGGCGGGCTCGCCGGCATCCTCGGAAAATACGATTTGTACTGAATCGTTCGCCCGCTCCATTCACGCGAAAAGGGACCGTCCGCGCGGTCACTTGACCCGGTTCGGCCTGTTTTATCTGTACACGTCGTGACGATAACTCAGAGTATGCCGGAAACGGAGTTTACAGTCCGGGAGCGTTTTGCAGGATGTTCAGGAAATGACGGAGTTGTTCGATTCTTTCGTTTTTTGCCATATAACAAGACTGGTGCCCTTGATGTTGCGAAGCCCCAGACTCTCTTTCTTCTCCAACTCTTCCAGCGCCGTGGTAACACCATCCCATATGCCATAATCATGCCAAATGATTACGCCGCCGGGTTCCACAAGCGTAAAGGCCTTTTGGGTGTCAGACTGTGCATATTCATAGGCGTGAGAGCCGTCCACGAATACCAGTGAGCAAGTGCTATCGTAAGACCCGAAGTCAAAGACAGCTGAATCTGCAAGAAACTGCCGGATTCGCCCGATCCGTTCCGGCTGTTCAGCGCGATACTTTTCATAACGCAAGCCAGGCACCGGCTTTTCGACCATGTGACCTTCACCGCACGCCAGCCGGTGTTTGGTGTTCCGGCCGGGCGGCAGATCCAGCGTCAAAATACGGCAGGATTCATGAGCATTCAGCGCAAGATTAAGCGTGGTTCGTCCATCGAACGTGCCAATCTCAAAGAGATTCGATCCTTGACGGCATCTCCTGGCAAGAGCTGACAGAATCGCCAATTCACTTATGCGAACATTGCCGTTTGCCTTATACGTTTCATAAAGACGAGGGATCGACGACTCTATACATGCTTTCCAATCGACTTCGGGAAGCGTCGTTTCCTGCAGAAACCCGCCTGACTTCCCGCGAATTCGACGGGAGTATTTCCGCCAACGCCGAGCCATCCCGGATAACGGAAGAGATATGTAAAGTGCGTGGAACCCATTGAAAATCTCATTCATATGACCCTTTTTGACACCTTTTTGTAAAAAAATCAACTCACCTTGATTCCGGCATACGATCCACCGGCTTGATACACACGGAACGAACTTGCTGTGGATGGATCAAACGCTATTTTATGGGGTTATGAACAAAGTGAGCGATATCGACTGGACAGACTGGGAGCCGATCGACCGGGCCACGCTGCTGTTTGTCCGCCGGAAAGACCGGTTTCTGATGATCCGCAAAAAGCGCGGGCTGGGTGCGGGCTATTACAACGCACCCGGCGGGCGGATGGAGCCGGGGGAAAGCTGGCTGGAGTGCGCCGTGCGCGAAACGCAGGAGGAGCTGTGCATCACACCGCTCGACCCCGTCCACGCCGGAACGGTTCAGTTTCAGTTCACCGACGGCCACCGCATTCACGGCGAGATTTTCACGGCCACCGCGTTTGAAGGCACGCCGACCGAAACGGAGGAGGCGGTTCCGCACTGGTTTGCGGTCGATGCCCTGCCCTATGACAACATGTGGGCTGACGATCGGATCTGGATGCCGCGTCTGATTGCCGGCGAACCGTTCCACGGCCGCTTTGTGTTCGACGACCGCATCATGCTCGACTGGAAACTGATGGATCCGCCGATGCCGTGCACCCCGTAATACCGGAGGAAGCTGATTAGAACCTTCG
>CAZITJ010000135.1:0-4469 GCA_964542135.1 uncultured Verrucomicrobiota bacterium
TTCACCGTGATTGCCATTCCGCTTCGCTCCATTGCCGTCGTTTCTCCGGCCTCTGCCTGCGGCGGTCACCATGAACGGCCCCGCCGACTCCGGATCGGCGTCTTCGAGGGCATTTCAGCCTGTTTTGCAGGAAGAATGAGGCGGACGCGAGGCATGTTATTCTCTGAACCACCCGGCGGTTCGGTTGGCGAAGCCGACCAGGGCGAGCATGACCGGCACTTCAACCAGTACGCCGACAATGGTGGCCAGCGCAACGGGCGATGCTGTGCCGAACAGGGCAATCGCGACGGCGACGGCCAGTTCGAAAAAGTTGGAGGCGCCGATCATTCCGGCCGGTGCGGCGACACTGTGCGGCAGCTTGAGTGCTTTCGCGGCGAAGTAGGCAATGGCAAAAATCAGTACCGTTTGCAGGATTAACGGAACGGCGATCAGGCCGATGTGCACCGGGTTGTTGAGAATCATCTCTCCCTGAAAGGAAAAGATGATCACCAGCGTGAGCAGCAGGCCGGAAATGGTGGTTTTTCCAAACTTTGGAAGGAAGACGTTTTCAAAATAGTCCTGTCCTTTGGTTTTGAGTAGGTGACCGCGCGTCAGTGCGCCGGCCGTGAGCGGAATGACTACAAACAGCACGACGGACAGGAACAGCGTGTCCCACGGAACAAACACATCGCTGACGCCGAGCAGGAATTTAACAATCGGCACAAAGGCAAAGAGAATGATGAGGTCGTTGGTAGCGACCTGCACGACGGTGTAGGCCGGGTTGCCTTTGGTAAGATGGCTCCATACAAAAACCATGGCGGTGCAGGGAGCGGCGCCGAGCAGGACAGCTCCGGCCAGATAGTCTTTGGCAAGATTCGCCGGAATCAGGTTTTTAAAGACGACATAAAAAAACAGCCATGCGATTCCGAACATGGTGAACGGCTTGATCAGCCAGTTGCTGATCCAGGTGATATACAGCCCCTTCGGGTTCTTCCCGACGTTTTTGACGCTCTTGAAGTCCACATTCATCATCATCGGATAGATCATCAGCCAGATGAGGACGGCAACCGGGATCGATACGTTGGCGTATTCGAGCTTTCCCAGAAATTCGGGAATGGCCGGTAAAAAACGTCCGATCAGGATGCCGGCAGCCATGCAAAGCACAACCCAAACGGTCAGGTATTTTTCGAAAAAACTGATGCCTGTATTTTCATTACTCATTGGAATTCTCCCTTTCGCTTTAGAAAAACGCGTTGAACAACCATCCGACCAGAACGATGCCGATCGCGGCGGTGGCAATGAAAACGGCGATCAGTCGCGGCTTCATCACTTTACGAAGAAGCACCATTTCCGGAACCGAAAGCGCGGTGACCGCCATCATAAAGGCCAGCGCCGTGCCGAGACCGACGCCTTTGCCGATCAACGCCTCGGCAATCGGAATGGTGCCGAGCGCGTTGGCGTAGAGCGGTATGCCGCACAGCACAGCAATCAACACGCTGAGCGGGTTATCGCTGCCGGCGTATTTGGCCAGAATCTCCTCCGGCGCCCAGCCGTGAATCGCCGCGCCGATTCCGATTCCGATCAGCAGATAAATCCAGATACGCTTTAGAATGTCGCGGACGTGTTCCCCCGCCGAAGCCAGCCGCTCTTTCTGCGTCATGTCAGGTCGGATTTTATTGAATCCTTCGCCGCTGAACACATCGGCTTCCAGGTGCTTTTCCGGCTTAAAACGTCCGATGATCATTCCGCTGATCACGCCGATGGTCACCCCGGCCCCCGCATAGGCAAACGCCACCTTCCAGCCGAAGGCCGCCCACAGAACCGCGAAGGCCGCCTCGTTGACGATCGGGGAGGTCACCAGAAACGAAAAGGTCACACCGAGCGGAATGCCCGCCTCAATGAACCCGATAAAAATCGGCACCGACGAACAGGAACAAAACGGCGTGATAATGCCCATCAGCGAAGCCGCCAGATGCGCTTTCGGTCCGTGAATCCGTTCCAGCAGTTCTTTCGTTTTCTGCGGCTGAAAAAAAGTGCGCAGATACGAAATCACAAAAATCATGAACGACAGCAGAATCAGAATTTTGATTGTGTCATAAAAAAAGAAATGCAGACTGCCGCCCAGCGGCGAATTCACCGGAACTTGAAACCCGCGCTCGACCAGCACCTCAATCAGATTTTCCAGCCATTGGAACATTATTTTTCCTTGTCGTGTATATGAAAGGCTAACCACTAATCTTCACTAATTCTCACGGATACAGGGCTTCCATCCTTATGAAATTAGTGTTCATTAGTGCGAATTAGTGGTTCTGATTCTCGTTTAAGATGCGTTTTCTTCGAGGGTGCCCGGGAGCTGTTCAATGAAGGCTTTGATTTCATCCCGCACGCGGCGATACGCACCGAGCTGCTCTTCCTCGCCGGCACCGTTTTCAGCCAGCTCGCGCGCAAGCTTCGGCGGATCGTCGAACCCGACATGCACCACACGGGCGTTGGCGGGAAAGATGGGGCAGCTTTCATGAGCGTGGCCGCAAACCGTGATGACCACATCGAATTCGATATGCAGCAGGTCGTTGATGTTTTCCGACTTCTGCCCGGAAAGATCGACGCCCGCCTCGGCCATTACTTTGACGGCATTCGGATTGAGTCCGTGGGTTTCAATTCCCGCAGAGTAGGCTTCGATCACATCGCTTTTCAACGCGCGCGCCCATCCCTCGGCCATCTGACTGCGGCAGGAGTTGCCCGTGCACAAAAATAAAATTTTCAGTTTTTCCATTTTGTATTCCTTTCTACACAGCGGTGGAAACCAGATAGAGCCCGGCCAGTAAAACCAGTACGCCGCACGCCTTGCGCAACCGCATGGCACCTTTCGAATTTTCATTCCAGTTCAGCCAGCGTTGGATGGCACCGGCGGAGAGGCCGGCCAGGACAATGACGGCGCAGTGGCCGATCCCGTAAAACACCACCAGCGACCAGGCGAACAGCGGCGCTTCAGTACTCAGTTTAAACGTCATCGCCAGAATCGGGGCCATAAACGCGAACGTGCAGGGCCCGAGCGCGATGCCGAAGACCAGCCCGGTCAGCAGCACGGCGAAAAGTCCTTTTTTCTGCCCGGGGTGCTGTTCCGGTTTTTTCCAGGGGCTGGACAGCACGCCCATCAACTGGAGCCCCATCACAAAGAAAATGACGGCGGCAGCCCATGCACCGGTTCGTCCCAGGTCGCCGAGAATGCGTCCCGCCGCCGCAGTGATCAGTCCGATGGCCGCAATGCTCAGCAGGATACCCATGGAAAACAGGGCGGCTTGAATGGCGGCCGTTTTTTTTGATTGATCGATCAGACCGATAATCAGCGGAATGCTTGCCAAATGACACGGGCTCAGCAGAACACTCAGCGCACCCCAAATGAAGCAAGCGCTGAGCGCAATCCCCGCTGACCCTTCAACGGCATGGGTCATCTGAGTGAACAGTTCGGTCACAGATCAACTCCCAGCTCATTCCATTTTTTGAGGATGTCGTCTTTAGAGATAAATCCTTCGTGCCGGAACAGTTCGTTCCCGTCAGTATCCAGAAAGATCTGTGTTGGGATCATGCGGATACCGTATTTCTCTGTCAGCGCTTTGTTTTCAGACGTGTCAACCAGCTGGACAATGAGCTGATTGCTGTATTCGCCGGCCAGATCCCGCAGAACCGCATTCATCATTTTACAGGTTGCGCAAGTGCCTCTTCCAAAATCAATGAGCCGGGGCAGCGCTTCTGTTTGGGGCGGATCGTTAGTGAAAACACTTATCGGAACATTTTGAGGACCGACCACAGCCCCCGCCATCTCGGCGGGAATCGCGCATGTGCCGCCCGCACACGCCGCCGCCTGTCGTTTCATGTATTTTTGGAACTCCACAATGGCGATCACCGCAAGAATGAGGACAGCGAAAGAAATCCATTTCCGTTTCCTTTTTGTTTTCATACGGGTTCTCCGGCTTCGTTCGTGATGCGGGTCACACAGGAGAGGAATTCACCGATGCAGGGGCAGGTGAGCTGATAGTACACATACAGTCCGCGTTTTTCCTCGCGCAGCAGTCCGGCGTTTTTCAGAACTGAAAGATGACGGGATACGGTTGAGAGATCCTGCTCAAGCAGATCACGCAGTTCGCAAACACACAGCTTGTTGGTCAACAGCGCATGAATAATCATCAGCCTCGACGGGTGACCCAGCGCTTTGGTGACCTTCGCCTGCGACGCGATTTCCTGTTTGGACGGTTTTACTATTTGCATAAATGGCAAAATAAACAATTACAGCCGAAAAACAACCGTAAATAGAAGAAAAATAAAATCACCCGCATTTATTAGCGCAAGTACTTAATTATAAATGATTTAAATGCATTTTCAAGCATACCTCTAGAGGTGTATTGTATAACTGCCTCAAAACATTTATAATAAACATATTATAGATATATAATTTAGTTCAATCGAAGAAGTCGGTCCGTTTCGCGGCCGAA
>CAZITJ010000136.1:0-2487 GCA_964542135.1 uncultured Verrucomicrobiota bacterium
TTTTCGCAGGCGGGGGCGCCTGCGCCGCAGAAGTGGACGGAGTCGGGACGGCGGCCGTCCTGATAGCCCGCCTCTTCGCGGAAGGTGGCCACTTCGATTTCCATGCCGTCCTGTACCACAATGATGACGCCGAAGGCTTTGCCGACTGCAACGGTCTTCGGAAAAAGCGCTTCGATTTGATCGGGCAGGGCGCCGGTGGCGATGTCGTAGTCTTTCGGCTTCCGGCCCAGCAGCCGGTCGCGCACGGAGCCGCCGGCAAACACGGCGGGAAAGCCGGCCTCGCGGATTTTACTCAGAATTTCGAACGCGGTTGTGTAGACTGTGTCCATAAAAGTGAATTTTGGAGGGAATGAATGAAAAAGAACATCTTCTTTTTGCTGATTCTGTTGTTTTGCAGTGTCGGAGCGGCGGATTGGCAGGAAACCGCCGGTCGATTTGAAGAGACAGCCCGCGACAGCGGTTACAAGGGGCCGGCCGCCATGCAGGATTTTCTGGATCAGGCGGAAGGACGCCTGCAGCCCGAAACAAACGGATGGGTGCAGTTTACTCAGGACCCGGCGGCTTTTCTGGAGGAATCCGGTATCGGCTGGACGGTTCTGCTGATCCTGCTGGGCGGACTGGCGCTGAATCTGACCCCCTGTGTGCTGCCGATGATTCCGGTGAACATTGCCATTATCGGCGCCGGGGCGCAGTCGGAATCGCGCGCGAAAGGGTTCGCGCTGGGCGGAACCTACGGCCTGGGCATTGCCGGAGTATACGGGGTGCTCGGGCTGGTCGCGGTTCTGGGCGGAACCGGATTCGGCACACTGAATTCCAATCCCTGGTTTAATCTGGGAATCGCGGCGGTTTTTGTGCTTCTGGCCCTGTCTATGTTCGGCGTCATTCGCATCGATTTTTCAAAATTCCAGTCCGGTCAACAGGCGCAGTTCGGAAATAAGTTTGCCACGGCGTTTGTGATGGGCGGCATCGCGGCGCTGCTGGCGGGGGCCTGTGTAGCGCCGGTGGTGCTGGCGGTGCTGCTGCTGGCCGGCAATCTGGTGGCACAGGGAACGACCGCCGGCCTGCTGCTGCCGTTTCTGCTGGGGGTCGGCATGGCGCTTCCGTGGCCGTTCGCGGGCGCGGGATTTACGTTTCTTCCCAGGCCCGGTAAGTGGATGAACTGGGTGAAAATCGGGTTCGGTGTGCTGATTCTGCTGCTGGCGCTCTATTACGGCAGACTGGGCGTGAATCTGCTGCAGACCGATGCCTCCGGCGCACCGGCGACATCGGATGTGCGCGAACAGCTGGAGGCGGCGCACGCCGCCGGCGAACCGGTCCTGCTTTATTTCAGCGCGGAATGGTGCAAAAACTGCAAGCAGATGGAGGCGGATACCTGGCCGGATCCGGACGTGCAGAAACGGCTGGACGCCTATCGCTTCGTCAAGGTGGATGCCACCGATTATGACCAGCCTCCGGCGGCGGATATTCTCGAGGCATTCGATATTGCCGGTCTGCCCACCTATGTTATTCTGCATCCCGATGAGGACGGATAGAACAGCAGCCGCTTCGACCGCCCGGCAGGCCCTGAAACTGCTGCTCGCGGCGCTTGTTCTGGGCGGAGCGGTCAATCTGGTGCATCCGAAGCGCATCCCATGGGTCGAGGATTGGGCAAACCGGGTGGAAGCCCGGGCGGTGGCCGGGCAGGTGGATCTGGTTCAGCTTTCCGATATGATCCGGTTTCTGCGCGATGACTCCCGGCTGTTTGTCGATGCACGCCCCGCCGCGGATTACGCGCGCGGCCATCTGCCGGGGGCCGTTTCCATTCCCTATGAAGACGCCGTGAAACAGCCCGCTCTGCTGCAGCCGCTGCACCAATCGGTTCGGCCGCCGGTTGTGTACTGCTCCGGCCCCGAGTGTGAAGACAGCCTGCTGCTGGCTCTGCTTCTGCGCGAAGAAGGCGGACCGGATGCGGCGGTGTTTGTCGGCGGCATGGAGTTGTGGAAGTCCGAAATGCTGGCCATTGAAGGAGTCGGACCATGAGGCGCAGAAAAAAACCGGCGGTGGATTTTAAAAAGGCCATCAATCTTGAAATGCCGACGTCGTATTATGTGGCGCTGCTGATCGGGTTGTTCTTTCTGTTTGTCGGCGTCCGTAAAATGCTGAATCCGCATGAATTTGCCGAGGCGGTGTATCGCGGGCATCTCGTTCCGTATCCGCTGGTCAACATCGCGGCGCTTGTGTTTATGAGCCTGGAAGTTGTTGCCGCGTTTGCGGTTGTGTTTGTCAAGGAGTGGCGGCGTGCCGGCCTGTGGATTCTGATCGCCGTGCTGTGCATTTACACCGCCTGCGGCGGCATCAATCTGCTGCGCGGCCTCAATACCGTGTGCGGCTGTTTCGGTTCCTACGCCCGTATGGCGGCGCTCAGTCACTGGACGCTGGCGCGCAATCTGGCACTGATGATCGCCGCGCTGTTTGCCTTGCGCAGGTAAAGTGGTCCTGTCACGCCGC
>CAZITJ010000136.1:2587-4390 GCA_964542135.1 uncultured Verrucomicrobiota bacterium
TTTTACAAAAATGAATTTTATTACCGTTTTGTTATGATTTTGTTTTTATTTAAGACGAAATATGATAACATAATAACGGTTTCATGAATGACAATGCAAACAAAAGAAACCGTGACTGCTGCCGGGGCTGGTGTGACCCCGCCTGTCCCTTAAAACAATGTGCGGGCAACGATGTGTTGTTTGTCGAACAAAGCAAACAGGGGATTGGATGTCCGAATACACTGTATTTCGGGTACGGCGTGATCTGTACCTGCTCGACGCGCAGAATTCTGCATGTATAAATAATGAGGTTTTCGGTCGTTTTCGATAACAGATCCATTACACTTCGCTCATGAAATCGTGCAGTTCGTTTCGGCGTATTTTTTTTTCAGCACTGGTTCTGTATTCGATGGTGATCTCCGCCGTGGCGCTGTTTTCATCTGAATATGCGGTCCGCTATTTTTTAACCGATCTGGTCAGCACCTGTCCGAATTACAGCTATCTGCCCTTTTTCGGCATCAACACCACGTTTTCCGTTTTTCTGCTCTGGGCCGGTGCCGTTCTCTTTTTGGCGGCGCACCGTTGTCTCAAAACCGCCGGAACCGATTCGAAGGAAGAACTGTTTCTGGTTTCCCAGTTTTTGATGTTTCTGTATCTGGGGTGCGACGACCGCCTGCTGATTCATGAGCGCCTGAGTGACACCATCGGCATGAAAGATGCCCTGTTCTTCGGTGCACTCGGCCTGCTGGAGCTGTTTTTTCTGCTTCGCTGGGGAAAACTGCTCACCCGTCCGCTGCGGCAGATTGTCGACGTGCTGATCGCAGGATTCTTCTTCTGCGCCATGGTGGCCGCCGATGTGCTGCTGCCCTACAACTTTCAGCCGCGACTGGCCCTTGAAGATCTCTCCAAGCTGTGGTCGGCCGTTTTCCTGTTCAAGTTTGCGTGGGATGTGTGTATTGAGAAAATTGAAAGCCTGAAGAAAACATCTTATGAAAATTCATGAACTGCTCCGTCTGCTGCTGATCCCGCTGCTGCTGCTTTGTGTGTTGCTGGTACTGATCACCTTCATCACGTATTTCGTACAGGGAAGCTCCGGCCTGCTCGACTATCTGCTGGGCATTGTTGACCTGCGCGAGGAACGAACCATCGGCACCTGGTTTGAAACGCTTCTTTTCGCCCTGACGGGATTGACCTTTTTCCTGGTCTCGCGTCATCCGGCGCTTCCGGCCATTGGAAAAATCCTGCTGGTGCTCACCGCGCTCGGGTTTTGCTTTTTGTCCGCCGACGAAGCGCTCGCGCTGCACGAGTTTATGGGCTATCAGCTCGAACAGGCCACCGGCATGGTGGACGACACCGCGCTGGCCGAGCGCGGCTACTCCTGGGTGCTTCTCTACGCCCCCGCCGCACTGGCTCTCTTCGGACTGCTTCTATTTTTCTACCACCGGATTTTCCGGACATTGGAAAAAACGGCAGCGCGCACCCTCTTCTTTGCAGGCTGGGCGGCCGTCGGTGCCGTGGTGTTCTTCGAAGCAATCGAAGGATGGAGTGTGTTCAGCCGGACGGATGGTCTCGCCATGCTGACCTGTTTTGAAGAAATGTTTGAACTCACCGCGCTGCTTTTACTTTACACGGCCAACCTGCGCATCGCCGAAGAAGCGGATCTATAGATTACCCGCCCCGCAATCCTTCAACGGCGTTTCATTTGCTCTGTGCTTTCACCTTATGAACGGAGTGAAGGGGGTTTGAAAATTCCAGAGCGTTTTAAGTTGAACTGTAGCCATGCACAGCCTCCCTTCGGGAAGGCTGTCCTGCAAGTTGGTTTGC
>CAZITJ010000137.1:0-4254 GCA_964542135.1 uncultured Verrucomicrobiota bacterium
CCATTGGAAACTGCCGTCGGTGGAGCCGTCGTCCACGAACAGAAATTCCGGCGTTTCGCTGCGGGCATCGAACACCGCCTTGAGTCGGCGGTAGAGCTCGGGAAGATTTTCCTCTTCGTTCAAAAAAGGAATAACGATTGAAATTTTCGCATGGGTTTTCATGGGTTTATTTTTACCTTATCCGGCTGACTCGTGCATCCGTTTTTTCTGCCAGGCGACCAGCGCGACGAGAGAGAGCGCGGATGCCGGCGCGGCGATCAGCAGCCAGCATGCAGCCCACAGAGGCGACGGATGATGCAGGCTGAACCCGCCGACAAAGAGTGCCGCGAAAATTCCCAGCGGAATCAGTGAGGCAAAGCGGTTTTGTGCGAGTTCAAAATTCATGACCAGAAAGACCAGTCCGAGCGGGGCCATCGCCCAGACAACCCAGCGCAGCAATGACACCGTCTGAACCGGCGGCGACCACTCTCCGAACAGCAGGCCCAGCGGCAACTGCGGCACAATGCTGAACAAGCCGGCGATGCCGCCGACCAGCAGGGTGCTGAGCGCCACGGCGCGCAGCAATGCGCCGAGGGCCTCGGGCGTCATTCCTTTGCGGGCAACGACCTTGGGAAACAATGCACTGGCCAGCGGCTGGGAGAGAAAAACGACCAGCCGGCCGATGACGGATGCGCGGGCATAGGGGCTGTACACGGCTTCATCCGGGAAAAACAGCTTGACCATCACGATATCGGCATTCATGAGAACCGAGTAAAAGAAAATCGCGCCGAGCGAGCCGAAAAAATATGCACCGGCTTTTTCGAGCGGCTGTCCGGTCGGCACCGGATCGGGAATGGCGCGGCAGAGCGCGCGGATGCCGATGAGCACGCACAGCAGCGCCCCGAGCAGGTGGGCGGCCAGCACCCTGTCCGCCGAGGCCGACAGAAACATCACAAAGGGGACAGCAAGAAGCAGGCGGAGGACAGTCCAGCTGTGCGACGACACGGCCATGGATACAAATTTTTCCAATCCCTGGAAGGCCCCGGCAAACACCGGCATGAGCATGGAGACAAACAGGATGACGGCCACGATCAGAATCGGCAGCGGTGTTTCGAGATGGAACTGTGCGGCCAGCGGGCGCGACAGAGCCATCGCCGTCACGAGAAAGGGTGCACTGATCATCAGACTCTTCGTTGTCCAGCGCCAGGCGAGGAAGCGCACATCCTGCAGCCGGCCTGCAGAGGCGAGATGACGTGAGAAGTGCGCGATTGTGTTTTGGATGGAGAAAAACAACGGGGTGAAGAAAATCAGAAACGTTCCCAGCATCGCCGCGAGCACGCCGTACTCGGCGGGGGGCAGCAGGCGCCCCATGGCCATATGAAACAGCAGGTTGGCCGCGCTGCCAATGTGCAGCAGAAACAAAACAAGCAGGCTGTGCGCCAGCAGGCCGTCGCGGTTCAGCTTGGATACAAATTTCATGCGGTTATTGAATCGTGAATGTTTTGCGCAGGTAGACCGCCGGTTTTTTCTGTCCCCATCCACCGGGCTTGATGCCGACGGCCTGCGCCTGCATGCCGGCAAAGGCGTTGGG
Source organism: uncultured Verrucomicrobiota bacterium (assembly GCA_964542135.1). GTDB lineage: Bacteria > Verrucomicrobiota > Kiritimatiellia > Kiritimatiellales > Tichowtungiaceae > Tichowtungia. Next base: position 1,571 of record CAZITJ010000137.1, read on the forward strand.
AAGCAGTTTGATGTGCGGAACTTCCGGCGGACCTTTGACTCCGGTTTGGCCGTATACCTGCCACGGGTCATTCGGAGACGACCACTCCCAATCCGGAGACGTGACAATATCGCCCTGATGGGTTCGCAAACAGATCTGCACCCATGGGGTCTGGCGAATCGCCCGGGCTTTTGCAGTCAGCGTATGGGTGCCGGGTGTCAGCTCGACCGGAAACACGGCCAGTTTCTGAGGATGCGAGGTGGTGCCGATTCGTGTGCCATCCAGATACACCTCACAGACCGCATTGGCGAACACGCCGAGAAGGCCGGTCTGTTCGTCCGAATAAAATTTTTGAAGAAGCTCCGCCTGCCGGACAGCCTCCGCGTCGGTCAGGTCCAGTGAGGCAACGTGTTCAACCGGATCGGGTTCGTCCCCGAGCAGCACATCGTATACGGCACGGCGGACGGTCCAGAGATCGCCGTCCAACCCTGCGGCCATCCGCCGGGCTCCTCGGAAATCACCGATCTGCTCATGGTTGAGCAGCTCGGTCATCAGAACGTGTTCTTTCAGCGGATTTTGCGGGATCGGCGGGAAGACGGCCGGAGCGGAGGTCGCACCCGGCTCCGCGAGGTAGAAATATGCCACACTTTCCATCCAGCCCTTACTCTGCTGCTCCGGCCCTTTTTCAAACTGCACATCAATCGAGCGGTCGAACGGCACGGCGTCGCTCAGGTGCAGACGGTATTGAGATGTCTGGAAAGGCACGCGCGACAGAACGCCGTGGAAGGGGCGAACCAGCGCGCGGCTGTAATACCAGCCGCCGTTGAAATAGTCCTCGAGACCGGTTCCCCGCCAGCCGGGAACCGTTTCGCTGTCGCGCCGGATGGATTCATCGCTCTCAAGAATCCACCAGCTCGGATCCTGACCGACCACATTCAGCAGACAGCCGAGATAGCGCCCGCGGCCCTTTGTTGACAGAACCGTAAAGGGGTGTCCGGTCTCATCCGGATTACTGCGTGCCCACTGTGCGTGGAAGAGGCCAAAGGATTCAGGAAACGTTTCCAAGGTTTGGAAATCCGCGTCGAGCTTCACCGCAACCGGCCGGTCAAGCGTGTTTCGGATCGAAATTTTTGCACTTTCCCGAAACGGCATCGGGAAGCGAATCGAAAGCGAATCGTTGGTTGAGCCTAGAAACTGTGTTTGAAAATAGGTGCGACTGAAGGAGCCGGCGGCGAAATCGCTCAGCGGAACGGCCACCGACGGGTCCTGTGCCCCGTCCCAGCGAATCTCCAGAACCAGTCCGCGCAAACTCTTCTGAAGGTCAGGCGTCAGCGAAAGTTCCCGGATCACAGCAGGACCTTCCAATGGTTGGAAAGATGCACTCTGTCCCGCCGGAACAGTAAGGGTCTGCACGGATTTTTCGCCGGCAAACGATGGATTTTTCCCCATCGTGTGCAGGGCCTGCTCGTCTGCCGCGCTCAGTTTTTCAGGAAACGGCTGCGGCGTTTCATCCAGCGGCGTCCAGTTGATCTGATAAAAGAGCCGCGGCCACCCTTTGCCTTTGTAACCGCGGTCCTGCACCATCACTTTCAGGTTTTTCTGAAACGTCACGGGGATGTAGGAGTAAAAACAGTTCTGCTCCCACGCCGCCAGCGGCGGGGCAAACGGAAATTGTTCCTCCATGATTTCGGCACGGGTAAACTCGATCCGGGGTGAGCGTTCGCCGTCCACGAAAACACGAATCGTCTGTTCAGGACGGATCGCCGTCATCCACAGGCGGGTCATCACGCCGGGCCCGTCGAGATCGGCAATCAGCTTCCAGCCTTCAGGGCCGGAGAGTTCAAAATAGTTGAAATCGTCGTTGCCGCCGGTGCGGTCATAGGTGGAAATCAGGCGGGTGGACGGCACAGACAGGTCGGCGGCGTTGAGCGGATCAAACAGCTCGCGAACAAGCTCCGCATAAGGCCGCCCGGGCTCTCTGGCGCCGCAGCCGGCCAGCAGGAGAATCAAACAGCAATAAAACGTGGCTTTTGTGATGTTTTTGAACATAATGTGTCCTTATTTTGAACAGCGGACTGTAGCCTTTTAGAAACCATGGAACCAACCGAAAAAAACGTGTCGATCATAATCAGTGCCCGCAATGAGGAGGACGACATCGGCGCCTGCCTGAAAAGCCTGCTGGCGCAGGATTATCCGCATGTGGAAGTGATTCTGGTCGACAACAACTCGACGGATCGGACCGCGGAGATTGCCCGCGAACTGGGCGTGCGGGTCGAGCAGAAAGGTCCGGAGCGCAGCGCCCAGCGCAACCACGGCGTGGCGATTTCCAAGGGCGACTTTGTCTGCTGTCTGGATGCCGATATGATTGCTCCGCCGGAAATGGTTTCTGAATGTCTGGCGCTGATGGAGGATCCGACGGTCGGAGCGATCGTTATCCCTGAGGATTCGTTTGGTGACGGCTTTTGGACGCAGTGCAAAATTCTGGAACGCAGCTGTTACCCGCCGGGCTCGTATATTGAAGCCGCGCGTTTTTTCCGGCGTTCTGTTTTTGAAGAGCTGAATGGTTTTGACGAGGAGTTGACCGGACTGGAGGATCTCGACCTGCATCAGCGCTGCGCGGAAAAATACAAGATTGCTTATTCGTCAACTCCGATCCGGCATCACGAGGGGAACATCCGTTTTTTTGAGCAATTACAGAAAAAGTT
>CAZITJ010000138.1:0-4195 GCA_964542135.1 uncultured Verrucomicrobiota bacterium
AGGCGAAATCGCCGACGGCTCCGCCGTCCGCGCCGAGCTGCAAAACGGCGAACTGCATTTCCAATGTTTGGAAAAATAAACGGATACTTTTTCCAGGCCCTGGAAAAACAACGGGAAGCGCCCCGAAACAACCCATCTGCTCTCACGGTCGCGAGTGGCAAAAGCTTGACTCTACACTCTGTATTTTTTACCCATCTCAAATTCCTTTTACCGCCCACGAATCACACGAATCGGCGCGAATATTCTTTGCCACAAAAAACACAAAAATTCATAAAACAGTTTTTCAAGCCTTGGAACTGATTTTCCCAATGTTTGGAAAAATACACCGATTATTACCCAACAGGTTTCAATTTCTTTACGTCAACTTATCGGCATTTCATCCCAGGTGCGCTCATCCAACAATCGTCCGGCTTTCTTCTTCTGGACGCCGCCCCACTGTTTGAAGAAAAACGGAACGTTTGCGCTCAGGCATTGATCTCTGAGATCTTCAACCCACTCTTTTTTCATGGCCCTTGCACCGGGGCCGGATTCACCGCCAACAATAACCCAGTCGATTCCGTCCAGATTTAAGCTCGGCAGCGAGCTGAGTAACGGCTCCAGCGAAAGGAAGCGCACTGTTGAAGGGACTTCCCGCAGATGGTCAATGCGATCAATATGCCTTGCCGTTTCAACGGTAACGCCCATCCAGATATTTTTTGACCAGTCAAAACGCCCGGCCAGCTGTGCCATCCGGCCCGCACGTTTAGTCAAAACCTGATAGGTGTGCCACGGGGTTTCATTCATAGTGAAAAAAATCTCATCAATGAAGGATGCCGGAACTTCGTTGTGAAACAGATCGCTCATCGAGTTCACAAAAATCATTTGCGGTTTTTTCCATTTTTGCGGGGCACCCAACACATCGTGATGGCAACGCACCTCAAAACCATCCCGGTAATTCGGTTGCCCCATGGCCTGTAACCGCTTGGCCATGCGCTCAGCGTAACAATGCTTGCAACCCGTACTGATTTTCGTACACCCGGTAACCGGATTCCACGTTGATTCTGTCCACTCAATCTTGCTTGGTTTCATCTTATTGCTCCCACAAAATGGTCGTCGTTTTCGTTATTTTTTCGGCGATGTTCCAATCGCGACTATTTTTCAGCTGTTCTTCTTTTTCTGTTACTACTTTTACACGCCCTTGTTTGACGAGATCCTGGATAATATCTTTCCCGTGTTTAGGCAGGTATCCCTGTCGGATAACAAAATCAACCAACTGTTTATTCGTTATTCCTGTGTGATCTTTCTGTTCGATGATGTGCTCAACACGTTGGCATAGAAGTCTATACGCATCGGTAATCTCTTCCGATGAAAAAAGGTTCGGCTGGTTGGCGTCTTTCACGTTGATCACACGGCCGTCGTCCGTAAGGCTAAGCACCGTTTTGTTCATCAAAAGCATTCCCGCCTGATGCCTCGTGATAAGAAACAAAGCGTTCTTCTTACTGCCCGCATCCAGCAGGATTTCGCGAATATACGGCACCTCACCGTGCCGGGAAAGCTCCGACAGCAACCGTTCTTTTATCGATAGCAGATAATCTAATGCGTCAGCATAATCGGACATTCCTTTCGAAGTAAACTCCTCAATAAAGGCCCGGGTTTTATGTCCTTCCGCAAACTCGGCGCTTGCAAAACGGTATGTATGAAAGAGAGGCACAAACAAAAGAACTTCTGCGTAAGGCAATGCCATAAGAGAATTCAAATCGCCCATGCGAACATCCGAATACTTAAACGGATCGAGAAAGAAAAACTTTGGATCTTTCATTGCGCCATAGTGATCCACCAAGCCTGGCAAAACACCTTTACAACATTGATGAGTTAATTGCACATGGACAATGGATCTATCGTAGCTCAATGAACTTAGTTCTGTTTCCAGATTGGAGATAAAGGCTTCCTCCTGATCATTAAAAAAAACATCCACCCGCAACCCCTTCCGTTGCTGGAGTTGCGGAGCCGATAAAATATATTTGAGCTGATCCATAAGGATGAGGGGGCTTCCCTTTTCTTCGCCATTTTTTCCGGGGCCACAAAACAAGTCGAACATCATGCATCGACCGAACTGCATCAAAAGCTTCGGCAAATACCCTGTTATGTATTTTTCGTAGATTTTGGTTTTCAGTGCGGTTATCGGCTCCTGTTTTTTGAAAAATTCTTTACTCATGCCTGCTTCTCCATCCGCGTTTATTCGCGTGATTAGCGGTCAAACTCTCTCTTCCTTTTTCCAATGGTTGGAAACTTTTCTTCCAATGCCTGGAACCCGTTACAATTAATCCATGTTCCCCAGCACCTCCCGCACGGCGGGCTTCAGCTCATGAAAACTGGTGTAGGAGGCTTTTCTGTGATGCTGCAGACACCCGACAACAAGGCCGGGGTGCAACCCCAGTTCATCTGCCACATTGCGAACTTTTACAACAGAGGGGCGTTTCACATCCCGAAAGGCTTTGAGCACCTCTCTGCTTCTCAGGATGCGTTCGGCAAAATCATCGGCTTCTTTTTCCCGCTTGTTGCTCAGATCCAAATGATCCAACGAATCGATGAAGGGGCGCCCCTGATGGTCTTCGTGCAACAGGACGTGACCAAGCTCATGCGCCATGGTGAACCAAAAGTTATCGTTTCGGTCGTGACGAGCGGTGTAGACAATCACCGGACGTCCGCTATCAAAAAAGGATGCCCCATCGACATAGGTTTGCTGGAAATGATCCAGTTGAAAAAACACCACACCGCAACGCTTCAACTCGGCAACAAACCGTTCAATGCCGTCAGCTTCCGTTGTGTAATCAGCAAGTGTTTCGGCCAGTTTTTCAAGACGCGCCCGGTTATATTTGACCTTGGGTCTGCTCCCAACCAGCGAATTTCTGGCAAGCTGCAACCAGCTTAATGCATAGTAGGGATTGAAATTCCGGTAAGCCTCGGATTTGCGAAAACAAACCTGCGCTTCTTTTTCCAGAAACCCGAAGTCGAGCTCGTCAATGCCCCAAAAGTCCTTCACTGCTGCAATCAGTCCGTCGACTTGGCGCGGAAGATCAATCGCTCTGCGCAGCCCTCGTACCGGCATGTAGCGATAGATCAGTGCTTTGGCCTCGGTTTCCTGCACCTTCGCTGACTCTTGCAATCGCTGACGATAATTGGCATCCAGGTTCAACCAAAACTGCGTAGATTGCTTAAACACCTTGGAAAGCTGACAGGCGGCCTCGTAGGTGACGGGAGCTTTGTTGGTGATCAACTGACTGATATACTTTTCGGTTCGCCCCATAATTTCGGCAAAATCCTTTTGCTCCCAGCCGTAGTATTCCAACTCTTCGCGGATCATATCGCCCGGGCCCAGATTGATAAATGGTTTATACTTACCCATGCTTCACCTCATTGATAATGTTTGCTTACTGTGACAATCATCACTGTTCCAAAGGTCTTTTCCTCATCTTCAAATTCAATCTCAAATTCCAGCCGGTGCTTTCTGTCGATCCTGATAGAAAAACGGTTTGCATCTCCTTCCAGCTTCTCAAATTCCATAGAAGCAGGCTCACGAAGATCGTAAATGGTTTCCGCCGCCTCAAGCTGCTCAATCCGCTCGACATATTTCACGCACAGCTTCCTATCCATGAATTTGAACTTCTTGCTCGTACCTTTTGTATAAAGATCTTTTAGGTGTTTATTTGCAAACTCCCACTCCATGCGCGCTTCCTTTTATACACATTTATAATTTACCTTCAAGGTAATTTTAAAAATACGCTTATTTTAACTCCCGCCGAATCCGCATCAGCTCTTTTGAGAAGGTCTGCTGTTTCAATCTTGCCTCGACGGTTTCGACAAAATGTCTCGGGTGGAACCCTTTTTACCGGATTGTTCCAAGGGTTGGAAGCACGGCGGAGATTTTTTCCCGGCCCTTGGAGTCAGGGCCGGATGGCACGTTCCAGAATGTTCGAACGGGCGGCGGCGCAACCGGTCGGGTTTGTTGTCTCTGCCGCACCGCTGGAGACGATCGAACGGGGCGGCTGTCGCATGATCAACCTCCCGGTCTATCTGGCCTCCCGCCGGAACATCGAACTTTTTGCGGATCGGCCGCTGAAGAAAAAAGGCGGTTTTGCCCGCGAACAGCGAAAGACGGGTTAGCCTGATCTATTCACGCGACAGGTTCGGTGCAGATGCGAGGCGTCGAAAGGTG
>CAZITJ010000139.1:0-4182 GCA_964542135.1 uncultured Verrucomicrobiota bacterium
ATCCTGATTTTGAAAAGATCATCCGCCGTTTAAACGGCCTGTCTGTAAAAAATTCGGTGCAGTTTGCGATGGACTTTAGTGTTTTTTTGTGTGAAAAAAACGCCCTATGCTTGGCGCATGGCAGTGGGCGGTTATGAGTTGCGGCTTGATGTTCGGGCTCGTCCGCGCTGCACAGCCTGCGGTCGAGCGACCGTCGGGGTCGTAAAATGGATATGCTGATTATGCAACAAAAACGCGTTTCTTTGTTTTCTGTACTGTTCCGGGTCCTTTTTCTTTTTGCCGTCAGTCTGACGGCGGCTGAGCCTGCAGCCGCGCCGATGGAGGAGATGAAGGGCGATGAACTGATCCGGGAGGCCAATTTAATCCTGGATAATGAACCGGAACGAGCCGTTGAGGCACTGCCTTATCTGGAAACCTATCTGCGGCGGGTTGCGGACAGTGAGGCCGAGCGCATCCGATCGATGGCGCAGGATGTGCGCATGAAGTGCGGAACCATTCTGGTCAAGGAACGGCGGCTGCGTGAGGCTGCGGAGTATTTCCGCGCCTATGTGGACAACCGTCCGGCGGTGAAGTGGCATGATGCCATGCAATATCTTTCCACGACGCTGCTGGAGATGGGCCGCTACAGCGAATGCGTGCAGGTTACGACCCATGCTCTGGCCGGGCCTCCGGCTGATGTACGTGAAGAGATCCGGCGGGCGAAGGAGCTTGCCGCGGCCGATGAGCCGGATCCGGCGGCCGTCAACGCCCCGGAGGGGTACCGGTTTAATGAATACGGCGAGCTGGTTGAAATCGATGAAACGGACGCCGCCGCCGTTGAGGCCGAGGGGCATCCCTCCGGCTATGAAACAGAGGATCTGCTGGTTCTCAACATGACGCTCGGCAAGGCGTACAGTGAACAGGATATGCAGGTTCTCAGTATCGAAGCGTTTGATTTTGTGGCCGATCATACCGACAACCCGATTCATCGCGGGTACGCTCTGATGCAGGTGATTGAAGGGCTTATTGAAAAAGAGGACTACGATGCGCTGACGACGCGTATTTCCCAGCTTTACCATACGGATGCGCGCTATGATATCCGCGTAAACATGGCGCTGCTGAAGGCGGCCAAAGCGCTGTTTGATGCGGAACAGTACGACAGTGCTCTGCCGCTGTTCCGCATGGTGATGCCCCGCGAGGAACTGATTAACTATCAGTCGGTCCGGCTGTGGGAAATCCAGCTCGAAGAGGGGCTGGTTACACCGGATCAGGTTCCTGAGAAATACCGGGTTCGCATGGATGAAACGCTTTTCGGCAAGCGGTTTAAAACGGAAGTGCTCGTCGAAGAGACCTGGTCGGAGCGGGACCGTGACGGATCCGATGCGGACAAACCGCCGGAGGTGATTGAGCTCGAAGAGCTGATTCGCACGCTCGAAAGTCTGCCGCCGTACGAAAACGAAGCCGTTTACCGGACGGCCTATGTGTATGATGAGGTCAATCGTCCCTGGGAGGCGGCCCGCTTTTTTGATCGCGTCTATCAGGCCGACCCGGACAGTGAGATCGGAACGCGCTCGTTTTACGACATGGTCCGTATTCTGCTGGATCCGCTCGAGCGCATTGATGAGGTGGAACAGCGCGGCTTTGACTACCTTGCGCGCAACAAAGAGGGGCTGGTTCCCCGGCAGATTCTGTATTTGATGACGGCGTTTTATCAGCAGCACGACCGCATGACGGATATCAAAGAGCTGCGGCCGTACCTGAAGAGTCTGGTTCCGAGCGATGATCGCGTGGAACGAAAATATGAATGTGAACTGTGGTATATGCAGGCGGTCACGGATGTATCGCTGCTGAATTATGAAGAGGCTGAAGCGGGGTTCCGCTATGTGCTGGAGACCTTCCCCGGCTCCCATCAGGAGGAAAATGCCACCTACTGGCATGCCGTTACCCTGCTGTTTCTGGAGCAGTATGAAGAGGCGCTGGCCGAGCTGAACGGCTATCTGGATCGGTATCCGGACGGTCAGTGGGTGGCCGGGGCCCTGTTCCAGAGCGGAACCAGCCTGTTCGGACTGGAACGCTATGATGAAGCGCTGGAGCGCTTTACCGCGGTGATTGAAAATCATCCCGACAGCCGGGTCTTTCCGGACGCGTGCAGTCTGCGCGGAGACATTCTCGGTTCCCGAGGTCTGCTGGACAAGGCGGTTCAGGATTACCGCACCGCGTTTTCCACGGCCTACACGCATGCGCAGGCCAAATACGCCACCTTCCAGATGGCCGCCGTGTTTGAAGCCGAAGAACGCTATGAACAGGTTCTGCAGACGGTGAACGACTATCTGGATCGCTATGAGGCCGAAGCGGACATTTCCATGGGAATTTACTGGATCGGCAAAACCATGCTCAATCAGGGCCGTGTGGATGAAGCGGTTGATCGTTATTTCGAGGCCATTGCTGAATACGGCAATGACCTGAATCAGCAGGGCGTGGATTCCATTATCGGCGATCTGGTTCGTATCAGTAAAACCCGGCTGAACAACGCGCAGAGCGACGCGCTGCGCGACCGGGCCTCTGCGGTGCTGACCTCCGGGGCCGGCCCGGTTTTAAGCCTGCGCCTGCGGGCCATGCTGGCGGAAATGAACGGCACCGAAACGGAGCTGGGTGCCCGGCTGCTGGACGAACTCGACCGTTTTGACCAGGCGGCCCCGCCGGTGCTGGCGGCGATCTGCGAAGCCTCGTTTGCGCAGGAGGATTACTCCCGCGCCGACGAACTGCTGAATGTTTTCAAGCGCAACTTTGACGAGTCCGAATTTATGCGCTCCGCCTACAAGCTTCGAGCTTTTGAACTGTTTGAGTCCGGAGACAATGAGGCGGCGCTCGATCTCATCGCCGATGTGCAGGCGCGCTACGGGACCGATTATGATGTGGCCTGGGCGCAGGTGATGAAAGGGCAGGCTCTGACCCGTCTCGGCCGCCATGACGAAGCCATCAGGGAACTGGAAGCGGTTTTTAATGTGGTCGGCTGGCGCGGTGCCACCTACGCCGAAGCCGCGTACCGGCTGGCCCGGGCTCATGAAGCGGCGGGCAACCAGCGTAAGGCGCACGGCTGGTATCAGCGAACCTACGTTCAGTATAAAGGATACAATCAGGGCAACTGGGCGGCCGATGCCTATCTGGGAAGCGCCCGCTGTCTGGAGGCTATGGGACGTGCCGGCGACGTCCGCAATACCTACCGGGCGATGCTTTTCGATACGTATGTCAAGGATCTGCCGCAGACTGACATTGCGCGCAAAGCGCTTGGCAGCGAGGAGGTTCAGGAAATTGAACAGCTCCTTGAGGCGGGCGTCCAAACCAATATCAATGTGACCGTGGAATCGGAGGACACCGAATGACGCATCGTTTTGTTCAGAGGCTCTCTGCTGTACTGGCTGTATCCGCCGTATTGGTTCAACCGGCTGCGGCGGATGCGCCGGCCGTTCTGACACGGACAGACGGACGCGCCTGGCGGCTCCGTATCAAGGATCGGTCCGAGGAATATCTGACCGTACGGCTGGAAAACGGAACCCGCGACCGGGTTTTTGAGATCGACGATGTTCGGCAGATCGATTTTTCCCATGCGCCTTTTGATCCGGATGCGGTTGAAGAGCGGTTTAACGGGGCACAGTATCAGACGGTGATTGAGACACTGGCGCCGGTGCTGGAGCCGGCGGAACCCTACGCGGATTTTCCCAATAATCTGGAAGACTCGTTTGTGCTTCTGCTGCGCACCTATCTGCGCAGCGAACAGTTTGATGAAGCCGCCGGCCTGGCGGGCATTCTGAAGCATCATCCGGATGCTGAGGTGAGCCGGCCTGCGAGAGAGGCGCTGGTGCTGGCCGCCGCCGCTGCCGGACAGGTTGAAGAGGCGGAAACGCTGCGTGCAGCGTTTCCGGATCCGGCGGGAACCCTCTATCTGCAGGCCCGCATGCAGCAGATGCAGGATCAGCCCGAGGCCGCCATCCAGACCGCCATCCGTCTGCTGGCGGAACATGCCAACGATATGGAATGGATGCCGCGCACGGAGCTGCTCTGTGCCGAGCTGTACCGGCAGATGGGACGGACAGACTCCGCCGCCGCCGTCGCCCGGCAGGCCGCAAAACTCTATGAAGGAAGAAATATCGGCGCCGAAGCCCGGTTGCTTCAGGCCGAACTGGACATGTTAACCGACGAATC
>CAZITJ010000140.1:0-4166 GCA_964542135.1 uncultured Verrucomicrobiota bacterium
TTCGTCATGAAGCTGAAATCGCCCGCCTGAATCTGTTTATACACCGCCAGAGGGTTGAAATCCGGGAGGGGCGGATTCGCGTGCCGCTCGCTGTACGCCTGAAAGATTTCCGACCAGGAAGCCACTGTCTTCGGTTGGATCATCAGCCGATCCACCGTCTCGACCGTCACCGCACCCAGCACGCAGAGGGAAACCTCACCCAGCAAACCCGCCGCAACCTTCTCCTTCATCTCATTCCTCTCACTATCCCGCCCGGATGAGACATAACGCGCAACCGATATTTGCCGACTTTCCGCTTCTCGGAAACAAAAATCGATTAATATTTTATGAGTATTTATGACCGCTTGTTTTTATCTGAGGGTACAAAAATCTGTAGAACAAACTTTTTATCAGATCAATGAGCGCGCGATAAATAAAATGTCCCGATTTTTGAGACAACGATTTTTGTACCTATTATGGGTACGAATGCAAAAAACGATTTACTCGCCTGAATACTCTCTTTTGCTGGAGTGGCTGCGCACAAAAAGAAACGAACAAGGTCTTTCCATGCGGGATCTTGGAAGAAAATTAAACAGTTATCACTCTTGGATCGACAAAGTTGAACAAGGCGAACGGCGCCTGGATATTCTTGAATATCTTCGCATCTGCAAGGCTCTTGAAATTGATCCTCACGAAGGCGTTGATATCCTGAGCGAGCATTGTTCGTAAATTAACAGGGAATCGCTTTTCAGGTGATTGGGCACTTGCCAACAGCTCGGTCTGCCCACCGCGCAGGCTCCGTGGTGCTTGCGGATGCGGCTAAAAAATCGCGCAAAGAAAGATCAGCCAAGTCCCCGGAGCATGGCGATTGTCCGCCACGCGGCCCGGGAAAATGTGGAGGTGGGGGGATTCGAACCCCCGTCCGATCAAGAGTCACGGCAGCCTCTACGTGTGTAGTCAACCTATATGGATTCGCCCCCGCGGCTGCCGGTCGACACGGCCACCTTGGTCGCTAGAGCCCTGTTTTTTTCTCGCGCATCCACCCGGACCCCCGGCTTCAGCGCCAACCTGCTGTCGTCGTCTCTATCCCGTAGCAGGTATCCGGGCAGAGACGTCGCGCCTTTCTTTAGGCAGCGAGTGCGTAACTTTCGTCAGCATTTATTGTTTTGGACTCCTTTTTACGAGGCCCGGAGACCAACCTCGACACGCAACTGACGCTTCAACTTAACCGTCGAAACCAGTCACCCCCGTTCAAGGGCAAGGCGTATTGTCGCACAAACAGGCCGAAACACAATCTTCCAGTCCATGAAAAAACGCAGAGGTTCAGGAATCCCGGCAGCCCGTCGGGCCGGGCGTCCGACCTTGCGTTCTACAGGACCGGCGACAGAAGGGTCGCGAAATTTTCCATGAGCCGCTGTGTGCGCGGGCGGCGGTTCCAGTCGGCCAGACCGAGTTCATCCCCCGCCGCGATTTCCTCATGGATGAGGGTCTTGAGCGCATCGGCCAACGGGGGACTGTAGGCCGCCACCATGGTTTCGTAGTTGAGCTGCAGGCTGCGGATGTCGAGGTTGGCGGTGCCGACCAGCGCAAAGCGACCGTCCACAACCAGCGCCTTGGCATGCATGAACGGCGGGCGGCGTTCCACGATGCGCACCCCGGCTTCGAGCAGATCGGCATACAGGGCGCGTCCGGCGAAGCCCGCATAGATGTGATTGTTCTTCTGCGGAACAATCAGCCGCACATCGATTCCGCGCAGCGCCGCCGAGCGCAGGGCGCGCAGGATGTCCGGCGGCGGAACAAAATACGGCGTAACCGCCAGCACCTGTTTTTCCGCCAGCACAATGCTGTTGAACACCGTCTCGACCGCGACCTCTTTTTCATTCGAAGGGCCGGTGCAGATCATGCGTGCAATCACATCCCCGGCCGGTTCGATGGGCGGAAAGCAGGCCGCGGTCAGCAGGCGGTCGGGGGATTCGCCCGTCATAAAAAACCAGTCGCGCAGAAAGGCAAACTGCAGTTCATGCACGACCGGGCCCGCGGCCTCAAAATGATAGTCGCGAATGGCGGGGCGACCGGGAACACTGCAATTGCTCTCGGCCAGGTTGATGCCGCCGAAAAACCCGATGCGTCCATCCACGACGAGACATTTACGGTGATTGCGCAGGTTGATCTGAAACTGCCGCTTGAGCGGATTGGCCTGTGTCCAGCCGGCCATGTAAAAGTTCGGAGTGGATCTGAACCGGCGAAAGAGTCCGCCGAGAAAGGCGCGGGTGGAGCCGAACCGGTCGAACAGCAGCCGGACCTGCACGCCTGCGGCGGCGCGCTCGGCCAGCGCATCCATAAACTCGCGGGCGACGGCGTCGTGACCGATAATAAAACTCTGCAGATGAATGTGATGCTCCGCCCCGCGAATCGCGGCGAGCATGCGCGGATAGGCTTCATCGCCGTTGACCAGCGGACGGATGGCATTGCCCGCCAGCGCCGGATGATCCGGCAGCAGGGCGTCGAGACTGCGGTTCATTTCGCGCTGAAACGCATCGGCGGCGGGTGCGCTGCGCAAATCATGCCAGTAGGCATCGGGCATGGACCGGCGCGTCCCGCGCCGATGCTTCACAAACTGTTCATTGGCCAGCAGTTTGAGATAGCCCCGATCGCTGACGCGATCGACCCCGAAGCCGACGTACAGCAGCGGCCCGAGAATCGGAAACGACCACGCGATGAAGATCCAGAGCAGCGTCGCACTCGCATTGCGCCGCCGCTGAAGGCAATGCAGCGTGATCGCAATGAAAATCACAATGTGCGCGATCGTTCCAAGCGTCAGAATGAACGGGTGCTGCAGCATGTCCGCAGTATGAGGGTTGTTCCCCAAACCGGAAATTCAAAAGTTCCAAACATTGGAAGCAGAGGAGTCCTGCCCCCCGTTTTTTTCCAAAGGTTGGAAAAAACGTTTTCAGACATTGGAAACGTGGCGGCTTCGCGCGCGAGCTATTGGTCCAGCGCGGTGCGGATGGCATCGGTGTAGAGGCCGGGTTCGAGCAGGAAGGAGTCGTGACCTTTATCGGAATGAACCGTCACGATCTCGGCGGACACCCCGTTTTCGCTGAGTTGGCGGTGAATATACTGCTGCTCGTCCGGATAAAAGCAGACGTCGTCGTCGATGCTGATCACCAGGGCGCGCTGGTGCCGGCAGCGGGCAAAGAGGTCGGCATAGGTGGAAAAGCCGCTGTCGCGCAGGAGGTGGTAGTCGGACCAGGCGGCCATGAGCTGCAGATAGGTGTTGGCATCAAAGCGCTTCACGAGTTTGCGGCCCTGATGGAGGATGTAGGATTCGAGCGGCGTCTGAATTTTATACCAGGAAAACTCATCCTGCTCGCGTTCAAATCGATTCTGGGCGCGCTCTTCGATGGCGTGCAGCGAGACGTAGGTTTTGTGCGAGATCATGCGCGCGAGCGCGAGGCCGCGCACAGGCGGTTCGCTGTCGTAGTAATGGCCGTCGCGGAAATTCGGGTCGTTTTCAATGGCCAGAATCTGCTCGAGGTTGTGGGCGCGTGTGAGCGTGGTCGGCTCGATGCCGCAGGCAATCGGCAGAATTCGGCTGCAGCGCCGCGGATAGCGTGCTGCAAAATTCATGGCGAGCATGCCGCCGAGCGAGGGCCCGACCACGGCGTGAAAGACATCCATGCCGAGATGATCGAACAGCGGAAGCTGGGAATCGACGATATCGCTGAACCGAATATGCGGAAAATCACCGCCGCAGGGTCTGCCGGTGTCGGGATGAATGGACGCGGGGCCGGTGGAACCGTAACACCCGCCGAGATAGTTGGCGCAGACCACGAAAAAGCGGTCGGTGTCGAGCGCTTTGCCGGGGCCGATGAAGTCCTCCCACCAGCCGGTTTGACATTCCGCATTCCAGCGTGTTCCCACGCCCGGCACGTCGGGATTGAACCCGGCGGCGTGCTGCGAGCCGGTCAGGGCATGAAACAGAAGAATCGCGTTGTCTTTGGCCTCGTTGAGTTCGCCGTAGGTTTCGTAGGCGATCGAGACCGGGCCAAGCGTTTCTCCGGACTGGAGCGTCAGCGAGTCGTACGTGTAAAACTGTGTTTCGGTTGTCTGCATAGTCAATTCAAATTTGCCCACGAATCTGCACGAATTTTCACGAATCGGAAACCATATTCGTGTTGATTAGA
>CAZITJ010000141.1:0-4057 GCA_964542135.1 uncultured Verrucomicrobiota bacterium
GGCATAGCCCAGTTTTTTGAGCACCCAGAAATTTTTCCGCCAGGCCCGTTCCACCTTCACCCACAGCTTCACCGTCACCGGAACCCCGTACATCGCTGTCAGCTCTCTGCCCGCCTGATACTGTACACGTTTAAGCAGGCGGCCCTTCCTGCCGATCACAATTCCCTTCTGGGAATGGCGTTCCACATACACATCGGCTTCAATCCGCCACCGGTCCGGCTGTTCATCAATCGTCTGCACCCAAACCGCCAGACAGTGCGGCAGTTCATCCTCCAGCCGCTCAAAATATTTTTCACGAATCACGTCCGCCATGTTCAGCTTGCGGGGGTAGTCCGTCAGAATGTCCTCAGGGAACAGCGGCGGGCCGGCGGGCATCCGCTCGAATAATGCAGCGGTCAGTTCGGGCAACCCGCTGCCCGTCCGTGCCGACCCTTCAACCCAAACGGGCTGAAG
Source organism: uncultured Verrucomicrobiota bacterium (assembly GCA_964542135.1). GTDB lineage: Bacteria > Verrucomicrobiota > Kiritimatiellia > Kiritimatiellales > Tichowtungiaceae > Tichowtungia. The sequence goes on from CAZITJ010000141.1 coordinate 454, forward strand.
GCTGGACCCCTTCTCCTCGGCAAGCCCTTTCCACAACGCACGGTAGTCTTCCGCAAAGGATGTACTGATGTCGGCCTTGTTCAGAAGGATGACCGCCGGCGAGTTCTCTTTCAGCAACCGGCGCATCCAGCCTTCATCCTCCTGCCACGGCTTCGACGACGCATCCAGAACCAGCAGCACCGCATCGGATCCGCTCACGGAAGAACGCGCCATTTTGTTGAGGTTTTTCCCCAGTTCGCCTTCCGCTCTGTGAACGCCCGGCGTATCGAGAAATACAATCTGCCCGCGCTCTTCGGTCAAAATGGCACGAATCACATTGCGCGTGGTCTGCACGGTATCGCTGACAATGCTGACTTTCTCGCCGAGCAGCGCATTCAGCAGTGTGGACTTGCCGACATTCGTCCGGCCGACCACGGCTGTAATTCCTGCGTGCATTATTCTGTTTTCGCTGTTTCCAGTCATCCGTATCTGCTTTCAGCTTCGCCTCGGCTCTCTGTCAAAAGCGGCCCTGTTTCCCCGGCCGCCGGCCCTGTTGCCAACTCATTGAAACCAGCGCGCATCCGTCCCCGCGCTTATACGGCAAACACCGACCGTATATACGTACGGTCTTCTTCTGTCAGCTCACGGCCGGCCGCCGCCAGATTACAGGCCACCTGCCTCTCATTGCGGAACCCCGGAATCACGCAGGCGACATTCGCAAAACTGAGCACATAGTTCAGCGCAACCGCGGCCAGATCCTCCGTCGAAGAACCGAAACGCGCTTTGAGTTTTTCAAGTTTCGGTTTGAGCGCCCGCAATGCGTCGGGCTGAAACCCGGGGCGGGCGGCGCGATGGTCGCCGGGTTCAAACTGCGGCGGACTGTCCGGGTCGTATTTATCGAGCAATCGCCCCTGAGCCAGCGGACTGAAGGCGACAAAGCTCATTTGATGATCTGCCAGCAGCTCAGCGACCGGCGACCCGGCCAGAAGAAATTCCGGCTGCAGGATGTTGCCCCAGCTCTGCAGAACCGCCGGCTTCACGACCGGAACCGCCCTCTCAAAATCATCGACTGAATAGGCGGACTGCCCCTTCAGGCGGACTTTTCCCTCCTGTACAAGCGCATCCATCGTTCCAGCCGCCTCTTCGAGGTGTTCGCCGAAATTGCCATGGTGAAAATAATAGAGATCAATGTATTCACGGTTCAGATTAATGAGCGACTGCTCGCACTGATGGCGGATATGCGCCGGCTCATACGCATGTCCCGCCGTGCCGCGGAAGTGCCCGACCTTGGTCGAGATGACAAACTCCTCGCTCCTGAGCCCGAGCTTTTTGAGAACGCGCGCCAGCATCTGCTCGGCGCGGCCTGCACCGTAGACGTCCGCATTATCAAAATGATTGACCCCGGCATCCACAGCCTTTTTCACTGCGGCAATCACCTCGTCTTCATCGACATTCGCCCAGCCATCGGGCGTCCCCTCTTTCCAGCTCAGCCCGCCGAGCGTCCAGCAGCCGAGGCTGATTTCCGATACGGTCACATCCCTTTTGCCCAGAGGGCGATAGTTCATGAGCTCTTCCTTTCGGGGTTCGGCGCGCCGGGCCGAAACAGGTAGTCGAGCCCGTTGGCCTTGATGGTATAGACGGTTTCGAGCCGGCGCCCCAGCTCGCCCTCCGGAAATCCCTTTTGTTTAAACCACACCACATACGGCTCGGGAAGATCAATCAGCCGCCGCCCGGCATATTTTCCGAACGGCATGGTGGCCGACGCCAGTTTTTGAAATTCCCGCGGATCCGGATACAACACCTCGCTCATAAGCACGGAGTGTCCTTCAACACACCGCAGAACGCAAGCGGACAGAAATGAAAATCGACGGATCGGGACCGCTGTCCGCCGAAAAAAAGCCCGCCCTGCAGCGGCGGGAAGCACACTGCAGAGCGGGCGGGGTTGGGGGATGGCAATTCTGTAACGGTTAAAACGATCCTTTCATGATACGGCGCGCATTCTCGTCGAGCGCATCGGTCATGTAGGCCAGACCGGTTTCCTCGGCGGTTTCGCGGTTGGCGGCCATGAGATCATCGCGTGTAATTTCGCTGAGCTGGAATTTTCGCGCACCGGCCATGAACTGCTGCAGGCCGCAGGCGAGCTTGTCGGCATACCCATACATCGCAATCGCCCCGAACGGCACATTTTTCATTTCGTCGGCACCGACCTTGTTTTTGACCGCTTCCCAGCCCGCAAAGATTTCTTCCGGATAGGTTCCGATGGACGTGACGCTCGGCGGAAGTTCTTCCCAGTGGCCATGCAGGTCGGCGCGTTTTTCGGGCTGGAACACGCCCTGAATATTGCTGCCGAGATACCCCGGGATCATCGGAGCACGCCCCATGCAGACGAGCTTTGCAAACGGGGCCCCCAGAGCAATGGCTTTAAACAGGTGATCCTCGCGCGCGAAGCCGCCGGCGAATGAAATGTCCGGAACCTCGACGCCCTGCTCCTCGAGCATCTTGCAGTATTCGTAGGCCTTGGCGTGCAGCGGCAAAGAGGGAACCCCCCAGTGATCCATCATATTCCACGGACTCATGCCGGTGCCCCCGCCCGCACCGTCAATGGTGAGCAGGTCCAGTTTGGCATCGGCCGCAAGACGAATCGCCATGGCAAGCGCTTCCATGCCGTAGGCGCCGGTCTTGAGCGAGATGCGTTTAAATCCGAGTTTGCGCAGATAGGCAACCGAATTCATAAAGGTTTCCTGCACACCGGCCGCGCTGTCGATATCCGTGGAACCCAGACGGCTGTGGCGCGCAAACGCTGTAATCGCGTGATGTTTAAAGGCTTCCTGCACGGTTGGATCCGTCGGATCGGGATCAACCACATACCCGCGTTCCTTAAGGAACTGAGCATAGTCAAGGGAGGTCACCTGGATCTCTCCGCCGATGTCCTTGGCCCCCTGTCCCCACTTGAGTTCGAGGATAATCTTATCGCCGTATTTGTCCGCCAGATATTCCGCGACCCCGTTGCGGGTATCCTCCACATTCATCTGTACAATGATGGCGCCATGCCCGTCGTAATAGCGCATGAAGGTGTTGATGCGTCGGTCGAGCTCCGGTGCGGAGGTAATGTTGCCGTCCTTCATACTGGATTCACGGTCAACGCCGACGACATTTTCACCAACAACAATCGGGAATCCGCACAGCGCCGCACCGGCGGCAAAGGAGTCCCAGTAGTGCGCGGCAATAAATGTTGAGCCGAGCGCACCGGTCATAATCGGTATGCGGCATTTCGTTTTGACTTCGCCGCCGAATTCCGACTCCACACTTACATTCGGGAAAATACAGTCGTCCGGGTCATGGGTCAGCCCTTCAGACAGACCGTGTGATCCGTAGGCGTATCCCTGGATCCGCACAGCATGGTATCCAACCCCGAGCGATGTGACATTGGCCGATCCCGCCGTCGTCAACGGATAATCGCGGGGATAAAGCAGTTTGCGACCGATCAGGCTGGACAGCCATGTTTCACACTTTCCTTTGCAGTCCGAGCGACACAGTGTACACAGCCCCGATTCGCACGGCACCCCGCGATTGGTCGTTCCCAGCGCATCATTATGTTTCAGCCAATGGATCATAAACACTCCCT
>CAZITJ010000142.1:0-3838 GCA_964542135.1 uncultured Verrucomicrobiota bacterium
CAGCGCGGAAACCAACATTTCAGGCGCGGAAGTGCCGAAACCGACGATCACCATGCCGATCAGAAGCGGCGGCATGCCAAAATGGCGCGCCGCTGAAGACGAGCCTTCAACAAACCGGTCGGCGCTCCAGACAAGCAGCGCTAAACCCAAAACTAAAGCCATGATTGCTACAATCATACTTTCCACCTGTCATCATTTTTTTTGCATGATTCCAACGCTTCTCTTACTTTCATCATTAGTTCCCGGTTAGAAATCGGTTTCTGGATGAAATTCACTCCTTCCTCTAAAACTCCCCGGTGAGCGATGACATTAGCCGTGTAGCCGGACATGAATAGCACCTTCAGTTCTGGACAATGGGCCTGCAACTTTTCCGCCAGCTCGCGACCGTTCATTTCCGGCATAACCACGTCGGTGATCAACAGGTCGATGCCGCCTACGTGTTCTTCGGCCATGTTTATAGCCTTGAGAGGGGTCGAAGCCGGCAAAACATGGTACCCCCATCGCTTGAGAATCAGTTGGACCAGGTTCAGGATGGCCGCTTCGTCTTCCACAATCAGCACGGTTTCTCCACAACCGGCGGGGATTTCCGCCGCTTCCGGCGTTTTCGCCGGCCCTTCTTTCCCCGTATGATGAGGCGGCAGATAGATTTTGAAGGTCGCGCCCTTTCCTGGCTCACTGTACACGTTGATAAACCCCTCGTTTTGCTTGACGATGCCGTAGACCGTGGACAGTCCCAGGCCGGTGCCCTCGCCCAGGCCCTTGGTGGTGAAAAACGGCTCGAAAATATTGCTCTGCGTGTCGTTGTCCATGCCGCAGCCGTCGTCGCTCACGGCCAGCAGGATGAAATCGCCGGGAATGAATCCGGCGTGATCGGCGCAGTATTCCTCATCAAAGCGGACATAGCCAGTTTCGATGGTGAGCTTGCCCACCCCGGCGATGGCGTCACGGGCATTGACGCACAGGTTGGCCAGCAGTTGGTCGAGCTGGGACGGGTCCATGAAGACCAGCATGCGGCCGGGGCCGGGCTGCCAGAGGAGGTCGATATCCTCGCCGATGAGCCGGCGCAGCATCTTGAGCATCCCTTCCACGGTATCGTTCAGGTCGATCGTCTTGGGGGTGATGGTCTGTTTGCGTGCGAACGCCAGAAGCTGCCGGGTGATGTCGGCCGAACGCAGGGCCGCGCCGAGAATTTCGTTCAAATCCTCCCGCAGCGGATCATCCGGTCCCGTCTTGTCCAGTGCAAGCTCCGCATATCCGATGATCAGGCTGAGCATGTTGTTGTAGTCGTGGGCCACGCCGCCGGCCAGTCGGCCGACGGACTCCATCTTTTGGGCCTGAATCAACTGGGCCTCCAGTTTTTTTCGCTCCTGTTCAGCGGTTTTGCGAGCGGTGATGTCCCGCACAAAGACCAGCGCGCCGTTCTTGCCATGGTAAACGATGGGTTGCCCGGTGGTTTCCACCCACACCGGCGACCCGTCCATGCGCAGATATTGCTGCTCAAACAATTCCTTGACGGACTTGCGGTCTTCATTCAGGGCTTTGATGCGCGCTTTCACCTGCTCGTGGAAATCGGGATGAAACCTTTCCATCACCGGCGTGCCGAGCAGCTCATGGACATCTTCTGCTCCAAAAAGCTCGATCGCCCTGGGGTTGAGATATGCAAAGCGCAATTCCGTCTGAATAAAAATCGGTTCGGGGGCGTTTTCCACCATGGCGCGAAAGCGCAATTCGCTTTCGCGCAGTTGGTTTTCGTATGCTTTGCGCTCGGTGATGTCCTCGGCCGCGCCCAAAATGCCGATGACGGCGCCCCGGTCGCTCCTGAGCGGCGCGACGGAAAGGCTGACGGGAAAAAGGGCGCCGTCCTTTTTTTGCCGCATCAGCTCCTTGGCGGAAAAACCGCCGTCTTTCAGCGCCTGCCCGCGCAATGCGTCGAATTCCGTGCGTTTATCGTCGGGCACGATGGGCAGCGGCTTGCCGATGATGTCTTCTGCGCGCCAGCCGAAGATTCTTTCCGCCGAGCGGTTCCAGCTCAGAACGTTTCCATCCGGGCCGACGGCGTACAGCGCCACGGGGGAGCAGGCGATCATGGCCCGAAGATATTCCTCGCTTGCACGCAGCGCCGCCTCGGCCTGTTTTTTGGCGTTGATGTCCACCACCGTGGTCATAAAATAGAGGGGGGCGCCGTCGGCGTCCCGCCGAATGACCACGCTCACATCGGCCCATAAATATTGACCGCTTTTGTGAATGTAGCGCATTTCGAAACGGACCGAGTCCGAATTGCCCGCCAGCAAGGGGGCGATGGTCTTTTCGGCTATTTCGACATCTTCGGCCGGGGTGAGGTCCTGCCACCGTTTGCCCTCCAGTTCGTGGGGCGCGCATCCCAGAAAATCGGCAAAGGCCCGGTTGGCGTTGATCTCGCCCGTAGGGAGGGTGATGGACTTGCCCACGTTGGCGGATTCGAAGACATACTGAAACCGGTCCAGGCTTTCATGAAGGGATTTGGTTTTTTCCGCCACCTGTCGGCGCAGCGCCCAGTTCCATGCAAAGGCGGCCAACAGAACCGCCAGCAGCGGAACGATCACCAGGGCCGAATAGCGCAGCGCGGCGACCAGGGATTCGTGCTTTTTCTGATACACGCCGAGCCACTTTTTGTATATCCGCCGGTATTCGCCGCTTTCATCCAGTGCTTTCAAGCCTTCGCTGAACTGGGCCAGCAATGCTTTTTGTCCCTTGGCCGCAGCGTAGCAGTATTCCGGGGCGAAAAGGGATTTTTTCGCCGGAACCAAATTCGACCATCCGTGCTTGCGGATCAGCAACAGCGCCGTGACTCGCGGCGCCAGGGCGCAGTCGTGTTCGCCCTTGACCAGTTGGCGCAGCGCTTCTTCCTGGTCGGCCACCGCGGTGGTCTGTTTTTCCAGGCCGTGGGCCAACGCGAAATCGTGCAGAATGTCCCCGCTTTCGACGACGATGCGTTTGCCCTCCAGCGCTTCGACGGTTCCCGGCGCGGGGCCTTGGCCTTTGCGCACCACCGCGACATAATGGGTGACGGTGTGCGCCGGGGTGAAATCGAAATGCAGATCCCGGTCGGGCGAATAGAACATGCCCTGCATCACATCGATGTTTCCGGCCTTCAGGGCCTCCATCCGTTCCGGCCATCGCCCGAGCCGGATCTCGACGTTCAGGCCCATCTCCCGGGCGATGGCGCGGGTCAGGTCCACATTGTAGCCGGCGGGACGGCCGTTGTCGTCCAGGAATTCATAGGGGGGAAAGTTCCGGTCGCCGCCCACCAGAATGGGCCGGTCCGACGGCAACTGAAGGGCGGCGAACCATTTGGCGTGCAGGTGGCGATGGGTCCCGTCGGCCATCACAATGGCCAGTCCCTCGTTGAGCAGGGCCAGGGTGTCTCGGTCGCCCTCCCGGACGGCGAAACAGAAATCCTGCTTGAAGCCTTCAACGGGCCGGTCGAGCACCCGCAGATCGGTCAGGCCGGTCTTCTGGATCAGGCGCAGGGCCACCAGCCGCTGGATCACCACCGCGTCATGAAGGCCATCGGCCAGCTCCCGCAGGGCAATTTCGAAGCTGGGCGTGGCGCGTATGTCGATGCCGCGATCCTCGCGCCGCAGAAATTCCTCGGCGTTGTCGCCTTTCATCACCGCCGCCCGGCGGCCTTTCAGATCGGCCAGGTCGCGAATGCCGGTCTCTTCCGCCCGGACCACGATGGCGCCGTGCAGCGACATGTAGGGCACGGTGAAATCGAATAGGAACTCGCGCTCCGGCGTCCGCCCCACCAGGGGCAGGGCGTCGATCTCACCCCGTTCGAGCCAGCCGCGCACCTCGG
>CAZITJ010000143.1:0-3577 GCA_964542135.1 uncultured Verrucomicrobiota bacterium
CCCATAAATTTTCCGGCTCTTCGCATATTTTCATGGGCAAAGGGATTTTACCACCCGCTCGCAGGCTCGCTGGAGGAACCCCGAGAGGCTCCGAGGGGGAATCCGGGCAGGAGTGGAAACAGCGCTTCGTCCGTCGAAGCCGCCCGGGAACCGGGCTTGATTTGGAACACAAAGCCCGCTTGCAAGCCGGCTTGCAGATGGGCTTTCAGTGCCAAATCCGGCCGTTTATTCCACTCTTCTCTGCCTTGCTCGGCTGTTTTCTCCAACGACCATCCGGGAGTGGGTGGTGGGAATCTCCCGCTGAATTCTACGAGGAACCAATTTTCCAAGGTTGGAAGTCATTTCTTCCAATCGCTGGAAAGACCGGCCGGCTGAAATGGCGTTTCTTCCAAACCTTGGAAAAAGGGTTTTTGTTTCCCTTTCCCATTCGTGTACATTCGCGTTTATTCGCGGTCAAAAAAGAGGGTTTGTAATGTTGTATCGAATCGAAATCGGACTCAAAGAGGGCGTGCCGGATGCGCGCGGGCGCGGCGTGGTCGCACAGGCGCAGGGCGCGCTCGGATTGACCCTCGACGCCTGCCGGACGCGCGATATCTACAAGGTGGTTGCGGATATTGATCAGGCAACTGCGGCCGAGGTGCAGACCGCTTTTGCCGATCCGGTGGTGGCGGAGTCCGCCATGGACCGCCTGCCGCCCCCGAAATCGTTCGACTGGATGCTCGAAATCGGTTTTAAACCGGGCGTCACCGACAATGTCGGCCGCACCGCACGCGGCGCGCTGCGCGACATCGCCGGCCGTGAGCTGGGCTGGGAAGAGCAGGTCTATACCAGTATTCAGTATTTCCTATCCGGCAGTCTCTCCCGCGAAAATGTTGATCATCTCGGCAAAGACCTGCTGGCCAACACACTGATTCAGAGCATTCAGGTTTTTTCCAGAGAGGAATGGCTGGCGGCTGAACCGGACAGGACGGTTCCGGTTTTTGATGACCACCCGGAGATCCGGGTCAGCACCATTGAGCTTCCCGATGACGATGCGGCACTGATGAACATTTCGTCCGCCGGCATCCTCTCGCTCTCGCTTGAGGAGATGCGCACCATCCGCACCCATTATCTGCGCGACGACGTCAAAGCCCATCGTGCGGAACTCGGGCTGCCCGCATGGCCGACGGATGTCGAACTCGAGTGCATCGCCCAGACCTGGAGCGAGCACTGCTCCCACAAAATTTTTGCCGGAACGGTCCACTACAGGGACGAAGAGACCGGCGAAGCCGAAACCATTCATTCGCTCTACAAAAGCTACGTCAAAGCCTCCACAAAAAAAGTAGCGGAGTCCATCGACTGGCTCGTTTCGGTCTTCACCGACAACGCCGGCGTGGTGAAATTCAACGAAGATCTGCATCTGGTCTATAAAGTGGAAACGCACAACTCGCCGTCCGCGCTCGATCCCTACGGCGGGGCAATGACCGGCATCGTCGGCGTCAACCGCGACCCGCTCGGCACCGGTATGGGCGCGGCGCTGGTTTCCAATGTCTGGGGCTACTGCCTCGGCTCGCCGTTTTATAAGGGCAAGGTTCCCGAAGGCCTGATGCATCCGCGCCGCATTCGCGACGGCGTGCACGAAGGCGTCATCGACGGCGGCAATCAGTCCGGTATCCCGTACAGCCGCGGCTTTGAATGTTTTGATGAACGCTACCTCGGCAAGCCGCTGGTTTACTGCGGCACCATGGGCACGCTGCCGGTCAACGTAAACGACCGCCCCTCCGAGCGCAAAGAAGTGGAAACCGGCGACTGGACGGTGATGATCGGCGGGCGCATCGGCAAAGACGGCATTCACGGCGCGACCTTCTCGTCCGAGGAGCTGCGCACGGAATCGCCGGCGCAGGCGGTGCAGATCGGCGATCCGCTTACCCAGCGCAAGCTCTACGAATTCCTGCTCGAAGCGCGCGACCTCGGCCTGTTCCGCTGCATCACCGACAACGGCGCCGGCGGCATTTCCTGCTCCTTCGGTGAGATGGGTAAATACTCCGGCGGATGCGAGTGCGAGCTGAAGGACGCGCCGCTGAAATATGAAGGCCTCCAGCCGTGGGAAATTCTGGTGTCCGAGGCGCAGGAGCGCATGACCCTCGCCGTCCAGCCCGAAAAACGCGCAGAGTTTGAAGCGCTGGCCAAACGCCGCGATGTCGACGTTGCCTTTATGGGGCAGTTCAATGACAGCGGCTACTTCAACGTCAAATATGACGGCAAAGTGATCGCCAGCCTCGACATGGATTTTCTCTACGAAACCGGCTGTCCGACGCTCGTCATGCCCGGCGTCTGGAAAAAACCGGACATCCCGGTTCCAATGGTTGGAAAACCCGACGACTATTCCGAAACGCTCACGAAGCTGATGGGCGATCTGAACATCTGCTCGCGCGAGTACAAGAGCCGCATGTACGACGGCGAGGTCAAAGGCCTCTCTGTGGTCAAGCCTTACGTCGGCGTCAACGCCGACGTTCCGTCGGACGCCACCGTCATGCGCGTGGAGTATGACAACGACCGCGGCGCGGTTCTGGCGGAAGGCATCAACCCGTGGTTCTCGGACATCGACACCTACGACATGACCGCATCGGTCATCGACGAGGCGGTTCGCCGCATCATCGCTGTCGGAGGTTCGATGGATCGCATTGCGGTTCTTGATAACTTCTGCTGGCCCGATCCCGTTGAGTCCGACAAAACGCCGGACGGCGCCTACAAAATGGCGCAGCTCGTCCGCTCCAACAAAGCGCTCTACGACTACACCACGCTCTATAAAACACCCGCTGTCTCCGGCAAGGACTCCTGCAAGAACGACTCCACGCGCGGCGGCAAGAAAATCTCCATTCCGCCGACGCTGCTCATCTCGTCCATCGGGCAGATCGACGACGTCAAGAAAGCGGTCACCATGACGTTCAAAGACGCGGGCGACCTGATTTATGTGATCGGTGAAACCAAAGACGAACTGGGCGCGTCGGCTTACTACCGCATGCTGGCCGAAGAGCAGGGCACCCCGCTCCACTACGGCGGAACGGTTCCGGCAGTCGACGGGGAGCAGGCGCTCAAAATCTACGCCGCCATGAACAAAGCGACTGATGCGGAGCTGCTCAAGTCGGCTACCACACCGTCCAAGGGCGGACTGGCCGTGTCGCTGTCACTCGCCTGCATCGGCGGACAGCTCGGCGCGGATGTTGATCTCGAAAAACTTCCAATGGTTGGAAAACTCGATACCGCAACGGCGCTGTTCTCTGAATCGAACAGTCGCTTCATCGTCACCGTCGCCCCTGAAAAGGCCGCCGACCTCGAAGGCATCTTCGATGCTTTACCAATGAAGAAAATTGGTGTGGTGACTTCGGAGAAAAAACTGACCGTCAACGGCTCGGTCGATGTCGACATCGACGCCCTCGCCAAACCGTTCAAAGAAACCCTCTACGGGGTCTAAGTTCCGGTTTTTCCAAACATTGGAACAAATGTTTCCAAACCTTGGAAACGGGGCTGTTTTTAACCGCGAAGGAACGCAAAGAACACAAACCATGCGTCGCTGAAGCTGCGCAGGTCAAGAAGG
>CAZITJ010000144.1:0-3571 GCA_964542135.1 uncultured Verrucomicrobiota bacterium
GGCCGTCCCCGAAAATAACCTTTTCTGCTGGGCGTGGTTTTTTTAGAGTTCGTCCATGAAAAATTTTATTTTGGATACCAATGTTCTGATTCACGACCCTACCGCCCTGCATCGCTTTGAAGAGAACAATGTGATCATTCCGCTGAAGGTTCTCGAAGAAATCGACCAGTTCAAACGGGAAATGAGCGAGCGGGGCCGCAATGCCCGGCAGGTCTCGCGGTCGCTGGATGAGATTCGGAAAAAAGGACGCCTCTCCGACGGTGTACGCATGGAGAACGGCGGAACGATTAAAGTGATTTTCGCCGATCCCGACGATCCCTTCGGCACCCGTCTCTCCGCGGATGACCTGATCCTGAAAATGGCTCAGACTGTGCGCATGACCGATCCGTCCGTGCCGTGCACGGTGGTCAGCAAGGATATTAATATGCGGCTGAAGGCGGATGCTCTTGGGCTGGAGGCCGAGGATTATGAAAACGGAAAACGGCGCGATGAGGACGGCGGATACAGCGGACAGGCGGTGCTGGATGCCGATTCAGAGGCCATCGGGTTTTTCGCCCGGGAGGGGCACGCGGTGATTCCCGGCATGGACGACCTCCAGCCCAACCAGTATGTCACCCTGCAGAATCCTCAGGATCCCAAACAGACCATGCTCGCACGCTATGAGGCCGAAACCCACCGGGTGGTCAAACTGCTGGCCATCGGCGACGGGGCGCCGATTACGCCCCGTAATCGCGAACAGCGCTTTGCGATGGATGCGCTGCTGAATGATCACATTAAACTGGTAACGCTGTGCGGCAAGGCCGGTACGGGTAAAACACTGCTGGCACTTGCCGCCGGGTACCATCAGGTCATGGATACGAAGTATTACAAGCGGCTGCTGGTCTCGCGGCCGGTGTTTCCGATGGGAAAAGATCTCGGCTATCTGCCCGGTACCATGGAGGAAAAACTGGACCCGTGGATGCAGCCGATTCATGATGCACTGGAGTTGATTGTGCACAACCGTGCCGGCGCAGCGAATCCGCACAGCAAGAAGGGCGGCGACCTGCTGACATCCAATCCGCTGATCGATGTGGAACCGCTGACCTATATTCGCGGGCGCAGCATTCCCAATCAGTTTATGATCGTCGACGAGGCGCAGAATCTGACCCCGCTCGAGGTGAAAACGGTGATTACCCGCGCAGGACACGACACAAAAATCATTCTGACCGGCGATCTGTACCAGATTGATAATCCCTATGTGGACAGCCTCTCCAGCGGACTGAGCGCGGTCGTGGAAAAATTCCGCGGTGAAGAACTGGCGGCTCATATGCTGTTGACGGAAGGGGTGCGCTCCGATATCGCCGAAAAAGCAGCCAATCTTCTGTAGGAAAAACCGCAGACGACCCGCTGCAGCGGTTCAAGGAGGCCAAGAGACCCCGGGTTCCATGCAGCCGGGGAAGCCGGAGGCCTCTTCTTAGAGCACATTCTGTTTAATTTGTTGCAACCATCTTCTGTAGCCGGGGTCGGTGACCCCGGTGCGCGGTCAACGACCGCGCCTACAGTAACGTCAAATTAAAGCGAAAATGCTCTAGGATAGTCCGACTTCGTTGTTTACAAAACCATTCGGTTTTGACTACCGTTTTGCGCCTCGAACCGGATGAAAAGGAGACCGTCGCGTGCTGTTCAAACAGACCATGAAAAAAATCCTGGCAGCAAGAGGATACCATCACAGTAAAAGTGATGAAGAGTTTACCGTGCATGGAGAATATGCCCGCAACATGCAGTACGTTTTCTCAAAAGAATTTAAAGGACCGCGCGAAAAGATTGTCGATTTGATCTTCCTGGCAGCGGACGTGCGCAATGAACAGCTGGTGATCGGATTTTTCCGCGAAAATCTGTCCATTGAGAACGGGGTGCTGGAAAATTCAGACGTGAGCATTCCCTTTTCCGGCTTTTCCTGCGAAGCCTTTGAAAAAGCACTGGACCGGCTGATCCCCAAAGGCAACCCGCTTCGGCGCGGCAGCGATTCCGGTGAACCGTTTTAATTCACAGCAACACAAAAAAAAGGATCCCATAGATGATGAAAGCACAAAAACTCTTCGCTGAACGGATCGGTGGAGAACAGTTCGGACAATCCAACGAAATTTACAAGTTTGAGAAAATCAAACGCGCCAAGGCCAAAGCCCGGGAGCGGAATCCGGATGTGGAGATTCTCGACTTCGGCGTCGGCGAACCCGACCGTATGGCACCGGCTCCCATTCGCGAAACGCTCAAGAAAGAAGTGGACAAGCCGGAAAACCGCGGCTATGCCGATAACGGCGGACCGGATTTTAAAGAAGCCGCGGCAAAATACATGAAGAAGTTCTTCGGTGTGGAGCTCGATCCCGCCGGCGAAATCAACCACAGCATCGGCACCAAGCCTGCGCTGGCCATGCTTCCTCTGGCGTTTGTCAATCCCGGCGATGTCGTTTTTCAGACGGTCCCTGGATATCCGGTGATGGCAACCCACTCCAAATACCTCGGGGCCGACGTGGTCGATATTCCGCTCCTCGAGGAAAACCGCTTTCTTCCGGACCTTGGGAAAATCGATCCGGCGCTCGCCGACCGCTGTAAGCTGTTCTACATCAACTATCCCAACAACCCCACCGGCGCGGTGGCCACCCCGGAATTCTACGACGAACTCATTGCGTTCGCCCGGAAGCACAACATCCTGATCGTTCAGGACGCGCCATACGCCACGCTGGTCTACGACGGTCCGCGCACGTCGCTGATGCAGCGACCCGGGGCCAAAGAGTGTGCGCTGGAAATGCACTCCATGTCCAAAGCCTACAACATGACCGGCTGGCGCCTCGCTTTTTTCTGCGGCGCACCCTGGGCAGTCCATGCGCTGGCGACCGTTAAAGATAATTGCGACAGCGGACAGTTTCTCGCCATCCAGAAAGCGGCCTGCGCCGGCATCGCCGACCAATCGCTTGCCGACGGCATTCGCGACCACTACGAACGGCGCCTGCGGCGCATGGTTGAGGTGCTGCGCGAGGTTGGGTTTGACGCCAACATGCCCGGCGGCACGTTTTTCCTCTATACCAAAGCGCCGAAAGGGGCCGGGGACACGACGTTTGCCAATGCCGAGGAGGCGTCACTCTATCTGATTGAAAACGTCGGCATCTCCACGGTGCCGTGGGACAACGTCGGCGCCTTCATCCGCTTCGGTGCCGTGTTTGAATCCGCCGGCGACGACGATGATGAACGCGTACTCAATGAACTCGCCGCCCGTTTAGGGAAGGCCGACCTGAAGTTTTAGGCGAAAACGTTCGTGAGGAAATCGTGGAAAAAGGGCTCTGAGGATAGAACCTTCATTCGAAGGTTCTATAAAAATATCTCGGCTGTTTCCTCGGCTGTTTGCTCCAGTGAGCGACTCGTCCGCCGGAGCTTCAGCGAAGAAGGAAGCGAACGGGTGGTTAAAATCTTCCCTTCAAATTTCGACATTCCTTGTTCTGCGGATCGAAATTTCAAGGTAGCGAGACGCTTCGGTTGCGGTTCACCGTGATTGCCATTCCGCTTCGCTCCATTGCCGTCGTTTCTCCGGCCTCTG
>CAZITJ010000145.1:0-3520 GCA_964542135.1 uncultured Verrucomicrobiota bacterium
TTTTCGCCCATTTTTATGAATAGATCAGGCTAGCGTGACAGCGCCTTGTACACCGCCTCGGCAATCAGCAGATGTCCGGCCGAATTCGGATGCACCGGCTCGGCGCTGAAGACCGACAGGGGATGATATTTCAGCTGCGCCTGGAACAGCTCGTGGGTCTTCACCAGCCGGGTTTTGTATCGGCGGCTCATGCGGCGCACGACGGCAATGTAGTCCGGAAGGGTCCGCAGTACCTGCGTACGATACGAGTCTTTGAACGTGTCGCGGCTCATAAAAAACGGCTCGATCAGCAGCAGCCTGCACTTCGGTAGCCGTTTGACGGTTTGCGCCAGAATGGAATCGTAGTTTTCCTCAAACCGGTCCGGAGTCAGATTGTTGCCCTGGCACAGGGTCTGGTTCAGGTCGTTGATGCCGATCTTGATCGATAATTGATCCGGTTTGAGTGCGAGCACATCGTCCGCCCAGCGGCTGCGCAGATCGGCGACCGTATTGCCGCCGATGCCGCGGTTGAGCACCGTGATGTGTTTATGCGGTTCGCGGATGGTCAGCATGTCGTAAACCATCTGCACATAGCCGCACCCCAGCGGTGCGTGCTGCGGCTCACGCCGCCCGCAGTCCGTAATGCTGTCGCCGATAAATAAAAGGGTCTCGCCGTTTTTGAGTTTGCTTGCCATACGATCTCCAGCGTTAAAACAGGATTGTTTTTACCAGCCGGGTGCAGGCGCGAACAGGCAAAATTGCGCCCTTCTTTTGCTGAGCCCACAGTGAAGCTGTGCTAAAACCGCGGCATGCTGATCGTAAAAACCCGAACGCGCGACGTGTATCGCAACCTGGCGGCTGAGGAGTGGCTGCTCGATCACTCGCCCCGGCTTCCGGTGCTGTTTCTGTGCGTCAACGATCCCTGTGTTGTCATTGGCAAAAACCAGAATCCGTGGCGCGAGTGCCGGCTCTCCGGAATGGAAGCGGACGGGCTGCGGCTCGCCCGGCGCATTTCGGGCGGCGGCGCCGTTTGTCATGACGCCGGCAACCTGAACCTCAGCGTGATCGTTCCGCGCACGCAGTACCGCGAAGAAAAACAGTATGAACTGATTTTCCAAACCCTGGAATCCTTCGGCATCCGCGCGTCCAGAGTCCGGAAAAACGCGCTGGTTGTGAATGGATTGAAATTTTCAGGACACGCATTCTGTCATCGCCGCAACCGCACGCTGCACCACGGCACGCTGCTGGTTTCTTCTGATCTCGATCGACTCCGCCGCTGCCTCGGCCCCGAATTCGACGGCATCAGAACCCGGGCGGTCGCCTCGATTCCGATGCCCGTTGCCAACCTGTCGAGCGTCGCGCCGGATCTGACGGTTGACGCGCTCTGCAGCGCCCTCATCGAAACCTTTCGGACACGGTACGGGTCTGCGGATGAAGCGGTGTACGGCCGCGACGAAATCATCCCGGAGGACGATCTGCGCACACGTGCCGCCGCGCTGGCTTCCGCCGACTGGCTGTTCGGACGCACCCCGCCGTTTGAACTCACCCTGAACGGCCGGCCTCTGCGTGTGGAAAAGGGGCATATTGTCAACCTTGCGGAGCAGCCCCCGTTCACTGAATGGCTCACTTCGTTTCGCAAAAAAAACGAGAAGGGTTGAAATCCGGCGTCCGTTGCCGGATACTGCTGTTTTTTCAAGAACAGGAGACATATAGATATGGCGTATGATGCAAGCGGAACAGTTAAACTCATTCAGGAACCGCAGACCTTTTCCAGCGGTTTCAGCAAACGCGAAATGGTGCTGGCGGTCGAAGACGGTAAATACACACAGGAAATCTGCTTCGAATTCCACAAAGACAAAATGAGTCTGCTCGACGGCCTGCAGGAGGGACAGACCGTCAAGGTCACCTTCGACATCCGCGGACGCGAATACAACGGGCGCTACTTCAACAATCTGGTCGCCTGGCGAATCGACAGCGAAGGGGACACGGAGGCCGCCGCCGCGCCGGCAGACGCCGACCGCCCGCCCATCCCGGACGATTCCGAGGCGCCCGCCGAATTCGACGACGATATCCCTTTTTGAAGAGGACGTATGGAATGTAGGAATAGAGGATTGATGGGTTTCCAGTCATGCACATATCCATTCATCCATCATTCCGGAACGAGTGACGAAAGGAACGAGTGATGAAGGTTGTACTGGCTTATTCCGGCGGTCTGGACACGACCGTTTTGTTGACCTGGCTGCAGGAACAGTTTAACGCCGAGGTGATCTGCTACTGCGCTGACGTGGGGCAGGAGGAGGAGCTCGACGGCCTCGAAGAAAAAGCGCTCAGGCATGGGGCCGTCAAATGCGTGGTGGACGACGTCCGCGAAGAGTTTGCGAAGGATTTTATCTTCCCGATGATGCAGGCCAACGCCATCTACGAAGGCGCCTATCTGCTTGGCACCTCCATCGCCCGCCCGCTGATCGCCAAACGCATGATGGACGTTGCCATCGCCGAAGGCGCCGAGGCCATCTGCCACGGCGCGACCGGTAAGGGCAACGATCAGGTTCGCTTTGAGCTCACGGCCTACGCCATCAAGCCCGACATCAAAATCATTGCTCCCTGGCGCATGCCGGAGGTCTTCAACTTCAAAGGCCGCAAAGACATGATTGCCTATCTCGAAGAAAAGGGCATTCCCTGCCAGGTCTCCGCCCAAAAGCCCTACAGCACTGATCGCAACCTGCTGCACATCAGTTTTGAGGGCGGCGTGCTTGAAGATCCGTGGACCGAGCCGGACGAAGAGATGTGGTGCATGACCAAACCGCTGTCGCAGGCCAAAGACGAAGCTGAAATCGTTGAAATCCGCTTTGAAAAAGGCCTCCCGGTGTCCGTCAACGGCGAAACACTTTCACCCGCCGCACTGCTACGCAAACTCAATCAACTGGGTTGTGAGCACGCCGTCGGCCGCATCGACATTGTCGAAAACCGCTTTACCGGCATGAAAGACCGCGGTGTCTATGAAACGCCCGGCGGCACCATCCTGCACCACGCGCACCGTGCCATTGAGTCCATCACCATGGACCGCGAAGTGATGCATCTGCGCGACGGGTTCATTCCGAAATACGCCGAGCTGGTCTACAACGGCTTCTGGTTCGCGCCCGAACGCGAAATGCTGCAGGCCGCGATCGAAAAGAGCCAGGAAACCGTCACCGGCGACGTGCGCGTAAAACTGTTCAAGGGCGGGGTGCACATTGTCGGACGCCGCTCGCCCGACTCGCTCTACAACCCGGAGCTGGTCAGCTTCGACGAAGCGGGCGGTTACGACCAGTCCGACGCCACCGGCTTCATCAAGCTCAACGCCCTGCGCCTGCGCGTCCGCGCCGCGATGGCGAAAAAATAGAACGAGCCGCCTGTCCTCCAAAGACTTCGGCGGAGGATGGATCGCGCTCGTTCAGGAGCAAGCGGGATTCACGTTCATCCCGAAGGACGCTTGCTCTACGTTTAGAGTGCATTCTATTTAATTTGTCGCAACCGTCTTCTGTAGCCGGGGTCGTTGACC
>CAZITJ010000146.1:0-3371 GCA_964542135.1 uncultured Verrucomicrobiota bacterium
ATGCATCTTATATTTTTACCCGGGGTAAGAATTTTTATTATCTGTTGTTAAAAATTGTTACAAAAGGCTGTTGACATGATTTTTGTTTTACGAGCAAATTCATCCCTTTTGTGTAATATGTTTATTATGAATATATTACAACATTCGTTTTCCGGACGAAATTTTTCTTCATGAATTTTTGGATCGCCCGGCTTTCGAGACGACTACATTCCAGAATTCCATTCTTAATAGGCGCGGGCGTCGGAGTCTTCCATGAAGTTGATGAAGGAGCGGTTGACGACGCGGTTGCCGCCGGGGGTGGGATAGTCGCCGGAAAAATACCAGTCGCCTTTGTGGTCCGGGCAGGCGGCGTGAAGGCCTTCGAGACGCTGATACATGACCTGCGATTCGGCCTGCAGATCGTCGGGCCGCAGGATCTCAGCGATTTTGGTTTCAACCTCCTGCGGGGTGAAGTGCTCGTAGAGCGCCTTGACTTCGTTGGCCACCTCGCCGCGCGGCAGGTTGAGGCTGGTTTTACATTTTTCGTAGATTGCCTGGAGGTCCGCCTCGAGCCCGCGGTCACGCATCAGCCCGACGGCGGCCTGAAACGCCGCAAAATCCCGAAGCTTGGACATGTCGATGCCGTAGCAGTCGGGGTAGCGGATCTGCGGGGCGGACGAGACGACGAGGATGCGTTTGGGATGCAGGCGGTCGAGGATGCGCAGAATGCTTTCGCGCAGGGTGGTGCCGCGCACGATGGAGTCGTCGAGCACCACGAGTGTGTCGGTCTTTTTCACGACGCCGTAGGTGGTGTCGTACACCTGAGCAACCAGATCGCGCCGGTCGGAATCGGCGGTGATGAATGTGCGCAACTTGGCATCTTTCGTCATGATTTTTTCCATGCGCGGCTGATAGCTGATCAACTCGTCAATGCGTTCTGCCGAAAGATTCGGTTCATTGAGTATATGGTAACGCGCACGCTCCGCAACATAGGCCCGCACGCCTTCGATCAGGCCCATAAAGGCGGTTTCGGCGGTGTTGGGAATGTAGGAAAAAACCGTGTTGTCGAGATCGTAGTCCACGGCTTTAAGGACCGGCTCTGTGAGCTGCCGTCCGAGCTGTTTTCGCTCGCGGTAGATATCGTGGTCGGTGCCGCGCGAAAAGTAGATGCGTTCAAACGAACAGGGCGCCACGGTCTCCACCGTTGAAATCTGCTCATGCACGATCTCACCGTCCCGGCGGACAATCAGCGCGTGACCCGGCCGGATCTCCTGCACGGTTTCCAGCGGCACATTGAACGCGGTCTGGATGGCGGGCCGTTCGGAGGCAACCACGGCAAACTCCTCATCGTGATAGAAAAAGCCGGGGCGAATGCCGCAGGCATCGCGCATCACAAACAGGTCGCCGTTGCCGATCATCCCGGCCATGGTGTAGCCGCCGTCAAAATTTTTGACTGCGCGTTTCAGCACCCCGAGCAAATCAAGATTCGCTGCAATGTGTTCGGAAATCTCTGTGCGCTCCAGTCCTTTTTTTCGAAACGCGCGGAACAGGCGGTCGTTTTCCTCATCGAGAAAGTGGCCGATTTTTTCAAGAACCATCACCGTATCGGTTTCACTGCGCGGGTGCTGTCCCAGCCCGACGAGTGTTTGGAAAAGCTCATCGTTGTTGGTGAGGTTGAAATTGCCCGCCAGCACCAGATTGCGCGTGCGCCAGTTGCTCTGTCGCAGGAAGGGATGGCAGAACGTAAGACCGCCCTGTCCGCGGGTTCCGTAGCGCAGGTGGCCCAGCAGCAGCTCGCCGGCGAATTTGGCGTGGCGCGCAATCCATCGCGGGTCGTCCGCGTGCGCCGGATTCAGTTCCTGCGACTCGGCCAGCGAATCGAGCATATGCTTATGCACCTGCCCGATCGGATCTTTATCCGCCGAGCGGGCGCGAAAGATAAACGGACAGCCGGGATTCGCACCAAGCTTCACCACGGCGGCGCCTGCACCGTCCTGCCCGCGGTTGTGCTGTTTTTCCATCAGCAGGTAGAGACGGTTGATGGCAAAGGCGGGCGAACCGTATTTTTCGACGTAATAGTCGAACGGTTTCAGAAGCCGGATCGCGGCGATGCCGCATTCATGGCCGATCCAGTCACTCATATCCCATACACTCCTTCGGTTCCGGATAAGATTGAAGCGGCATCCTTGCACCGCCGTCGCCGCCCGTCAAACGCAAAGCCGCTCTATATTCAAAAAGCGTTAGCCCGCACCGCAGGCTTGTCCGCTGCAGGATTTCCCGCTATCTTCCGCCTTATGGCAAAATACAAGGTGATCCGCATTGATGCGCAAACGGAACCGCTCTGGGACGAGCTGGCCAGAACCTCCGCACAGGGCGGTGAATTCCTTTATTCCGACACCCTGCGCACCCTGGCCGCGAACGAAACACCCGCCGCCGAACTCGTCCGGCTGGCCGTTGTGGACCCCAAACAGGACGGCCTGCTCGCCGGCTGGGCGCTGCTCGTGCGCCGCCGCCTCGGCATCCGTTACAGCTCCAACTTTCCGCTCTTCTACTCCGGCCCCATGCTGGCCCCGCCGCTCGACCGCGAGGGCGACCGCAAGCTCCACTCCAAACGGCTCGACATCCTCAACACGCTGTCGCGCGCCGGCAAAGAGGAAATCGACGTCTGCCAGTGCGAACTGCCGCCGGACTTCCCCGACATCCGCGGCTTCGTCTATGGCGGCTACAAGGTGCTGCGCGTCGCCTGTCACGTCTGGAGCCCCTCGGACGACAGCTGCTGGAGCCGCATGAACCGCTCCAAACGCAATGAGGCCAACCGCATTAAACGCGAGGAATACACCTTCGGCTGGCTGCCCATGAACGAAGCCTCCATCGCCGCCTTCGACCGCCTGCACGACAACACCCTCTCCAAACTCAGCTGGCGCGCGCCGGATGCGTGGTGCTCAGCGCTGGCCGCCCACACCTTCGAAATGGGCCAGGCCGGCATCTGCAAACTCTTCGGGGCCTTCCCGCCCGGCGAAACGGAAGACCCCGAAGCCGTCGTCTCCGTGCTTTTCAACTCCGTCCGTAAAACCGCCTACCTCTGGCGCATGGGCGCCGCGCACGACAAACCCGGCCTCGTGCCCGCCCTCTACGCCCGCGCCGGCGACGCCGTTTATGAAGAGGTCGGCCGCGACTGGTACATCAACTTCGGCGGCTCCCCGCTCGCCGCGCTTTCACGCTTCAAAGACTATCTCGGCGCCACGCCCACCTTCCACTGCCAGCTCGAATGGCAGCGCCCCGGCCGGCCGTGGACCGTCTGGGTGCTCGGCTACGCCGCCAAAGCCCGCCTCGAACGCTATCGTGCCAATCTTCTCAGCACCCTTCGCCGCAAAACCTCACGCCGCGGAGAC
>CAZITJ010000147.1:0-3348 GCA_964542135.1 uncultured Verrucomicrobiota bacterium
ACAAGAACAACCCAATGTCCTTTTTCTGTCCATTGATGATTTGAAGCCGGCTCTGGGCTGTTACGGATATGAAGGAATCATCACCCCGAATATCGACCGGTTGGCCGCGCGCGGAACCGTCATGATGAACAACTACTGCCAGCAAGCCGTTTGCGCTCCGTCGCGCATGAGTATGTTCACCGGCCTGCGCCCCGACACCACCCGGATATGGGATCTGAAAGCCAAACTGCTGGACGAATGTCCGGATGCATTCACAATGCAGGAGTATTTCAAAGACAACGACTATGAAACCGCCGGCTCCGGCAAGGTGATGCACGGCGCACGCAACGAACATCCTCCTTCCTGGAGCATTCCATTTCGCCACAAAGGGGCTCTTCCCTATGCCGAAGGCTTCCGCGTCCCTGCGCATGAAAGTGCGTTCTATCAGGGAGAACGCGAGCATGAGGTATACGATAAAATGCTGGAGGCTGATATTCCGCCCTCCGACTGGCGCACCCGGTTTGACTGGATGAGAAACCATGATGCCATGCCGTCCACCGAATGCCTCGATGTGCCGGATGACGCTTATGTCGACGGAGCACAGACGACATATCATATCGGGCTCATGGAAAAACTATCCAAAAAGAACAAACCCTTTTTTCTGACCGTCGGCTACTGCAAACCCCATCTCCCGTTTGTGGCACCGAAAAAATACTGGGACCTGTATGATCGGGATGAGCTTGAACTTGCGGAATTTCAGCAGCAGGCAGCTCATTCTCCCGACTTCGCTTATCACCAATGGGGTGAACTGAAAAGCTATACCGACATTCCCCGCAAATGGAACACGCCGCTGGAAGAAGAAGACCAATATCGCATGATTCACGGCTACTATGCCTGCGTTTCCTACATTGATGCTCAAATCGGCCGCCTGCTCAATAAACTCGATGAGCTGGGGCTTGCTGAAAATACCGTTATTGTTCTCTGGGGCGATCACGGCTGGCATCTGGGAGACCACGGCATGTGGTGCAAGCACAGCAACTTTGAACAGGCAACCAAAGTGCCGCTCATGTTCGCTGCACCCGGTTATCAGGGCGGACAAAAGGCTTACGGGATGACCGAATTTGTCGACATCTTCCCCACCCTGTGTGATCTGGCCGGGCTGGATGTGCCTGATGAACTCGAAGGCGAGAGCCTCGTTCCGGTCATGCGCGACCCGACCGTCGAGGTGAAAGACTATTCCATCAGTCAATATCCGCGGGCAAACGAGCGCATGGGCTACAGCCTGCGCACCGACCGCTACCGGCTGACCCTGTGGATGAAAAACGGCTGGCGCTCTACCCAAGAATTCGATGCGTCTCTTGTTGAAGCCGTCGAGCTCTACGATTACAAAGAAGACCCGCTCGAAACCGTCAGCCTGCAGAATGACCCTGAATACAAAGAGGTGTTAGAGGACCTGAAAGGAAAAATGCAGGCCTTCTTCGCATCCTGCCAAAAATAAGCCCGCATCATCCGTGAAGCGTACGCGGCGGCACCGGGTTGGCCGAACCCTCTGCAGGCTGAACGGCGGCTGACAGCGTCGGCGGCATAAAAGTCAAAACAGAGGGTAGCGCGAAGAGGCCGGCGGGCTGCGGTGCCTGAAAACTCAGGGTTTCGAGACCATTCCGGCCCCGGCAGACGGCACGGCGGTCAGGATGTCCGGCGACAGACCGGCTTCGGCACAGGACGCCTTGATTCGCCCGGCCGTTTCTTCACTGCGCCCGGCAGCAACCATGACAATGGCACTGCCGCCGAATCCGCCGCCGGAAAGGCGGGCACCGTATGCACCGGCCTTGCGGGCGGCATCCACCACGAGGTCCAGCTCGGAACAGGAGTTTTCAAAGTTTTCAACAGAGCTCTGGTGGGACTCAAACAGCAGGTCCCCGAACGCCTGAACCTGTCCGTTTTCAAGAAGCGCCGCGCCGCGCTCCACACGGTCGATTTCGCCGATCACATGGGCGGCGCGCTGCGCGGCCGCCGGATCGATTTGCCCGCGACGGGCGGCAAATTCGTCCGGCGAGACATCCCGCAGTGTGCCGACCGGATGAGGAAGCAGGCGGCCGAGCTCCTGTGCGGCCTGTTCACAGCGCTGGCGGCGTTCGTTGTACGGCGAATCGGAGAGGCTGTGCTGAACGTGCGGATTGACAATCAGAAACAGGATGTTTTCCGGCAGACGGACTGTTGAAATATCCAGCGTCTGAAAATCACAGTGCATCAGGGCGTGTTCTTTGCCGAACAGGCTGGAAAACTGATCGAGCAGTCCGCAGTTGGTTCCGGCAAAGCGGTGCTCGGCCTCGCGGCAGAGTGCACCGAGCTCCCTGGGATCGACCTGTACCTCCAGCAGGCCGGTCAGCGCCGTGGCGGCCGCAACCTCCAGAGCGGCCGAACTGGAAAGGCCCGCCCCCATCGGAATGTTGCCGAGAAACGTACAGTCGAGTCCGTCGATTTCCCGCCCGAGCTTCTGCTGCAGCAGAAAGAAAACCCCTTTCACATAATCGGCCCAGCCGGCGCCTTCGACTTTGTCTTGATCTGCCGTCGTAAACTCTGCGGTCTGTTCCACGTCAACCGCATGGAGCCGGATGCCGGGGTGTGCGGCATGTGATATGCAGAAGCCGTGCCCGCGGTCAATCGCGGCGGCCAGCACGGTTCCGTTGTTGTAGTCGGTGTGATTTCCAAGCACCTCGATCCGGCCCGGGGCCCAGGCGGAACACTCCGCCTCCCGGCCGTAGATCCGGAGATGGGTCCGGGCGGCTTTTGAGAGAATTGTTTTTTGCATCGGGAATTTATAGAAACATCCCGCGGCGGTCACAAGTAAATTGCAGATCGGGATGCGCGGTGACGCCCGGATGTACCCGAAGGCCCGCTTCTCAGCCGCGTTTGTAGCCGGGGCGATGATGCCAGAGATGCCGCATCAGAAAACGGGAGAAGGCCGCAATCAGTAAAAGCAGGGTCAGCACCACCGTGATGATCAGAATCAGGGTGGCCCGGCTGCTGTCCACATAGGCGTCTTCAATGTACCAGTGAGCCGACAGCAGCCCGCCGACAATAAAAACCAGAATGGCCCCGACAATCAGACTGCGGTAAGGCCGCAATTTGAACATCGGCACTCTGTCTCCCGCCAATACCATAGAATTACTCTCAACAGTTAAAGGTTATAAAATCAATCCTGTTTCAATCGGTCCCTTGTTTACAAGCACCTTCTGTTCCTGAATACGTTTTTTTTCGAGCCCGCATCGCTTTTTAAGCAAAAAAAGCTGTTTTTTTATACCCTGTCAATTTCTTTATATGATTTTTTGTTACAAGGCGGATTGTAAAGTGAAATGCCGGAGTCGG
>CAZITJ010000148.1:0-3303 GCA_964542135.1 uncultured Verrucomicrobiota bacterium
GGCCGGACGTGGAGACCACACACCTAAATTTTAACAATCAAAAAAACGCTTCCTATTATTAACTGTCCCGCGTTCTTTCTGTCGCACCGGCTGCCGGTCGCGCTCGAGGCGCAAAAAACCGGTTTTGAGGTTCATGTGGCGACCCCGGACGGCTCGGCGGTCCGGCAGATCAGCGAGGCTGGATTGACTTATCACGCGATCCCGCTCTCACGGAGCGGCGGCAATCCGCTCCGGGAGGTCTGCTCGATTGCGGCGTTATATCGCCTGTTCCGTCAGGTACGGCCCGATCTGGTTCACCTTGTCACCATTAAACCGGTTCTGTACGGCGGGCTGGCCGCCCGTCTGGCCCATGTGCCCGCCGTGGTTGCGGCTATTTCCGGATTAGGTGCTGTTTTTACCGATCGAAGGACGCAAGGGGAGGCGTTGCGCAGACTGGTGCAGGGCTTGTACCGCCTGGCTTTGAGACATAAAAACATTCGGGTGATTTTCCAGAACATGGATGATCGCCGGATACTGGAGGGATTAAACGCGGTTCGTCCGGCCGATTCGGTATTGATTAAAGGATCAGGCGTGGATTTGAATCACTATACCGTTCGCCCTGAACCAGAGGGCCCTCCCGTTGTGGTTTTTGCATCCCGTCTACTGAAAGATAAGGGCGTAGCGGAATTCGTTGAGGCCGCAAAGAGTCTTCATGCAAAAGGAGTCAAGGCCCGCTTTTTGTTGGCGGGCGATATGGATCCGGGGAACCCGACGTCGGTTTCCCCGGAAGAGCTGGCCGCATGGAATGCCGGGGGAAATGTTGAAGTGGTTGGGTATCAGTCCAATGTCGCCGCCTTCTTTGCCGCATCCAGTCTGGTTGTCCTGCCATCGTATCGGGAAGGGCTCCCGAAAGTGCTGATCGAGGCCGCCGCCTGCGGGCGGGCGATCGTTACAACCGATGTGCCGGGCTGTCGGGATGCAATTGTGCCGGATAAAACCGGCCTGCTGGTGCCCGCGCGTGACGCGCATGCGCTGGCGGCAGCCATTCAGCGCTTGATTGAAAATCGTGAGCTGAGGAGTCGCTTCGGGTTGGCGGGTCGTGAGCTCGCGGGACGCGAATATTCAATCGAAAAAATTGTGAGCGAGCATTTGGCGGTTTACAGAGAGATATCATTAGCGTCCCAATATTAGTTCCGCAATGAAAACTGGTTACAGAAGTCGCCCCCCTCGTTTGAGTGCTCCGCAGTCCAAAACGCCTGTAAAATCGGGATTTTTTCCAAAACGCAGACACTAATAAAACGTAATCTATTTGTACCACGGATGGGAATTCTCCGGAAGAACCGTACAGCATAGACAGATTTCGTCTTCTGCCGCAGTCATTGAACCCCCTCTCCATTATCTTACGCCCTTCTTAATGCGTCCGGCATCTGTGGGACGGCTCTGCTATCCGTGGGATAACCTGAACGCCGGTTTAAGTCGGCAAGAGCCGATTCTAGTTGCAATTCACTCCTTTTTAAAACATTGCATCAATCATACACTTAAACTTTGGGACAGCAGTGGAGAGATATTAAAATGAACGTGCTCGTGACAGGAGCGAACGGATTTGTGGGACGATATTTGCCGTTTATTGCCCGTTCTGCTCTCTACCCCCTCGGAGTCCCTCCAGCGCAGCGGCCCGAAAGCTCGGGCTGCAAGCAGGTGGTAGAAGAGCTCCCTGTTTTACCACAAAAATACGAAGAGCCGTAAAAACGGACTTGGACAAAGTGTTGCGTTAAAACGCCATAAATGGCAACTTCACGCTATGAAATTTGGAAGCCTCCTGAATGTTGTGGGCGACGAGCCGGTTTTTTCATCATCACTTTTGATGACTCATGGAGAGGACTCAGCCGATATCCGACGTCAACTTTCCCGCTGGGTGAATGAGGGCAAGCTGATTCAACTGCGCCGGTCAATTTATATGCTGGCGGAACCGTATCGTAAAAAGCCGGCCCATCCCTTTCTGCTGGCGAATCGCTTGAAAAGTGCGTCGTATGTCAGTTTGCAGTCGGCCTTGGCCTGGTATGGATTGATTCCGGAATATGTTCCGGTCGTGACCAGTGTAACCACCGGACGTCCCGGACAGCTGAACACCCCGGCTGGAAGCTTTGTTTTTAAGCATGTTAAAAAAAGTCTTTTTCCAGGGTATGTTTGCGCCGACCTGTCGTACGGACAGACCGCGTTTGTGGCCTCGCCTGAGAAAGCGCTGCTGGATCTGATTTATCTGAGCCCCGGTGCGGACACGGCGGACTATTTGTCCAGCCTGCGCATTCAGCACCCGGAGCGGCTGGATATGGAGCGGTTGCGTCGGATGGCTTCGTCCAGCGGACGTGCCAAGCTGATCCGGGCGGCGAACCGGCTGGACGCCGTGCTGTCGGAAGAGGAGTATGTTGATTTATGAAAGAGTTTCTTTTTCAGCTGGCGGGTCAAACACGGGATCCGCTTCAGAAAACCAACCGAATCCGGGAATATTTGCAGGCCCGCACCCTGCAGGCACTGCAGGAGCAGGGCGCTTTTCTGAACTGGGCTTTCCTGGGCGGAACGGCGTTGCGCTTTCTCTACGGAATGCCGCGTTACTCTGAAGATCTGGATTTTTCCCTGATTGACCCGAATCGCCCCGGTCTGTTCGAAGAGTCCCTTCGCAAGGTAAAGGGAACGTTTGAAAAAGAGGGCTACGCCGTCAGCATCAAGGTGTCCCGGGATAAAGCGGTGCGCTCGGCCTTTATCAAATTCCCGGGGCTTCTGTTTGAGACCGGGGCCTCCCCGCACCCGAGTGAAGTGCTTTCCATCAAGCTCGACGTGGACACCCATCCGCCCGCCGGGGCGAAAACCGCAACGACTCTTTGCCGCCGCTTTGTGACGGTGAACGTGACTCATTACGATAAAGCCTCTTTGCTGGCAGGCAAATTCCACGCTGTTTTAACGCGGTCATACGCGAAGGGGCGTGACTGGTATGATCTGGTCTGGTACCTTGCCGACCGAACCTGGCCGGCACCGAATTTTATGCTGCTGAATGCGGCACTGACTCAAACCGGATGGGAGGGTTCTCTTCTCTCGGCGGAAACACTGCCACCGGTCCTGTCGGAACGGATTAACGGGGTGGACTGGAATACGGTTCGTGCGGATGTCCTGCCGTTTCTTGAGCGGCCGAAGGAAGTGAATTTGATCACGAAGGAAAATTGTATGCAGTTGGTGGAAAGGCTTTCCAAATGAACGTGCTGGTAACCGGAGCGAACGGATTTGTGGGCGGGCATCTCTGCCGTATTCTTGATGCGGCGGGTGTCGGGG
>CAZITJ010000149.1:0-3294 GCA_964542135.1 uncultured Verrucomicrobiota bacterium
CCCATGCCGCATTGGAAATAATCGGGGTTTCCCAGAATCGGACGAGCTTATCGCGCAGCGTTCCGGACGGGCAGGGATTCGTCGCCAGCGACTCAAGCTCCGCATACGTCAGAAAGTCGGTCTTCTGACAGGGATAGGTCGTTGCTGCTTCAAAGGGTTCCGTGAGAGGCCTCGCACCCTCAGGAAGCGTGAGCCGGGCATTTTCCGGGACGGAGAAACAGCCGGTCACGCTCAGAAGGACCGGCAGCAAAAGCAGCGCGAAAGGCCGGAGGGAATACCGCCTGCACACAGGCGATGCGGCAGCGATCCCATCCTTCAACCGGTAAACGTTTGATTTCATGATTGGATGTCGGCAAATCGGTTAAAGGCCCGGGGGACCCTCTCCGGAATGTCGTATCGGGCAGGCAGATTTGCCGCGAAATATGTACAGGGAACTCGACTTTTGTCAAGATGGGGTTGTCATTGTGTCTGACAAACTTGTAAAGCGGCGGCGAATGGGTACACTCTCCTGCCCATGAATCCCAAAGAACTCCCCATTTATGAACTGCGCGACGAGCTGACCGAAGCGCTGCGCAGCGAAAACCGGCTGCTGATCGAAGCGCCGACCGGATCGGGTAAATCCACCCAGATTCCGCAGATGGTGCTCGACGGCGGCGCGACCGGCCCCGGCGAAGTGGTCGTCCTCCAGCCGCGACGGCTGGCCGCCCGCCTGCTCGCCAAACGCGTCGCCTTCGAGCGCGGCGTCGAACTCGGCGGCGAAGTCGGCTATCAGGTCCGCATGGAACGCCATGTTTCCAGCACCACCATGATCCGCTACGTCACCGAAGGCATCCTGCTGCGACAGTTTCTCTCCGACCCGCAGCTCAAAGGCGTCTCCGCCGTCATCTTCGACGAATTTCACGAGCGCCACATCTACGGCGACATCACCCTCGCCCGCGCCCTGCTCCTGCAAAAAGAACGCCCCGACCTCAAGGTCATCGTCATGTCGGCCACGCTCGATGCCGGGCCGCTGCGCGACTACCTCGCCCCATGCCGCGAACTCAAAAGCGAAGGCCGCATGTATCCGGTCGAGATCGAGTATTCACCCAAACGCATCGACTTCAACCACCACCCCGTCTGGGAAGCCGCCGCCGATGCTTTTGAAAAAGCGATCGAGGGCGGAGCCGAAGGCGACGTACTGGTCTTTATGCCCGGCGCTTATGAAATCGCCCGCACCGTCGAAGCCATCCGCGGCAAACGCTGCGCGCGCGACTTCGCGGTGCTTCCACTCCACGGCGAGCTGCGCGCTAACGAACAGGACGCCGCCGTCGGTGATGTCGGCCGGCGCAAAGTCGTCGTCGCCACCAACGTCGCCGAAACGTCGATTACCATCGACGGCATCCGCGTGGTGATCGACTCCGGCCTCGCACGCATCGCGCGCTACGATCCGCGCCGCGGCATCGACACTCTGCTCGTCGAGCGCATCTCCCAGGCTTCGGCCGCCCAGCGCGCCGGGCGCGGCGGCCGCACCGCCCCCGGAAAATGCATGCGCCTCTGGACCGAAAAAGAACACGCCGCCCGCCCCGCGCAGGAGCTGCCGGAAATTCTGCGGCACGATCTGGCGGAGGTTGTCCTCACGCTGAAAGCCAGCGGCATCACCGACATTAAAAATTTCCAATGGTTGGAAAAACCGGATGAGCTGTCACTCCAAAAAACACGAACGTTATTAACCGACCTCGGGGCACTGGATGCAGATGAAAACATAACCAAATTAGGACACAGGATGATCCTGTTTCCCATGCACCCGCGCTACGCGCGCATGCTGCTCGCCGGCGAAGAATATGAATGCGTGCGTCAGGCCTGCCTGATCGCCGCACTCACGCAGGGCCGCAGCATCCTCGAGCGCAACAAGGGCAAAAAGACGCGCGGACAGCGCGACGACCTGCTCGGCAACGACGACATCTCCGACTTCAAACGCCTCATGCGCGCCTGGGTCTACGCCGAGAAAAACAATTTCAGAGCCGACGCCTGCCGCCGTCTCGGCATTCACGGCGCGGCCGCCCGGCAGGTTAAACCGCTCTACGAACGGTTTCTGAAAATCGCCGAACGCGAAGGCCTCACCATCAACCGTCGCCCGCCCGAAGATTTTCAATTGCAGAAGTGCATTCTCACCGCCTTTTCCGATCAGGTCGCCAAACGGCGCGACGCCGGCACCCTGCACTGCGAAGTCGTCCACGGCCGCGCCGGCGACCTCGAGCGCGACAGCGTCGTGCGCGACGCCGATCTGTTCGTCGCCGCACAGATCGCCGAGATTGAGGGCAGCCGCGAGCTCAACGTACGCCTCAGCCTCTGCACCGCCATCGAAGAAGAATGGCTCGAAGAATTGTTCCCCGACGACATCGACGCGCACAAAAAAACCATCTTCAACCCCATGCTCAAACGGGTCGTCACCAAGCGCTGGACCGAGTTCCGGGGATTGGAACTCGACGCCATCTACTCGCAGGAAGTCGACGAACAGGAAGCCGCCGAAATCATCGCCGGCGAGGTGCTCGCCGGACGGCTCAGCCTGCCGAAATGGGATGAGCAGATTGAAAAATGGATCAACCGCGTCAACTGTCTGGCGCAGAACTGCCCGGATTATGGAATTCCCGAAATCGATGACGAAGCCCGCGAAGCCATGATCCAGGAAATCTGCTTCGGTGCCGTCTGCCGCAAGGATCTCAAAGAGCGCCCGGTTAAAAACGTCGTCAAATCGTGGCTGACACCGGTTCAGCGCGACATGGTCGACAAACAGGCGCCGGAAAAAATCACGCTGCCGAGCGGCTTCGGCGCACGCGTGCGCTACGAACCCGGCCAGCCGCCCGTCCTTTCTGCCACCATTCAAAAACTCTACGGACTCGAAGAAACGCCGCGCATCGGGTTCGGGCAGATTCCGGTCGTCGTCGAAGCGCTCGCGCCCAACCAGCGCCCGCAGCAGAAAACCACCGACATGAAATCCTTCTGGGCCAACTCCTATCCGCTGATCAAAAAAGAGCTCAAAGGCCGTTACCCGAAGCACGAGTGGCGATAAAACCGGCGTCGCCGGTTAACTATTGTTTCCAATGTCTGGAAACGTAGAAGAGGCATCCTGCCTCTGGCCCGCGCCGGCCTCTCCATGAACCACGCAAAAACAGGGGCCGTTGTTTTACAGGATTCACTGGATCAACAGTGATTTTTTAACCGCGAATGAACGCCAATTTTCGCGAATGGGGATAGAGATTTTGGCTCTTCGCATATTTTCATGGGCAAAGGGATTTTACCACCTCATTGAGCCCG
>CAZITJ010000150.1:0-3229 GCA_964542135.1 uncultured Verrucomicrobiota bacterium
GATTCGTCGGTTAACATGTCCAGTTCGGCCTGAAGCAACCGGGCTTCGGCGCCGACACTCGCCCGAAAAGAAAACCGCAGCGACCTGCAGACCGAGCTGAAACATCAGATCGTCCAGTCCCCACCCCGGTAGCGTGCAGCAACCCGAATCCGCTCCGTCTTGAAAACGGCCGGTCGGCCTGCACTACAGCCCCAGCAGGATTTTCCCCGCACAGGCAAAGAGTACACAGAAGGGCCCGTGACTTTCGCCGTCTTCCGTACGGCCCGGTGTGCGCGTATACGATTCCGTTTCGCGAAGAGGTCCCGGCCCCGGACAGGCCTGCAGGATGAGCCCGTCAGCGGTGACATAATTCAGTAATCCGTCATAGGCTTTTTCGCAGGCCTGTTCAACGTTCGCTCCGCTCAAAAACCCTTCATGCAGGGCCAGGGCGATATTGTACAGGATCAGACCGGTTCCGGTGGAATCCGGATAGCTTTCACTGAACGGCAGATGCAGCAGCTGATGCCACATGCCGCTTTCGTCCTGCACGGCCAGCAGGGCATCAACGGTTTCCTGGAGGTACCCCTGCACCTCGGTAAACTCGGCTGATCCGGGGGGCAGTGCCATCAGCGAGTCCACCATCCCGCGCAACAGCCAGCCGTGTCCGCGGGACCAGGCGCCGGGCGACAGTTCATCCGGGTCGTCCTCTATGAAGCCCCTGCCCTGACTGTACAAGCCGGAAACCGGATCGCGCAGAATCTGCCTGTACAGCCGAAACTGCAATGCGCACTCGGCATACCAGTTGGTGTCACCGGTGAGCAGGCCCGTTTGTGCCATCCGGGAGGCATAGTCCTGCATGCGGTCGATCAACAGCGCGTGCTGCCCATCCGGATCGGGCGGCCAGTTCGGGTCGTGCTGGATCGCGCCTTCGACCGAGCGGGTCAGATTGGTTCGGTAAATTTCTGATTGAGCAATAAAGTTGGGCAGATAGTTCGTATTTCCTGAAATCTGATAGAGTTTGTAATCGAGATGGCAGAACGGCGGACTGTCATATTCAATGGAATCCCCCGGGGCCCAGCCCGGCTTATTGTTCACGATCTGAAAAACATAGTTGGAATAGGCCGGATCGCCGGTGACCCGACCGACCTCCAGCATCGCCTCCCAGATCAGATACAGGGGGTAGTTCCCGCCGGTTGCATTGTAATACATAACCCGGTCGGCCACGTCCTGAGCAACAGCCTGAGGCATCGTGGAAAAATCCGACGAGGGGCGTTTCTCCAGCCGGTAAAACCCTTTGGTATGCCCCTTGTGCATCGGGTCGACATGACTGTTTGCCGTCCAAGGAATCCGGGTTTTGAGCACCTGGAATCCGTTACTGAGAGCGGGTGTCCAGCTGATGCGATAGGTGTTGTTCGACACACCGGTCCAGTGAACAACCACATTGCTGGAGGCCACTGACAGCGAAATACGCTCCTGCGCTGTCGCACACAAGACCAGTGCCGCCAGCGAAAATGTCGTTATATAACATTTAAAATGCGAATGCATGACTGAACACCTTTCCTGACAGTTTATATGGGGTCGGCCTTTGACTTAAAAAGGGTTGCGCTGATACCCCGCAAGGTGATCAGCGGTTTCCGGGATGGTAGAATTTCGGGCGGGGAACCTTGGTTTTCTGTCCCGTTCGATCAAAATGGCGGCTGCGGACAGAGGGTGCACCGCGCAGGGCCAGATCGTTCAAATTGGCCATAACATCCGGATCTGTAATCCAGTCGTCCATGTCGGTGTCCGTTTTCACAATGTTGCCGTCCGCGTCTTTGATGACGACCAGATAGCCGTGATATTTCTCTCCGCGACGCTGAATTCCATTGTACTCGGTGTAAACCCGGGTCGTGTACGGCTCGGAAACAAACTGATGGCGATTGTCATTCAGATCCGAAAAAACGAAGGAACTCTCCGTTTTAGTGAGCAGCACGTAATGGTCGCCGTCCACTTCTTCAGCAATCACATAGATTTCGGCAAACAGCCTTCTTGTGAAACGCCGCTTGCTGACTTTGCGAATGGATACCTCGGCCTGAACCCGGGTCAGAACCGCATTGTCTCCGTGCCAGAGATCCCACGGCGGTTCCTGATAATCCCGGTGCACGCGACAGTCAATCTCGATCTGCGGAGGAACCATCACACGCAGATATTTCTGATCGTGTTCCGACAACGCTTCAACATCGAGGCGAACCTCGTCTCCGCTTTCAAGACGCAGCGTCACTTTGTCAAACAGCTCCCGAACATACTCCGCGGTATAGGTTTGTCCGTTTTTGTCCTGCCAGACGCGCATTTCAGAAAATGCCGTCGAAGCGAACAGCCCAATCAAAACAAAAAACAGAAAGCATCTCATCAGGCCCTCCTCTCTAATACGCACTGAAGACCGGGCCGTCTTCCAAATCCGCCTGACCGGGGATCAGCGTGTATTTAATTTCATCGAGAATGTGCGGCGGCGGCTCCATGGTTTTAAAGAACGGAAGGATCGGCATCCCCTGCTCATTCTCCGGATAATCAACGCCCTCTTCCTGAACCAGCAGAATCATGTCGAAAATGCC
This sequence comes from uncultured Verrucomicrobiota bacterium, assembly GCA_964542135.1. GTDB lineage: Bacteria > Verrucomicrobiota > Kiritimatiellia > Kiritimatiellales > Tichowtungiaceae > Tichowtungia. Next base: position 2,571 of record CAZITJ010000150.1, read on the forward strand.
GCCGGGAACCTCGGAAACCAGAACCTCCATTTCAACCGGCACGCCGGGAAGCAGTGTGAACCAGTCGCCGACCCGCGCATGCGAATTGCCCAGCGGATACACCCGGTGCTCATCCGCTTCACTTTTCCAGTAGCCCGGATCCTGAATATCACTGCGATCATCATGGCTGGCCTGCAGAACGATCCTGCCGTCGATCCGGACAAACAGCACATCATCCCCGTGCCCCCAGAACCGGAAGCGTCCGCCGGTTTTATGGGCGATTTTTCCTTTGTAATGAATGGCCCACAAACAGGCCTTGAATTTCGGATCGTCGGCTTCTTTGATTCCGAATTTGCGCGGTGCGGTGTACGAACCGCACGGCGGCACCATAAACTGTGTGGCATACAGTTTTTCCGGAGCACGATAGTACTTGCTCCAGACAGACGGATCCCAATCCTCCGCCAGAAACCGGTTCATGGCATCCACAAATTCAGGAGGTTCCAGCGCACCGTTGGCAACCACCATCCCGGAAATCGGGCTGCCGGTCCGATCCCACGGAAAATAATAAAACGTGCCTTCCAGATCGTTGCCGACCGATTGACCGGCGCCCAGAATGGTCATCTGGGACAGGTCGGCCATCATCTCAAACCCGGCAATGCCGCGTTCAAGTCCGCCGCCCA
>CAZITJ010000151.1:0-3166 GCA_964542135.1 uncultured Verrucomicrobiota bacterium
CTTTAATCAGTGCGTTCCACAACTCATCCTGCGTTTTGGCTTTGAGCAGGTGATCCCGCGCCTCTTTGGCTGCAAAACTCTGTGTCAGCCCCGACAGCAGCTTGAGATAAAAGGCGCTGGCGGCAGTGGGAATGACCATGTAGAAGAAGATCCGCGTCAGCCGGTTTTTGGGTGCACCGAATTTGATGCCCTTTTTGTGAATTCCCAGCGACATCAGCAGGCCGCCGCCCTCCACGCCGCGCACATGCGGAAACGCCAGCGCATTCTCGACCGCGGTCGATACAATTGCCTCGCGATCCATGGCCGCTTCGTGAAGCGGTTCGCAATCGTCCACATACCCCTCGTTCTGCAGGTTTTCGCACAGTTCCCGCAACACCTCCTCCTTGGTGGACCCGCGAAGAGAGGGAATCATCAGCTCGGGTGCGGAAAAGCGCTCGACGCCGCGCTTGACAGGGTCGCCCCAGCGCCGGCGCGGCGTGCGGCGGGTCAGCGGAACATCCGGCGCGTAAATGATGCGCGTGCAATTCGGGCAGCGAACCATTTCGTCACCGGCATGAACCAGATTAATCATGGTTTTGGTCAGGGCATACCCGCATCCGGAACAGTTTCCGCCTGTAATCGGCACAATGGCCTCGATGTTTTTCTGCAGCAAACGGTTGAAATGACTGCGCAGATCCGGTGTCAGTTCATCGGCGAGTGTTTTAATGCTGCGGTCCAGAGACTGCAGGCGCTGGGCCGGCATGGAGGCCTGTTGCTGGGCGCGGGCGGCAACCAGGTCCTGAAGCTGAATCAGGTGCTTAATGATGCGTCGTTCTTTGCGAACCATGGGGTTTTCTCCTTTATTCAAATCCGTTTATCGGCAGCCGAGAAGGCCGCAGAAAGCTCATCGAAGTCCGTGGTTACAGGGAACCGGGGAAACTCGTCGATGACGTTTTGGGGGGGGCGGAACAAAATGCCGGCATCGGCTTCGGACAGCATGGAGGTATCGTTGTAGGAATCCCCGGCGGCGATCACCTTGAAGTTGAGGCGGTGAAGCGCCCGGACCGCTTCACGCTTCTGGTCCGGCATGCGCAGGTGATAATCGGCCACGCGTCCATCGCCGTCCACCTCCAGGCGATGACACAGCAGCGTCGGATGTCCGAGCTGCTTCATCAGCGGCGCGGCAAAATCGTAAAACGTATCGGAGAGAATCAGCACCTGAAAGCGATGACGCAGGTGATCGAGGAATTGCTTTGCGCCGGGCAGCGGGCCCATGCCGGCAATCACCTGCTGAATATCCGCCAGTTTCAGTCCGTTCTCATCAAGAATGCGAAGCCGCTGCTGCATCAGTTGATCATAGTCGGGAATATCCCGCGTCGTCGCCCGCAGCGCATCCACGCCGGTGCGTTCCGCCACATTGATCCAGATCTCCGGAACCAGCACTCCTTCCAAATCCAAACAGGCCATTTTCATACACGCAATCCTTTTGACGTTCGACCGGCCATTTTAAATTCCAATTTCTTTATGGCAAAATAATTAGGAAACCTTTTTAATCCCACCCTCTCGAAAGAATTCTATGAATTCGAACGGAGCGGTTGACGCTCCGGTCAGAACGCAACCACCAACAATCGAAAATCGAATCTATGCCATCTTTTGTCGAAAAAATAGGAAAACTGTTCAAAAAGCAGGAAACATATAAACCGTCCCAGTCCACAGCGAAATCCCGCAAACCGGACGGACGAAAAAAATCAAAACCCGGGAAGACGGAACCGGCCGCCCGGCCCGCCGGCGGAGGCGGACCGGACAAACCCGGCCGCAGGCGGCAAAAAAACAAACCGCAGCCGACGCCGGAACGGCCGCCCCGGCAGAAGAAGCGCCCGGCGGAAAAGCCCTCCGCCCCGCGCGAAACAGCGCAAAAAGAAAAATGGGATCCGGCATCCTTCAAGGTCGAACCCGAAGAAGGCAAAACCCGCTTTCAGGATCTTGATCTGCCCGCCGACGTTCTCCATTCCATTGCCGATCTGAACTTCCGCTACTGCACCCCCATTCAGGCCGAAATTCTGCCGCTGACGCTCGCCGGCCGCGATATGGCCGGTCAGGCCCAGACCGGAACCGGCAAAACCGCCGCCTTCCTGCTGGGCATTTTCACCCATTTCATTAAAAACCCCAAAGGGGCGCCGAAACCCGGCAACCCGCGCGCGCTCATCCTCGCCCCCACCCGCGAACTGGCCATGCAGATCCGCGACGATGCCGAAAAACTCAGCACATACACCCCCTTCAGCACCGTCGCCGTCTACGGCGGGATCGACTACGACAAGCAGCGCCGCATGCTCGATAAGCCCGTCGATATCGTCGTGGCCACCCCCGGCCGTCTGCTCGACTTCGCCCAGCAGAAGGTCCTCAACCTGCGCCAGGTCGAAATTCTCGTCATTGACGAAGCCGACCGCATGCTCGACATGGGCTTCATCCCCGACGTTCGCCGCATCGTCTATAAAACCCCGCCCAAAGAAAAACGCCAGACCCTGCTTTTCAGTGCCACGCTCGACGACGAAGTCATGCGGCTGGCCTCCGCCTGGATGATCGATCCCGGGAAAGTGGAGATCGCCCCCGACCACACCGCCGCCGATCTGGTCGATCAGCGCGTCTATACCGTCACCGACGACCAGAAATTCGCCCTGCTCTACAACATTCTCCAAAAGCAGGTCGGGGACGGCGCGGCGCTCATCTTCACCAACCGCCGCGATCAGGCCGAACGGCTGGCGGACAATCTGTACCGCTACGGCTTTGACTGCGAAATGCTATCCGGCGCCGTCAACCAGAACCGCCGCCAGCGGATTATTGCCGACTTCAAAGAAGGCCGCACCAAAATCGTGGTGGCCACCGACGTCGCCGGGCGCGGCATTCACGTCGACGACCTCACCCACGTCGTCAACTTCAACATTCCTCAGCGGCCCGACGACTACGTCCACCGCATCGGCCGCACCGGCCGTGCCGGCAAAAAAGGCATCTCCGTCACCTTTGCCTGCGAGATGGAATCCTTCGAGCTGCCCGCCATTGAGGAACTGCTCGGCGAGCGCCTTGACTGCATCCGTCCCGACCCCGCCCTGCTGGAGCTGCCCGACCCGGTCCGCAAGCCGCGGCCGCGCAAGCCGTCCAAACCGCAGGGCCGCGGCGGATCACGCGGCGG
>CAZITJ010000152.1:0-3147 GCA_964542135.1 uncultured Verrucomicrobiota bacterium
GTCCTCCGTCTTCCGCCCTCCGTCCTCCGTCTTCTGATCCCCAATCTCCAATTCCAGCACCACCTGTCCGGGTTCGACGGTGTCGCCCTGCTCTACATGCAGGGCGGAAACGGTTCCGGATCCGGACGCGGGAATCTCAATGGTGGCCTTGCCGGCTTCGACTTCGAGAATGGTCTGCCCGTCCGAGACGCTGTCGCCGACCGCCACGGGCACATTGACGACTTCGCCGGAGTCAATATCTTCGCCGAGTTCAGGAACTTTGATTTCTACAGCCATTTTCAGATCTCCTTCAAATTCAAACACCCGCTCCGCTTAAGAGCGCAAAGATCGCCAAGACCCTTTTCTTCGCGTCCTTTGCGACCTTCTGTTTGATTTCTATAGTTATTCATTCACGGGGTTGGGTTTATCGGTATTGACTTCGAGCGCGGAGGCGTCTTTGCCGAGGGCGGTGAGCACCGTGTGGGCAATCCAGCGGGCATCGACTTCAAAAAACTCGCGCAGCGCCTCGCGTCCGTCGCTGCGGCCGAAGCCGTCGGTGCCGAGCACCGTAAAGTCGCCGGGCACCCATTTGGCGACGGAGGCGGGCAGCGCCTTGACGTAGTCGCTGGCAGCAATCACCGGTCCGGTCTCGTTTTCCAGACATTGGAAAATGTAAGGTTTCTTTTCGTCGCCGAGGCGCGTGCTGCGCTCGGCGTCGAGCGCGTCGTTGAGCAGATTCTTATAGCTGGTCACAGACCACACATTCGTTTCCACACCGAACTGCTCTTTGAGAAGTTCCGCGGCCTTAACCGCTTCGTTCAGAATGGGGCCGGAACCGAGAATCTGCGCCTGCGCTTTTTCCGAGCCCTGGAACATATACATCCCCTTCAGGATGCCCTCTTCGCACCCTTCGGGCGCGGCGGGCTGGGCGACATTTTCGTTCATGACGGAGATGTAGTAGAACACCTGCTCGTTATCCACATACATGCGCCTGATTCCGTCCTTGATGATGGCGGCCAGTTCATAGGCGGTTGCCGGATCATAGGCGACCAGGTTCGGAAGGGTCAGCGCGGTGAGGTGGCTGTTGCCGTCCTGATGCTGAAGACCTTCGCCCGCGAGCGTAGTGCGCCCGGCGGTGGCACCGAACAGGAACCCTTTGCAGCGGCTGTCGCCCGCCAGCCAGGCGAGATCGCCGATGCGCTGGAAGCCGAACATGGAATAGTAAATATAGAACGGAATGGTGTTGATGCCGTGGTTGGCATAGGCCGTGCCGGCGGCGACAAACGAGGAGAACGAACCGGTTTCGGTGATGCCCTCCTCAAGAATCTGGCCGTCGTGCGCTTCCTTGTAATACAGCAGGTTATCGGCATCGACCGGTTCATAGAGCTGACCGGGACGCGAGTAGATGCCGCACTGGCGGAAGAGCGCATCCATACCGAACGTGCGCGCCTCGTCCGGCACAATCGGCACGATGAGCTTTCCAATGTTCGGATCCTTGAGCAGTTTGCCGAGCAGACGCACAAAAACCATCGTCGTGGAGACAGGCCGCTCGCTGCCGCCGTCGAATTCCTGAAACACCTTGTCGTCAGGCATTTCAACGGGCGTAAAATCGGTGCGCCGTGCGGGCACAAAACCGCCCTGCCTTTCGCGCTGCTTCATCAGATACCGGATTTCCGGGCTGTCTTCCGGCGGGCGGTAGAACGGCACGTCATCAATATCGTCGTCGGAAATCGGAATGCCGAAGCGGCTCCGGAATTCGCGCAAGGCATCTTCGCCCAGTTTTTTCTGCGCGTGGGTAATATTCTGCCCTTCGCCCGCGGCGCCGAGGCCGTAGCCTTTGACGGTTTTGGCGAGAATGACCGTCGGCGAACCGGTGTGTTCAACCGCCGCTTTATACGCGGCGTAGACCTTGGCCGGATCGTGTCCGCCGCGGCGCATTTTTTTGAGCTGGGAATCGGAGAGCATGTTGCTGAATTTTTCAAGGCGTTCATCCTCGCCGAAAAAATGGGAGCGGACATATTCGGCGTCGGCCACGGTGTATTTCTGATATTCGCCGTCGACCACCTCGCCCATGCGTTTGGCGAGCGCGCCGTCTTCGTCCTTGGCGAAGAGCGGATCCCAGTCGTCGCCCCAGATCACTTTAATCACGTTCCAGCCCGCGCCGCGGAAGGCGGCCTCCAGCTCCTGAATGATTTTACCGTTGCCGCGCACCGGCCCGTCGAGGCGCTGGAGGTTGCAGTTGATCACAAAAATGAGGTTGTCGAGTTTTTCGCGCGCCGCGAGCGTAAGCGCGCCGAGCGTTTCGGGCTCGTCGGTTTCGCCGTCGCCGAGGAAGGCCCAGACCTTCTGTCCGGCGGGTTCGCGCAGGCCGCGGTCTTCAAGATAATGGATAAAGCGGGCGTGATAGATGGAGGTGACCGGTCCGAGACCCATGGAAACGGTGGGAAACTGCCAGAAGTCGGGCATGAGCCACGGGTGCGGATAGGATGAGAGCCCGGGTGTATCATGCAGCTCATGGCGGAAGTTGCCGAGCTGATCGGCGCTGAGACGGCCTTCGAGAAAGGCGCGGGCGTAAATGCCCGGCGAGGAATGCCCCTGGAAATAAATGAAGTCGCCGGGAAAGTTCTCCGTGCGGCCGCGGAAGAAGTGATTAAAGCCCACCTCGTAGAGCGTGGCGATGGACTGGTAGGTCGAAATGTGCCCGCCAATGCCTTCCTCTTCGCGGTTGGCGCGCACCACCATGGCCATCGCGTTCCAGCGGATGAGACTTTTAATGCGCCGCTCCATTTCGCGGTCGCCGGGATACGCGGGCTGATCATCGGCCGGAATGGTGTTGATATACGGCGTGTTGGCGGAGAACGGCAGGCGCACGCCCTGGCGGTGAGCGCTCACCTGCAGATCGTGAAGAATATCCTTCACGCGCTCCGCTCCCTCGCGCTCCAGAAGTTCTTCCAGCGCCTCCAGCCAGTCGTTTTTTTCCGGATCCGCCTTTTTCAGAGATTGTTTTTCGGCCATCGTTGATCTCCTTGATTTTCTGCCGGGCACCATAAAGCGCGCTGAAAAAACACGCAACTTAAAATATTATCATTTTACCCTGATTTTGCCTCTGATCCGCCCCGTTTATGTTTTTCCGCTTTGCTCATCGGGTCTCCTTTCTGTAAAGACGAT
>CAZITJ010000153.1:0-3027 GCA_964542135.1 uncultured Verrucomicrobiota bacterium
ATTGGTTTCGTGAGTCGGCACATCGGTTTGCCGATCGTCCCGCCATCGTTGACCCGCAAACCGCCGCCCCCCTGTGCTACGCCGAACTGAATGCGCAGTCCGACCGTATCGCCGCCGGATTAATCGCCAAAGGCATTGCGCCGGGGGATCGCGTCGGCCTCTACGGAATCAACAGCGCCGCCTACGTCGCCATCTACCTGGGCATTCAAAAGGCCGCCGCCGTCGCCGTTCCCGTCAACATCCTGCTCAACCCGCAGGAAGCGGCCTGGATTCTCAACGACGCCGGCGTAAAAGCCCTGTTTTATTTCCAGCCTTTTGCACCGGCCGTGGATGCCGTCCGGGAAAGCCTTTCGTCCGTCGAACACCTCTTCGCCGTCGAAGAGGATCTGCCGAACATGCTTCGCGAGCCCGCGACCGGCAAAGCGATCCCGGTTGAGGCCGAGGCAACAGCCGTCATTATTTACACATCCGGCACCACCGGACACCCCAAAGGTGCCATGCTCACCCATCGCAATCTGATCTCCAACGCCCGCGACGCCGGCCGGGCCCTGCGCCTGCGGGGAGAACTCGACGAACGTTTCCTGACCGTTCTGCCGATGTTCCACGCGTTCGCCGCCATGGCGGGCGTCATCATCCCGCTGCTCAACGGCTGTTCACTCGTCCCGCTGCCGAAATTCGATCCGGCGCAAACAGCCGAAACCATTGCGCGCACCGGCGTCACCATCTTTCTCGGCGTGCCGAGCATGTATAATCTGCTGCTGCGCCTTCCCGAACGGCACACCGCTGATCTGCAGGGACTGCATTTCTGCGTTTCAGGCGGTGCGGCTATGCCGCAGGAAATCATGCAGCAGTTCGAAAAACGGTTCGGCGTCCTGATTTATGAGGGCGACGGGCCGACCGAGTGCTCGCCCGTCACCTGCGTCAATCCGATCGGCGGACAGCGCAAACCGCAATCCGTCGGCCTGCCGATCCCGAACGTCGCTATGAAAATCATGGACGAACACGGGCGGGAAAAACCGCACGGCGAAATCGGTGAAATCTGTGTGCGCGGCCCCAATGTCATGAAGGGATACTGGAACCGTCCGGACGAAACCCGGGAGAGTTTCTTCGGGGACTGGTTTCGGACCGGTGATCTCGGCACGGAAGATGACGACCATTATTTCTACATCGTCGATCGCATCAAAGACATGGTCATTGTCAACGGCATGAATGTCTATCCGCGCATCATTGAAGAAGTGCTTTATCGACACACGGCGGTTCGCGAAGCGGCTGTGGTGGGCCGACCCGACCGGCTGCACGGTGAAGTTCCGGTGGCATTCGTCGCCTTTAAAGAAGACCGTTCAGCAACGGCGCAGGAACTGCGCGCCTTCTGCCGGGAACATCTCGGCCGCTACGAAATTCCCCGCACGTTCACTGTGCTGAATGAACTGCCGAAAAATGCGGCCGGCAAAATCATCAAACGCGAGCTTCGCAATCACGGCGAAGTGGAACGAGGCATTCAGCATGACAGTTAATCTGAATAATCCGGACCTGAGCAACTTCGACATGGGTCCGCAGTGGAAGCAGTCCGCTCCGGGCTCCGGGCTTCCGTCGAAGAAAAAGCGGAAACGAAGACAGCAGAAGCAGGCTTCCACTCCAAAAAACGACGGCATTGTGCGCGTCGGCCGCGAAACCAAAGGCCGCAAAGGCGCGGGCGTAACGGTGATAACCGGCATCGCCTCGCATCCCGAAGGGCTGAAGCAGATTGCCAAAGATCTGAAGCAGAAATGCGGTACCGGCGGCACAGTGAAAGGTCGGGTCATCGAAATCCAGGGCGATCACCGCGACCGCCTCGTTGACGAACTCCAAAAGCTCGGCTATACCGTAAAGCGATCCGGCGGGTAGATTTCCAGCCACGAAAAAGCACAAAAAACACCAAGCAATGGATTCAAAATCAGGAGGCTGTTGTTTCAATCCCGGATGGAAAATTGCTGGAAGGGAACATTCCTTCAAATAAAATGCGGCTGTTACTTGCGTGATCGAAATTCACAAAGATGAACTCATGGCCGACTGGAAGCTGGCTTCCACCGGGCAGTTGCCCTATAAGATTGAACCGTTAAAATAACGATATGAACCCGAGACTTAAAAAAGTAACTCCGAACGACGACTACACACTGAGTCTGGTCTTCGAAAACGGAGAGGCCGGCGTCTATGACTGCTCCGATCTGGTTGATTTCGGTGTGTTCAGAGAGTTCCGGAATATCGGCTATTTTAAACAGGTTTTTATTTCCTTCGGAACCGCAGCATGGCCAAACGGGCAGGACATCTGCCCGGACACCCTTTACCTAACCGCAACGGGAAAAGCAGAGCAGCTGATGGTTGCCGAAGAACCGGAGAAGGGATACGGACATGAGTGAACGCAAAGCAACAGTTGAACGCAAAACCGGCGAGACGGACATCAAACTGACCGTCAATCTCGACGGTACCGGCCAATATTCCATCGAAACCGGCGTGCCCTTCTTCAACCACATGCTCGAACTGCTCTCCAAACACTCGCTGATTGATATGGACATCAGCGCCACCGGCGACATTGACGTCGACTATCACCACCTCGTCGAAGATGTCGCCCTCGCCCTCGGTGAGGCCTTCAATCAGGCGCTCGGCGAGCGGCGCGGCATCAATCGCTACGGATTCTGGGTGCTGCCCATGGACGACGCGCTCGCGCAGGCCGAAGTCGCGCTCGACCTCGGCGGCCGCCCCTACCTCGACTACAACATCGCCATCGAAAAAAAGATGATCCGCGATTTTGACTGCGACATCTTCGGACACTTCTGGCGTTCCTTCAGCGACACCGCCAAAATGAACCTGCACATCGACCAGAAAACCGGCGACGACCTGCATCATGCCCACGAAGCCGTCTTCAAAGCCGTCGCCCGCGCCCTGCGCATGGCCTGCACCGCCGACGAACGCGCCCTCGACGCCATCCCGTCGAGCAAAGGGAAACTATAGAACGTTAAAGCCGTTAAAACGCCCCGCCGGCGGGACTCG
>CAZITJ010000154.1:0-2960 GCA_964542135.1 uncultured Verrucomicrobiota bacterium
TTTTTTCAAAAACCCCTTGACTTTTACCTAAAAAAAGGTAAAGCTATGAACATGCTCAGGATTGAGCGCCTACTAAAAACAACAACCCGGATAGCCAACCGACAAAAGCGGCACTAAAAAAAATGAATGCCGACAACGCTCCCTACGAAAAAATCGCCCTGTTGCGGATCGTTAAAGCAGTTTTTATTGCGCTGGTGTTGGTCGGAGCTTCTTCTGTTTATGCAGGAGAAGCGCAACCCATGACGATTCTGTGGTTCGGAAGCAGTTCGACGCCGCCGCACCTGATCCGCTTTTTCAATGAAATGCTTGAGGCGACCGGCGAGTACGAGGTCGAGTGGTCGGACAAGGACAAAGGCTATTTCAATACGGCCTATTTCGTTAAGCACGGCGAGGGGCTCGATCTGAAGGTCGGTGACGGGAAATCCGTCGAGCAGTTCATCAGGGTGCTCAAAAAATATGCCGCGCAGCGGGATTTCGATTATGTGATTGTTCAGGTGCGCCATCACACCGCCATGTATCCCGAGATTGCCGAAAAGGCCCCGGCGTATATCAAAACCTTCTGCGACGCCATTCGCGAAACCGGCGCACAGCCGGTCTTTTATGTGGCCCCCGGGTTTAAGAGCAAAAGCGAGCAGCAGAAGCTGACCGATCTGGTAGCACTGCTGGCCGAAGAAAACGATGCGCCCGTGGCCTGGGGTTCCGAAACGCTGCTGGAGGTCGAGGCCGAAAAAGGGCACGACTATGTGGCCAACACCAAAGCGGGCGACGCGGGTCACGTCGGGCCCTTCGGCAACTATACCTATGCCTGCGCACTGTACTGCGCGTTGACCGGCAAATCGCCGGTCGGGCATCCGCTGCGCAAAATCACCACCACCGGCTGGAATATCGAATTCGGCAAGGACATTCCCGACGATGCCCATTTTTATGAGACGGACATTCCGGACGAGGATGCCCGTTTTATTCAGGAAACCGCCTGGCGGGTGTATCAGGAACTTTCCGCAGAAAAATAAAACAAGGAGGAGAGAAATGAAACTGATAGGAATTTGCTTTTGAGGGGGAGTGAGTATTGGGGGGTGAAATACATGCATCGGTGGTGTTCTCTGTGACTTTAGGGTTGCCTGGGGCGTGGGGCAAGGTCAGGTTGGGGGCAGCTGGCTGTGTCACGAGAGCTGCTGGGAAATTTCCAAAGCCGCAATGGATTCCGGCGAAGCGGTCGACCGCGAGTGCACCGGCGGCCTGCGCATCTATGCCGTCCCGGTCTTTTGTCACCGTGAGGCCATCGGTGTCATCAACTTTGGACACGGCATCCCGCCGACAGACCCTAATGAGCTAAAGGAGCTGAGCAGCAACTATCAGATCGACCCGGACACCCTGCGTCAACGTGCCGAGGCCTATAAACCCCGCCCGCCGTTCATCATCGAAACGGCCAAACGGCGCCTAAATTCCATCGCCCGAATGATCGGCGAAATCGTCGAGCACAAGCAGGCTGAAGAAGAGCGGGAGGCTGGTAATAAAGAGCTGCAAAAGTTCAACAAGTTCGCTGTCGGACGTGAGCTTCGCATGATTGAACTGAAAACAGAAATCAATGCGCTTTGCCGCGAGCTCGGCCGCGACGAGCCCTATGCGTAAAGAGATAATCTCATTGTAGGACAGGCTTCCCGAAGGGAGCCTGTGCCCGTTTCAGAAAAACACACGCTCCCCGGAATACCGGGGACTCGACCAGCGGGAGAGAGGCCCCGAAACTTCGGGGCAACGACCACAGGGAGTGGCAACCGTGTCCGGCAAAAAAGGTCAAGCGCGTCCTACAAGCGTGTCCTACAAGTTCAAGCGTGTGCTGCAAAGAAAGAATCCCGCCCCGAGGTTTCGGGTTAAACCAGCTGGGAGAGGAACGTTCTGGCGGAAACGACGACAGGTCGCCGATATGCAAAACAGTCGGCGTCCGCAAAGGGCAGGGCCATCACCACCTGAAAGGCGTGCGGAGCAATCTCTTTAAACCAGGTCAGTGCCGGGGAAAGCTTTTTATCGGAGGTTTTCACTTCAACCAGAAACCAGGGTTCGTCATCACGGATCACCACAAAATCGACTTCCCGTTTCTGTTTGTCGCGAAGATATCGCAGCTCGAAATCGCCCCTCCCGGAATCGTTCCAGGCCTCAACGGCTTTGAGCAGATGGCAGGCGACCATGGTTTCGGCCCGCTTCCCGGGGTCGGTAACGCCCGACCAGTCCCTTAAAAACCATTTCGGCTCTTTGCGCAATGCCTTGTTGATATTGCGGAACCAGGGGCGCACAAGGAACCCGTGGTGCAGCGAGCAAAGCGCATCAACCCACGAACGAACGGTATTTTCGCTCACCCGGACCTGTTGGCTCAACGAGCTGTAAATCAACTGCTCTCCCGAACGGGCGGAAAGCAGTTTTTCAAGTATGGCCAGTTGATCCAGCTCTCGAATGCGGGTTAAGTCGCGCACATCTTCTTTGAGCAGCTGAACCCGTCTTAAATCCTTCCACCGTTTTGCAAACACCCGGGTCCGCATCACAAACGGCTCCGGGAATCCGCCGTATTCAAGCAAGGCGTTCCAATCGTCATCCGGAACCGGACAAGGAGGATGGATCATACGATCGTCGAACCGGCCGGTCAGTTCGCCCACGGAAAACGGATGCATCCGATGCGGGAAGTAGCGCCCCATCAAGCTGTCTCCGCCCCGCTGATATACATCCAGACGGGAGGAGCCGGTCAGAACCACCCGGCAGCGATCTTCATAGGTATCAAAAAAGCCTTTCAGAAAAATCTTCCAGCGACTGTATTTATGCAGTTCATCAAACACAAGTATCGGAAGCGCCTGACCGGCAATCACATCCAGCTCGGCAAACTCTGCCACTGCCTGTGGTCCTCTTAAAATAATTTCCCGGTGCGCTTCATTGTCCCAGTCCAGATAAATCCCGCCGAGCCCGCGGCAGGTCGT
>CAZITJ010000155.1:0-2954 GCA_964542135.1 uncultured Verrucomicrobiota bacterium
CCGCGGACCATCGGCACAAAGCGCACCGGCAGGTCCTCCTCGCGATCAAGCCCGCCGCGCCTTTTACGCAGGCGCACCAGACGCTGAACGATCTCTCCGACCGGCAGGATCATGCGTCCACCCTCCGCGAGCTGATCCATCAGCGCCGGCGGCACTTCCGGCGGCGCGCAGGCGGCCAGAACGGCATCGAACGGCGCATCCTGCGGACGTCCCGCGAATCCGTCGGCGCAGTAGACCTGTACATTTTTTACCGACAGCTCCGTGAGTACCCGCCGGGCAAAGCCGGCCAGCTCGGGAATCCGTTCGAGGGTGACAACACGGGCACCGAGTTCAGCGAGCACGGCGGCCTGATACCCGCAGCCCGTGCCGATTTCCAGCAGGGTTTCGCCGGGCTGCACAGCGAGCATCTGCGTCATATACGCTACAATATAGGGTTGCGAGATGGTCTGTCCGAATCCGATGGGGCACGGGTGATCGCCGTATGGATCGCGCTCGTTCATTCCGGCGGGAACAAACCGGTGACGCGGCACCGCCTCCATCGCCGCCAGCACCTGTTCATTATCAATGCCGCGCGCACGCAGCAGCGCAATCATCGCCTTCCGTTCGCGAGCAGAGTCCGAAAAACGTCCCGTTTGCAAAACACCCCCTTTTTCCAGCGCGGTTTGCCGCCGGCTTCAGCCTGCGGACGAGTTGAAAACGAGGCGCCCGCGCCGGTCTGGACCCATCAGCGCGAAGAGACGTTTCCGGGGGTTCCAGGCATTGGAACCCCGCTGCGCACACCGGCGCTACGCACTTTCTTTTTCGTTCTGTGCAGCGGCGATCACCTTCTGAGCAACGTTGGAGGGCACCTGTTCATAGCGGGAGAATTCCATCTCGAACGATCCCCGCCCGCTGGTGACGGATCGCAGTTCAGAGCAGAATTTGAACATCTCGACCTGCGGCACATCGGCTTCAATCACCTGCAGGCCGTCCTCCTGCCCCATGCCGAGAATCCGGCCGCGCTTGGTGTTGAGAATGCCGTTGATATCGCCCATAAACTCCTCGGGCACCATCACTTTGACGCTCATGACCGGTTCGAGCAGAACCGGTCCGGCGGCTTCGATCGCCTGGTGGAGAGCCCGCGACCCGGCGATTTTAAAGGCGACTTCAGAGGAGTCTACGTCGTGATAGGATCCGTCATAGAGCTCCACGGTGATATTGATGACCGGCGCACCGACCAGGGGGCCTTTGGCCATTCCTTCGACGAATCCTTTCTGGCAGGCGGGAATAAAGTTTCCGGGGATGGCGCCGCCGACAATGGCGTTGACAAACCACTCCTCTTCCGCCGGATCTTTGGGCCGGATACGCACATAGCATTCGCCGTACTGCCCGCGCCCGCCGGACTGTTTTTTGTGTTTGTAGTGCCCTTCGCCGGGGCCGGTGATGGTTTCCTTGTAGGCCACCTTCGGCGTATGATGTGTGATCTCAACCTTGCTGCGATGTTTGATGTGCTCCAGGGTGACGTCGAGGTGCATATCGCCCATCCCCCACAGGATGGTTTCATGTGTTTCGGTATTGCGCTCGATACGAATGGACGGATCTTCTTCGGCGGCGCGCTGAAGGGCCGTGCCGATTTTATCCTCATCGCCTTTGGTTTTGGGTTCGACGGCGTAGGCCGCCACGGGATGGGGAAACTCAATGGTCTTGAAAACGGTATCGTCACCGACGGCGCAGAGCGTATCGTTGAGGAAGGTGTTCTTCAGCTTGGGAATGGCGACCACATCGCCCGCCTTGGCTTCCTGACAATCGGTCTGTTTCTTTCCATCCACATACAGCAGACTGCCGATTCGTTCCTTCTGATCCTTGGTGGCATTATAGATTTCGGTATTGGGCCTGAGTGTGCCGCGATAGACGCGTACAAAACTGAGCTGACCCACAAAGGGGTCGTTCACGGAGCGGCGGACCAGCCCGGCGAACGGCTCGTTTTCGCCGGTCTGCACTTCATGACCGTCTGCGCAGGACACCGGATAATCCTCCGGCGAGGGAAAGAGCCGGCTGATGGAATCCATCGTTTCTTTAACCCCGACGTGCGTTTTCGCCGAACAGGCGAACACCGGGATCAGATGGGCGTCGTGCACCGACTTGCGCAGACCGTCGGAAAACTCGTCGGCGCTCAGTTCTTCGCCTTCAAAATATTTTTCCATGAGCAGATCGTCGGTTTCCGCAGCGAGTTCAATCAGGTGGTCTTTGATTTCCTTGATGCGGTCGGCGAGATCCCCGGGGACCTCATCGTTCGGCGTGTTGAGAATATCGATTTCCTTTCCGTCGGACGTCGGCAGAACCACCGGCACGCAGCGGCCGTCGCCCCAGAGGGATTTGATGTCTGCCAGCACCTTGTCAAAATCGGCATCCTCCTTGTCGAGTCCGTTGATAACGATGCCGCGCGGCAGATCGCGTTTTTCGCAGATCGCCCAGGCGCGGTTGGTTCCCACCTGAATTCCGGAGACGGCGTCGATGACCATCAGCGCGGCGTCGCTGGTCTCCGCGGAGGAAATAACCTGACCGATGAAATCGGCATAGCCGGGGGTATCGGTAACGACAAAGCGGCGCTGTTTTCCGCTGGCGGCGGTGTATACCCCGTCAAAGGGTTTGGCCCAGATTGAAATCCGGTGTTCCTGTTCTTCAGGCGTCCAGTCGGCCATGCTGGTCTGGTCGTCCACCGACCCGATGCGGTCGCTGGTTCCGAGGATGTTCAGCATCACATCCAGCAGCGATGTTTTGCCGCTGCCCGTATGCCCCATCAATGCAAAATTGCGAACACCTGCAATCGGAATTCCCTTCATGGCTTTCATCTCCTTTTGGATCGTCGTTTACATCAACCGTGCCGCGGCACAGCATGCGCGGCGCGTAAAAAGGGATTTACGATACACGCCGGCGCGCAGCCCGGCAATATTTTCTTTGCCGTCAGCGTCCTG
>CAZITJ010000156.1:0-2951 GCA_964542135.1 uncultured Verrucomicrobiota bacterium
GCAGGACCATGTCGCTGAAGAGCAGATCGAAGCGAAGGCCCGGGGCGGCGTCGAGCGCCTCTTCGGCGGTGGCAAACGCCGCGACCCGGTAATCGGCGGATTCGAGCATGCGGACGACGACAGCCCGCAGGTCGGCATCGTCCTCGACCAGCAGGATGGATGTGCCGCCGGACGGGTTGGTGTCGGATTCTCCGGTGCGGGTATCGACCGGCAGATAGATGTTAAAGGTCGATCCGTGGCCCTCCTCACTGTAGACGTGGATCCATCCGCGGTTCTGTTTGACGATGCCGTAGATGACGGCCAGGCCCAGGCCGGTGCCTTTGCCGACGTCTTTGGTGGTGAAGAACGGTTCGAAGAGATGTTCCTGCACTTCTTGCGGCATCCCGCAGCCGGTATCGGTGACCGACAGGCAGACAAACCGGCCGGGCTCCACGTCCGGCAGGGTTTCTGCATCCTCCGGACCGAACGTGGCGGAGTCGGTTGCAAGGGTCAGACGGCCCTGACCGGACATGGCATCGCGCGCATTGACCGCGAGGTTGACAATGATTTGAGAGAGCTGACTGTAATCGGCACGGATGAGGGGGATGCCGGGCGTTAGATCCAGATGCAGCGTCACCTGTTCGCCCAGCAGCGTGTGCAGCAGAACCTCGGTATCCTGTATGGCCTGGTTGAGATCAATTTCCTTTTTATCAATCGGCTGTTTGCGGCTGAAGGCCAGCAGTTTGCGGGTGAAGTCGGCGCCGCGGCGGGCGGCTTTGAGGATTTCAAGGGCGTTTTTCTGTTCGCGGCTGTCCGCGGGCAGGGTTTCACTCAGGATCTCACTGAAACCGATCACGGCCTGCAGGATGTTGTTGAAGTCGTGGGCGATGCCGCCGGCGAGCTGGCCGACCGATTCCATTTTCTGCGCCTGCCGGAAGAGTTCCTCTTTCTGCAGCTCGTCGGTGATATCGCGTTTGATCCCTGCAAAGTTGGTGATGGCGCCGGAGGCGTCTTTGACCGGTGCGATGGATGCCTCTTCGGTGTAGAATGTTCCGTCCTTGCGTTTATTGACCATGTCGCCGTTCCAGACCTCTCCGGCCAGCAGGGTGTTCCACATATTGATATAGAATGATTCGTCCTGTTTTCCGCTTTTCAGAATGCGGGGATTCTGCCCGATCGCCTCCTCCTGCGCATAGCCGGTAATGGCGGTGAACGCCGGGTTCACATACTGGATTGTTCCTTCCCTGTCGGTAATCACCACCGCCTCGGCCGATTGTTCAATGGCCGTGGAGAGGCGCAGCAGTTTATCCTCCGCCTCCTTTTGATTCGTAATGTCCTCGAACATCCAGATGGCGCCGTCCTGAGGGTGTGCCGGATCAATGGCACTGCCGGTGAGGCGGCACCAGAAGAGCGATCCGTCGGCGTGAACAAACTGAACCGTATGGTCATAGCGTTCGCCTTTGGCGAGTTGTTCATAGGCTTTACCCACCGCCATATAATCCTCTTCCGAGGGATAGATGATTCGGGTCGATTGGCCCTGAATTTCAGCCACCGGTCGATCGACGATTTTCGCAAGCTGCGGATTGACCCATTCAAAAACGCGGTTGCGGACCAGAGCTATACCGAAATTGCTGCTGTTGAGAATCAGGCGTTGTTCCTCGCTGATTTTGCGCAGTTCGTTTTCAGCGGTCTTGAGGTCGCGCAGATCAACATCCACACAGTACATCTCGCGGCGGCCGGAGGCGGTGACGTGCAGAATATGGGAGGAATAGACCGTCACGGGCTCGCCTTGTTTGTTCTGCAGCACGAGTTCTTCCGCAGGAATTTCCGGCCCGCCGGCCAGCCAGGCGTCAGTGGCCTGAATCACCGAAGCGCGCATGGCGGGCGGGATGATCAGCTCTTCGAGGCGGCGGCCCATCGCCTCGTCAGACGAGTATCCGTACACCCGTTCACTGGCACGGTTCCAGTAAATCACTTTACGATCGGAGTCATAGCCCTGAACCGGAATCCGGTCGATATGTTCGAGCAGATTGCGAAAGCGTGCTTCGCTTTCCTCCAGCGGCCGCCGGGCGGCGCGCTCGTTGGTCTGATCGCGGAAGACCAGCACGACTCCGGTGGTTTCGCCGACCGCGTTTTTGATGGGGGCGCCGCTGTCGGCAATCGGAATTTCGCGGCCGTCCTTTGCCAGCAGCAGGGTATGGTTGGCCAGATCAACAATTTTTCCGGTCTTCAGCACGTTGGTGACGGGACTTTCGACGGCTTTTCGCGTGGCTTCGTTGATGATCGGGAAAACCGTTTCGATCGGCTGTCCGGCCACATCGCTCTGCATCCACCCCGTCAGCGATTCCGCGACGGGGTTCAACGACACGATGCGACCGGTTATATCGGTGGAGATGACCGCATCGCCGATGGAATTGAGCGTGGTGCGCAAATTTTCTTCGCGTTCGCTCAATTTTTCTTTTGCCTGGATGGCATCTTCCATCATGTTGAGTGCGGCGCGACGCGATTCATCGAGTTCGCGGCGGTGCTGCGCGAGTTGTTTTTCCGTCTCGGCCTTTTGCAGCGCAAAGGCCAGATCGCCGCCAAGCTCCTGAATCAGGCCCTGTTCGTCTTCGTCTTTCGCAAAGCGTGCAGGGGCGGAAACGGACACAACGCCGTAGACGTGCCCCTCGCACTCGAGCCGCTGTATCAGTCCGGTGCGACCGGCATAATTTTTTGAAAGCGGGCAGTCGGGGCATTCCGTTGCGGGGTCGCGAATAACCACGGGGCCCGCTTCGTGGAGAGCCCGGCGGGTGCAGGCGGGAAGCTCCCCTGACCGCAGACGGGCTTCCATGGCATCAAAAGTCCCCTCCATTCCGGCGCTGTAGGTTTCGGTTGCTTGACCGGTGTCGGGATCGATGAGCGCAATCCATGCACTGTAGAGACCCCGGTTTTTAATCAGAATTTCACAGGCTCTCTGCAAAAAGGGTTCC
>CAZITJ010000157.1:0-2920 GCA_964542135.1 uncultured Verrucomicrobiota bacterium
GACGCAGGGGTCAGCCAATGAATTTTAGAAAATGAGATCTTAAACCCGGCCCGGCCAAGCCAACCTCCGGAAAATTCTCCATTCGCACATCACCGGAACTTCACCAAAAACTGGCGGTGACGGCCAAGGCCGAACACAAAAGCCTCAACGCACTCATCTGCGATACGCTGGAGCACGTTGTCGTTGTTTAGGGTGGGATGTGCGACCTCCCGCCTTCGCTGAGGCTTCGGCGGGCAGGCCGAGCGCGTTCAAGCGTGCGCGGAGCACCCGCTCCACCCTTCATCTTTTCCAATGTTTGGAAAACTCTGCGTCCATCTGCGTGATCTGCGGATCTTTTTTCCGTTGCTTTGAAACCATCCGTGTCGATCCGTGTAATCCGCGGTTCAGATACTCCCAAAGCTTAGAATGTTTGCTGAAACGCGGGGAAGCTGTTACAAGATGCTGCACCCCTACAATGAAACGATTGCGAACGGAATAAAATTGAATGCAGGCAACACCTCATAGATCAGAAAAGACTCCTTTGCGTTCCGCTGTTTTTGTGGATGAAAGCATTGTCGCGGCGAACGGTGACAGCGGGCTGGAAGAACGAGGTCAGCTTTTTATTATTAAAACCGACAAGGCGGATTGGCTTCGTGACATTCAGGCATTGCAGGAGGCACCTCGCCTCAGCCCGAACCGATCCTTTCTTATCGGTGACCGGCCGCAAACGCTGCAAACCGCTCAGGAGTTCGGACTGTACGGGCTCTACATTCTGACAGGGCGCGGAGCGCAGCACCTGTCCGACCTGTCATGGAACACGCCGGTCTTTCACCGCCTGACGGATGCGTTGGAGTGGATTAAGTCGCACCCCGACCCCAAGGCCTATTTTGAAACCCAATGGGCCGATGGAGCCGCCGCGATCCGCCGGGGCGAAGTCGTCGCCTTCCCGACCGAGACGGTTTACGGATTGGGAGCGGATGCGTTCCAGCCGGAAGCGGTACAAAAAATCTTTGCCGTCAAAGGGCGGCCTCACGACAACCCGCTGATCGCTCACATCGCTGATCCGGCTCAACTTGAAATGCTCGTGACGGCGGTGCCTGATGTTGCACACCGGCTCATTCAGGCCTTTTGGCCGGGGCCTCTCACGCTCGTACTGCCAAAGCGACGCAATGTGCCCGATGTGGTCACAGCGGGCCACCCCACGGTGGCTGTTCGCATGCCTGCTCATCCCATTGCACAGGAACTCATCCGCCGCAGCGGCACGGCTGTGGTGGCCCCCAGCGCGAATCAATTCACCTTCACCAGCCCGACCACCGCACAGCATGTGGCCGATCAGCTGGGTTCGCGCTGCGAGCGGATTATTGACGGCGGCGCCTGCCGCGTCGGCCTCGAATCAACGGTTGTCTCGCTGACGGGCCCCGCCCCGATGTTGTTGCGGCCGGGGGGGATTTCTAAAGAAGAGCTCGAAACCCTCATCGGCCCCGTCGTGGATGCCACCCAATCAACCGCCGCCGCGACCGAAAGCCCCGGCATGATGAGAAACCACTACGCTCCGTCCACTCCTTTGTCCGTTTTCAGCGACATTCCGCCGGATGTTGAAAAGGCGGCAGACATCGGCGTGCTTCTATTTCAATCGTCAACGCGTTCCTTTGCCGGCCCCACCGAAGTGCTGAGCGCAGCGGGCGACCCGAACGAAGCCGCCGCGCATCTGTTTACGGCGCTTCGGCGGCTCGATGCGAAGGGGTTGCGGCAGATTGTCGCCGAATATGCTCCGGAAACCGGCGTCGGTACAGCCATCAACAACCGACTGTCGAAAGCCGCCTGCGGACGAAGCCGTACGGCTCACAACTGATTTTCCAAGGTACGGAACCCGGCCGGTATTTGGCTGCCCGATTTATCAGAATTCTCCCTTCACGCCGCGGGTTGTGAGGATTAGGGTGAACCCGATGTTTCGTTCAACGGCATTCCTTGAAATTCTGTTCATTTGTCTGTGGAATTCCGGATTTATCGGTGCGGAATACGGCCTGCCGTATGCCGGAGTGTTTACGCAGCTTTTCTGGCGCTATGCCGCGCTGGCGGTCCTGCTGTTTTTGTATTTGATGATGACCGGACGATTCAGCCGGCCGGGATGGCCGGTCATCGCACCGGTGTGTTGTGTCGGCATTCTGGCCCACGCAGTCTGGCTCAGCTGCTGTCTTTTATCGATCGATCACGGAGTTCCCGCCGGGGTTGTGGCGCTGGTGGTCGCCCTGCAGCCGCTGCTGACCGGCGCGCTGTCGGGCAGGGTGGCGGGAGAGCCGACTCCGATCCATCGCTGGATCGGAATGGGCATCGGTTTCGCAGGTGTGGTTCTGGCGGTTGCGGCACGAGTGAACGTCAAGGATTCCGCTTCACTGTTTTTCCATTTTATTCCGCTGGGTGCCGTGGCGGCCATGACCGCCGCTACGCTGGTTCAACGGAGGCTCGAGCTCAACCGGCACGACAAGGTGCTGCCGCTGGATGTGACACTGTTTTATCAATGCCTTGCATCCGCCGCGGTTCTGATCGTACCGGCGGTGTTTCTCGAAGAACTGCAGACCGACTGGCAGCCCGAATTTTTCGGTTCCCTGCTCTGGCTGATTGTTGCGGTGTCCCTGGCCGCTTACACACTGATGTTTGATTTGATCAAACGGATCGATGCAACCCGGCTGGCCAGCCTGTTTTATCTGGGCCCGCCGGTCACCATGCTGATGGCGTGGGCGCTTTTCGGCGACAGGCTGAAACCGACGGATCTCGCCGGACTGATTGTTGCCGGCATCGGCGTTGCCATCGCACAATATGAAAACAGCCGGACGGCGGAAAAAGCGGATTGTTTTCTGAACCCCGGGGACTGAGCGGAAAAACAAACGGGCGGACGGGCTGCCGCAATTAAAACTGGTCAAGCGCTCTCATCCTTTTTAGA
>CAZITJ010000158.1:0-2897 GCA_964542135.1 uncultured Verrucomicrobiota bacterium
CTATTATTTTAGTGTTTTTTAGCGGTGAGTGCGGACGGGTTTGAAAGCGGGCGGGCAACCGGGCCGGGGTGCGAAAAACACTCTGTGCTTGCCTGACCCCGCCGTCCGACCGTATAACGGTTCCTGATGAATGCAGCTTTGAGTCAGCTTTTACGCAAACCGGTCACCGGAAGCATCCTGACGGTGGCGGCGGGTATTTCATTTTTTTTCACCTGTATGCTTCTCCCGCTGGTCGGCAGAGCGGGATCGAGTGTTCCGTATGCCGATTTAAACCGTCTGGCGTTTCTCGGGGTTCTCGCGATGACCTTTGTGCTGGCCGCAGTGGCGACGGGCTCGAAGCTGGTCCGGCGATCCGGTGATCAGAGTCCGCTTCCCTGGTGGTCGCTCGGTCTGTGCAGCGCCTGTTTTCTGCTCTTTATTCTGCTGATGAGCGGTCTGCTGTCCATCTAGTGAATAATTCCGGCTGTATTTTTCAATTGCCAGCTTCCGGCGGGCTGTGTAACGTACGCGGCTCTTTTTAATCCGTTGGAGATCCGTTATGAGAATTCGCAGAGCTATGCGCAAAAAACCGCTGCGCCGTCCGATCAAATCCGCCGGTGCCAAACGCTACCGCGTCGCCCAGCAGAAGAAACGGCTGGCCGCCGCCGGTGTGTCCGCCGAGGAACTGCGCGGCATGACCAATAAAGACATCCGTGACGCATTAAAAGACCGCAAGGTCTGATTCCGCGTTCTGAACCCCATTCCGCACCGGTCCGCTGAACGGGGACGGTGCAACCGATTCGGGAGCCATGCACAAACGCAATATTGTACTGGTTGGGTTTATGGGCACCGGCAAGACGGTGACGGGCCGCGAACTGGCGGCTCGAACCGGTATGGAGCTGGTGGACATGGATGCGGTCATTGAAGAGCGCGCCGGCAAACCGATTTCCGATCTTTTTTCCACGGAAGGGGAAGCGGGATTCCGCGCCAGGGAGCGTGCGCTCGTACAAGAGCTGGCGGAACGCCGCGGGCTGATCATATCGACCGGCGGCGGCATCGTCCTCAACCCCGCCAATACGGCGGACTTCAGCCGGACCGGGCTGGTGGTCTGCCTGAGCGCCCCGGCGGAGGTTCTTTTCAAACGGCTGGAAAACGATTCCAGCCGCCCGCTGCTTTCCGGCGATAAAAAACAGCAGATCCGTGCTCTGCTTGAGGAGCGCCGCCCGCTCTACGAGGCCATTCCCCATCAAATTGACGCCGGACAACTGGACCCCGCCCGGCGGGCCGACGCCATTCTGAAACTCTACCAGCTTGAACCCTGACACCGAAAAAGCGACAGTATGCGCGCGTAGAACAGGAGCCGCTTATGAAAGAACATCATCCGCATTCACAGCAGCAGCAGGAACTGGATCAGCATGAGGTCAAAGAGGTCCTGCAGTTTCTCAAACGATACGGCAAACTGATCGGTGCCGGGGTTGCGGCCGCCGCCGTCGTTGTCTTGGTCTCCAGCGCAATCGGTGCACTGCGCGCGCGGCGGACCGCGGACGCTGAGCAGCGGCTGATGAGCGCTCAGACGCCGCAGCAGCTGGAGGCCGTGGTCGATGAATACAGCTCTACACCGACCGCCCCGATCGCCCTGCTCGAACTGGCCAAACAGCATTACAACGCCGGGCGCACCGGCGATGCGGAGGAGGCCTACAACCGGTTTCTCGACGAATACAAGGCCCACAGCCTGCGCGCCACGGCGGAGCTTGGGCTGATCTTCTGCACAGAAGCCGAGGGGGACGCCCAGGCCGCTGCGGAAGCGTATCGACGCTTTGCCGACACGCATACGGCGTCTCATCTGTATGCGCCCGCCCGGCTGGGGGCTGCGCGCTGTCTGGCGCAGGCCGGACAAAACGATCAGGCACGCATCGCACTCGAAGATTTTCTGGCCGAAACGCCCGGTTCAGCCTGGGCGGAGCGTGCCGAGGCCATGCTGCAGCGCCTGGACCGCTGAGCGGCGGCGACGGGTTGACCCCTCCGTCGGAGGACGTGCCGGCCGGCCACCCGCTCGATGGGGTTTTTGACGGGGGGACAGGCTTCGGCGCAGCGGTTACGAAGGGTCCGGGGTTTCGCGAAGAAGCCGGTCGCGGGCACTGATGCAGGGCCCGGGGAACAGCTCGAGAAACTCCTCTGCGTTGCGTTCATACATTTCGCAGACATTCTGATAGGCGGCACGGGGATAGCGCAGCAGCTCTTCGAGTTCACCGGTTTCGATGTTCTGAACCGCAAAGAGCAGTTCGTCTTCGGTGGAGTCCTGCACATTGAGCAGAAGCTGCCGGGTCTGCGGCGGAACCCGTTCCATGTTCCGGGTGTGTATGGTGTATTTCACATATTCCACCACCCGTTCGTCCATCCCGGCTTCGACGATGAAAATCAGCTCGACGAGTTCGGGCCGGGTAAAAACAAGCCGGACCCGCGGCGGATCCATCTCTGCGGGAAGCGCGGCGCGCAGCTCGTCCATGCTGCGATCAAATTCATCAAGGATCTCCTCGCGTGTTACCGCGGTGTCGGGCATCCAGTGAATCAGGATGCGGTGATCGGCATCGTGGTAAAGAAGCGGTTTATCGACACGAAAGACGGCATCGCACCCCGGGCACTCCACCCGGTTCAGGCGGTTTTCATACAGGGCTGTTTTCAGATCCGGCTCCTGCGATACATTGACGGTATCGTACAGCTCAACAGTCTGCTCCCGTTCGCAGTGCGGACAGCGGATCGTATAGGTTTTGCGGGCACTCATCAGATCGTTCCTTTCCGTGGCAAAAGAGAGAACATACGGAATCAAGCCGGACGAGTCAACCGGCGGCCCGGGCCGCAGTCTTGTTCAAAATGACGGACGGACAGACGAGCCGGGAGAATGGGGCGCGGGAGCTGTT
>CAZITJ010000159.1:0-2863 GCA_964542135.1 uncultured Verrucomicrobiota bacterium
GGCGGGGGCTGTTTTCGTCAGAAAGGATTTGCATCCATTCGTTCCGATTGCGAAACTCGTTTTGTATTGATCACCCGGCGCGACAGCGCGAAAACCCGTCCAGGAAAAGGAGATTGCACCCATCATGAAAAAATCAGTCTGTATACTGCTGGCCCTTTCAGCCGGAATCACCGGCCTTGCTCAGGAAATGCTTGTGCTCGATGAGCAGCCCGATGCATTCATCAGCGCCGCCGCCGACCTCGGACTGTATTCCGCCTATGTCTGGCGCGGTCAGGTCTTCAACGACGGACTGGTGGCCCAGCCGTCGGTCGATCTGTCCAAGGGACCGTTCGGGCTGAATGTCTGGGGAAACTACAACCTGGATGCCGACGACGGCAATACAGACGGAAATTTCAGTGAAGTGGATTTTACCCTTTCCTACACCATTCCCGATGAGAGCGATGACTTTGATATCGATGTCGGGCTCATTCACTACGTGTTTCCGGACTCGGATGCCGATGCCACCACGGAACTGTACATTTCGTCCATTTTCCACACCATTATTCTGACGCCCGAGCTCAGTCTGTTCTACGACGTTGACGAAGCACAGGGCTTTTACGGCTCACTGGCACTGTCCTATGATTATGAGCTCAGCGATGCGCTCTCGCTCGGTGCCGGCGGATCGGTCGGATACGGAACCAAGAAATACAATGAGACCTACTTCAGCACCGATAAGAACAACCTGAACGACTACAACCTCTACGCCAATGCCGACTATGCGCTCACCGAGCATCTGTCGGTCGGTGCGCTCCTGCAGGTGACGCTGCTCGACAGCGGGGTCGAAGAAGGCGCGGCCGAAGACGATCAGATCTGGGGCGGCGTCAATCTTTCCTACGAATTCTAATCCCTGCGGAAAAGACCCTGAAAGCGCCCCGCCCGGGGCGCTTTTTTTCCACAAACTATATTACATTATGCGCATATGCGCATAATGTAAAACAGTCCGGGTTCCAAAGGCTGGAAAACATTCTTCCAAGGGGTGGAAAAATGGCGTATAACATGCGGGCTCTCAACCGGACGGAGGATGACGATGAATGAACTGCTTACACTGCTGAAAAACAACGCCAGGGAAACCCCGGAGGCGCTGGCCAGACTGCTCGGTCTGAAGCCGGCTGACGTTTCCGCCAGAATCGACGAGTACGAAAAAGCCGGCATCATTCAGGGCTATCAGGCCGTCATCAATGAGGACAAGCTCGACGGCGCTCCCGTCACGGCCGCCATCGAAGTGCGCCTTACCGCCGAGCGCGAAGGCGGGTTCAACCGCATCGCCGAACGCATCAGCCGCTTCCCGGAAGTCCGCTCCGCTTTTCTGATGTCCGGCGGGTACGACCTGCTCCTGTTTGTCAGCGGCCCGACCCTGCATGCCGTTGCCAGCTTTGTCAGCGAAAAACTGTCGACGCTCGACGGCGTGGTCGGCACCGCCACCCACTTCATGCTCAAAACCTACAAGCGCAACGATGTGCTCATGCATAATCCCGATGAAAACGAACGCCCCCAGATCTCTCCGTGACCGCATCGCCGCCCGCGTGCGCAACATCCCGCGCTCGGGCATCCGCGACTTCTTCGATATTGTAAGCTCCCGCGACGATGTCATCAGCCTCGGCGTCGGCGAGCCGGACTTTGTCACGCCCTGGCATATCCGCGAAGCCGCCATGACCGCGCTGGAGCAGGGGGTCACCAGCTATACCTCCAACCTGGGGCTGCTCAGTCTGCGCAAAGAGATTTCCGGCTATGTCGAAAAACTCACCGGTGCAACCTATTCGCCGGAAACCGAGATCCTCATCGCCGTCGGCGTCAGCGAGGCCATGGATCTCGCCGTGCGCGCCCTGATTGAGCCCGGCGACGAAGTGCTTTATCACGAGCCCTGCTACGTTTCCTACAATCCGGTTATCACCTTTGCCCACGGCGTGCCCGTTCCGATCGAAACCACGGTGGAAAACGAATTCAGGCTCACACGCAGACAGCTCGACGAAAACGTGACGGACAAAACCAAGCTGCTGATCCTGAATTATCCCACCAATCCGACCGGGGCCTTTCTGTCGCGTGATGAAATTCGGGATATTGCCGATTTCTGCATCGAGCACGACCTGATCGTTATCACCGATGAAATCTACGGTGAACTTTCCTACGAAGAACCGCACACGAGTATCCTGTCTGTTCCCGGCATGCGTGAGCGCACCATCTATCTGCACGGCTTCTCCAAAGCCTGGGCCATGACCGGCTTCCGACTCGGTTTCTCGTGCGCTCCGCCGGAGCTCACCGAAGCCATGATGAAAATTCACCAGTACACCATGCTCTGCGCACCGGTGCTCAGCCAGAAAGCCGCGATTGAGGCCCTCAGACATCCTGCCGAAGATATCGCCGAAATGCGCGAAAGCTACCGCGTCCGCCGCAACTACATGCACAGCGCCTTTCAGGACATGGGCATCGACTGCTTCCTGCCCGGCGGCGCTTTTTATATGTTTCCGAACATTGGGAAATTCGGGCGGACCTCAAAAGAGTTCGCCCTCCAGCTCCTCGAGGCCGAAAACGTCGCCGTTGTGCCCGGCACCGCCTTCGGCGCCTGCGGCGAGGGGTCCGTCCGCTGCTGCTACGCCACTGCGCTCGACGACATCAAAGAGGCCATGACCCGCATCGACCGCTTTATCCGCTCGCTCTGAGCCGCCAGGGGCTCCCGCGGACCGCCCTGGAACCGCACACGCTTCAACGCACCGGGACGGCGCGTTTCACCCGCCGGCCGCACCGTTGCCGCCGCCGTGCACGGCGGGCGCGGTCACTGCAGAGGAAAACGACATTCCAATGGTCGCAAGAAGGGCAGACAAGAACG
>CAZITJ010000160.1:0-2862 GCA_964542135.1 uncultured Verrucomicrobiota bacterium
CCCTTTCTCTACAACAGGCTCTACATCAAGCGACTGCTGAAAAAAGGCTATAAAGTCACCTCAACCGAGGGCGCAGACCTCGATCTGTTGAAGAAAAAGCTCGAACTCGTTCTGCCGGAAAAATGACGGCCTGAATATGGACGGGGCAGACATCACGGTCGGCCCCGTTAAACAACAGGCGCAGACAGAATGTCCGCGCCACATTTTAAACATTGATTGAGCTCTGGAAGATCAGCCTCAGTTCTACGTCTATCCGGGCAATACGCAGAAGGTTGCCCCAATCCACCCAGACATGGCGGCGACCGTCCGGTAGATCCAGCGAGCTGTGATGATACAGACAGTGGTATAGCCAGCAGTGAAACTCCTCCTTCATCGGGTGCTCCGGGGTATGCTGAAATTCGTTATGGTTTTCGCCGTCAGCAATACCAAACTCCCAATCATCATCCGTTCCGTGCGTTTCGCTCGTGCAGGCCAGAATATTATCCTGCTCGTCGTCCCATGCCGGATCGTCTTCACCGATGAAAAACTTCAGCTCCCACTCCACCTCAATGCAGTCACGGCCCAGCCCCGTTGCGCCGTACTGGACACGGTGCTCCCCATGATCAAGCAACTCCTGAATTTCGTATTTCATTTCTTTTTCGAGGCTGTTCAGTTTCATCTCCAGAAGCACGAGGCGGTTACGATCCGTCTCCGACAGTGCAGAAACATCCTTCCTGAACCGCTCCAACATCAAGTCCTGTTCGGTTTTGTATCTCATACCGGTCTCCTGATTTTTCTCTCAGGATAAACAGGCAAGTCAGACATCAGGAGTCTGACAAAACCGGAGTTTACCGCCCGTTCGGGTCGGCGGCGCAAAACGTCTCGACCCAGCGGTTAGCGAGCCGGCAGCTCTCGCGGGAGGCATCGGCCTGATCATCAGTAAACGCGGATAACCAGAGAGCGCGGTGTTCAAGGAAAGCGGCTGTCCAGCTCGCCGGAATGTGCTTCGGCATCGCCATCGGCAAAACCCATATCAGATTTGCCGTGCTGTTCATCAGAACATGCAGACACTCCCGCTCGCCGGGAGAGAAAAAGGTGCTGCAAACCGTGCCTCGAAAATCGGCCAGCCCGCACTTGATTGCCTCCAGATCCGCAGCGGAAATGCGGCGCGAAACACGCAGCGCCCTGCGCTCGGCGGAGCACTTCAGCAGATCAGGATTCCCCTTGTAGCGGCTGCGCCGGATGCGGCCCTGCGGAACATCGCGCAGCGCCCACCGGCGCGGATTGTCACGCACATAATTTTCCCGAACCTCCAGCTCCCCGGCATCAAAGCAAATCACATCGTAATAATTGGGTGCCCACACTTTTTGGAGCTCTTTCCCGCTATAGCGGGAGACTCCCAGGCGCCGCCACTCGCGTGTCACCGCCCCCTTAAACACATTCATCACCTCGCCCAGCCCTTTGCCGCCGGGCCGGACAATCTGCACGAGTCCGTGAAAATGGTTGGGCATCAGCTGGAAAGCTCCCAGCTCAATATGTCCATAATGCTTTGGAATTTCGCTCCAGAACCGCTCCACCAACCGCCCCAGCTCATTGGCCCGCATTTCCCCGCCCTCAACGCGCCCGAAAAAATGACGGTGATAGTCGGCACCCAGCGTCACAAAATACCAGCCGGGCCGCGCGTAATCGCGCCCGTCCATCCGCAGCTTCTGCGACATGCTTTTCTTAAAATCCGGCGGCATTCCCGCGTTCTCCCCGAATCATCATCAGAACAGAAATAGCATCCATCCGCCTCTTTCCAAAGGTTGGAACAAAATTTTCCAACCATTGGAAAAGGCAGATACCCTATGTCCTACTGCCCATGGCACGATGCTTCCAAAAACAACAAGGAGCCTTCACATGACACCATCTGCTGCAAAAAAATATGTCGAAACCTATCTTTCGAATCTCCAACCCGGCTCGCTGACTTTTCTTGCCGGAAGGCCGGAATCAGGGAAAACACAAATCGGAATCGAAGTCGCACGGTTTTATGCGCCTGCGCTCTATTTCAGCTATGAAATTCCGGAGCAAATACTCAGGAACAGAATTTCGGGAGACGTTCCCATACAAATCTGCGACCGCCTTCCCGGGCTCCGGCAATTAAAGGAAATCACTCGGCTGGCGATCCAGGATGCCGGCATCAAAGTCGTGATTATCGACTATTTCGAACTGCTTTTGATCAATCGCTCAACAAAACATCTTTTGGAATGAACACCCCCATCTTGCTGCGACCATCCGGCGACCGAACTGAAAAAAAAAGATGTGTTGAGATTTCTCCGGGACATGACAGCAGATTTGCGCACTACTATCGTTTTACTGGGACATTTGCAACGAAATGGAAAAATCGACGCATACGATGCCATTAAACAGTACAACGGAATTCCGCTGGTAATTCCAACAAAGGAGATCAAACATCCTTCGACTGCCTGACCAACGAAGCGGAAACAGCGGAAAGAATCTGGATTAATTCGGTCTGGTTCAACAAATCCTGTTCGGCGGCAAAGATAGCCAGCTCGGAAATATCGACTAAAGGGATTTCGCTGGAGCTGTGAGGATTAAACCCGTCGTTTTTGGTCGGATAGCGATTTCGAATCGAAGTCTGTGAGTCATCCCATGTTGCCCGACCCGACTCAAGAAGATGCCCCTCGCCCAAATCTTTTGCTCGCTCGACTTTCATTGCACCGCTCCTTTCTAAAAACCAAACAGGTTGGCTGCTCAGCCTGCCCAATCAAACATAGAGGGTTTTCGACATTATCATTCTCCGCACACCAGCTTCTCTATTGCGCCAGAAACATCATAAAATCCATGTCGATACAGATAGGGGATGTTTTTTCTGTTGTTAAA
>CAZITJ010000161.1:0-2808 GCA_964542135.1 uncultured Verrucomicrobiota bacterium
TTTTATAGAACCGTTATTTTCTCGGCAACCTGCATAAAGAAATCCTGCGACCAAAGCTCCAGGTCGCGAGGGTCGCGCAGAAACGGCCGCACTTCTTCAGCGGCAGCTTCAATATCCACACTCTGAATCCGCTCCTCAAGAAGAGTCTTTAGTCCTGATAGATTCAGCTTCTCAGCCCGCAAATTGCCACTCTGACGAATCCGTGCCTCAAGATGCGGCAAATTGACGGGTATCTCCCGTCCAATATACCAGACGAAATCGTAAAAATCCCGCCCCTTGACCCGTCTTTTCCAATCCCGGAAAAGAAAAGCGTGCAACTTGCCCGCGAAAAGACTCGGGAGATCATACAATCGAACCTGAAACGGAACCGGACGAAGGCGGGTTTTCACTTCTGTTAATGCAAGCGGAGGCGGTTCTGTATCGAGTTCCAGCTTGATGGCAATCTTCTGATTGTGCGGAAACTGACGACCCAGTTCCTCCGGGACGCCGATGCTCAACAGATTGATGCGGGTGTTCCCCTTCAGAAACGCCGATTCAATTCCCGTTTGTTCTCCGGAAGACTTTGATTCCGCCTCAAACGAAAAGCCCCATGCAGAAAGCTCCGTTTCAACTGCTGATAAAGCTGCCTTTAAACGCAGCGGGCTCTGATCGCTGACCAGCGAAAAATCGAGGTCTTCTGAAAAACGGTTCAGCCCGTGGAAAATCCGTAAAGCGGTTCCGCCATAGAACGCCGCGTGTTCAAAAAAGCCGCTGCGCCACAAACCGATCAAGGCAATTTCCTGAACAACCTCCCGAACCGCATGAACCCAGTCCAGCGGTGTAAGCGCGTTATAAGGGCGCAACAGATCTTCCAGAGCCTTATTCACAGCAGAATGCCTCCATACTTTTCCACCGTGCGCTGCAAGAGGCGCACAGCCGGGCGTTGATAGTTCGCGGCACAGGCGTCCAGCACGGATAAATCGAATTCCAGTTCTTCGTCGAGCCGCATCAACCCTGCCCACCGCCGCACGTCTGACAGGGACCGCATTCGCGGCTCGAGTGCAATCCGGTCGCACAGCGCCTTGGTCGGTGATGCAATGGCAAACGGAATTCCGGATTCGATTCTCTGCTCAATGCCAACGGGATAAACCGTTTTGGGGATGGCATGATAGCGGAATCGTCCGAACGGGTTTACAAACTCCTTCGGACGCCGAAGCGTTGCAGAGGTGATTTCATAAACCGCCTCCGGAATCAGCCCGTAGAAAGAAAGGGCTGTTTCGAAGCTGATGTATGAAGGCCCGTAAATCGTCGCAGCAAGACAATAGGGATTGAGATCACGCCGCGTGGCGTACAGCCCGCGCCGCAACTGAACCAGTTCGCCCGAGTGGATCATCCGGGCGATCTTTCCACGCTTATCGCCCAGACCGCCCAGCAACTCCTTCATCCGGAGCGAATCGACGATCGGCTCCAAACTGTCCATCTTTATGGTCATTTGACGCAAGATAGTTTTATTAAATACAACTTTCAAGCATCAAAATGACATTTTCCAATCGTTGGAAAAATGACTGCGCAAAAATACTCAGTCATTGAGTATTTTTAGGCGTTCAGCCACTTACGAGCGCTGCGGCGGTAGACCCAGCCGGTTATGCGCGACGGAAGCAGACGAACGATGAGGCGCAAGAGCGGCCAGAGCATGGCCGGATGAAGGCCTTTGAGCCGATCAATTCCCTTGATGAAAATCCGGAATTCGACCAGCCCCACCGCCAGGTTGCGCCGCCGCACCAGCTCATCCGAAACGCGGAACAGCACCAGCGGTTCGCGCAGGTTGGCCATGGGCACGTCCCCCTCGATCGCCCGGAACCACATCTCAATGTCCTGCCGCAGCGGAAGATCTTCATTGTAAAGACCGACGCGCTCAAAAAACTCCCGGCGGAAACAGACCGTTGTATGCGCAAATGGATTGGCCTTCAGAATGTAGCGGCTCATGGCCGCCGTGTCCGCCGGATACGTGCGCAGCAGGCCCCGCTCTTCCGGCCGGTCGCGAAATTCCTGGATGCTTCCCCCGCATAGCAGAATTTCGGGCTGTTGCTTCAGATAATCCGTCTGAAGCGCCACCCGGTCCGGCAGACAGATATCATCGGCGTCCATCCGGAATACAAAGGTCTCGTCCTCCAGCGCCTCGATCAACCGGTTCAGCGCAAAGGCAAGCCCTCTGTTTTCCGGCAAGCGCACCAGTTTATGAATCCGATCCGCAAACTCTTCCAGGCAGACGTCCAGTTCCGGCGTCAGCGGCCCGTCCGCACACAGATAAATCCGCAGCTCCGTCTCCGGACAATTCTGGTGCAGCATCGACTCCAGCGCCTCGGCCACCCACTCCGGACGGTCGCCCGCATACACGCTCATAATAAACGCAACACTACGCATGTCGGGGTTTTACCACCCGCCTCTCTCACTCACCAGACCAAACAACCATGACCCAGAAAATCCTGCGAAAGAAGCTCACGGTAAACCGCCTGATACTGCGCCGACATCGCGGCGGCAGAAAAGACGTTTTCGGCTGCGGCGCGCGCCTGCGCGCACAGCAGCTCCGTTTTTTCCAAACATTGGAAAATATCGGCGGAAGCGTCCTCCTTAAACAGCCGGATGCACCCCAAAGAATCTTGCAGGACGGGCTTCTCTGTACCCGGAGAGCCTGTGTCCCCCCCACGCTCCCGAATACGGAAAGCGTGTCCTGCACAAGAGTCCGCAATTTCTTGATGCGGCGGAATATCCGTAAGCACGCACGGCAGGCCGCAGGCCAGCGCTTCGAGCGCCGCATTGGGAAACCCC
>CAZITJ010000162.1:0-2629 GCA_964542135.1 uncultured Verrucomicrobiota bacterium
TCATCGCGGCCTGTTGGGGACTTCCACCCCAGCTACATGTCATGTCTGACGTACAAGAAAACCCCGTTTTCCCATGTTTGGAAAAACGGGGTTTTTGATTTCCGACGTCTGAACCTTTATTCGGCGGGCGGCGGTTCTTCGTCCGGCGACGTGTCGGGGATGACGTCGGCCGGTTCGGCTTCGTTGAGCGGTTTTTCGTCCGCATCGGATTGGGCGGCGTTGTTCCCGTTCCCGTTTTTAAGAAGTTCTTCTGGCACCTCGCCGGTCTCGAGGATCTGCATAAGCTGCTCGCCGTCGAGCGTTTCGTATTTCATGAGCAGTTCGGCAATCCGTTCCAGCCGGTCGCGGTTGTCTTCGAGAATATTCACGGCGGTGTCGTGTGCCTCTTTGAGAATGGCGTCGATTTCGGCGTCGATCTGTTCGGCGGTTTTTTCGCTGTGATTTTCGGTTTTGTTGATTTCGCGGCCGAGGAACATCAGCTCCTGGTTGGAACCGAAACTGCGCGGCCCCAGCGCTGTACTCATGCCGAACTCGCAGACCATGGCGCGGGCAATCTGCGTGGCACGCTGGATGTCGTTCTGCGCACCGGTGGTGACATCGCCGAAGACGATTTCTTCGGCGGCCCGTCCGCCCATCAGGCCGATGAGCATGCCCATGAGGCGCTTGCGGCCCTGGGTGTAGCGGTCCTTTTCCGGGAGCTGCAGGGTGGCCCCGAGTGCGCGGCCGCGCGGGATGATGGTGACTTTATGCAGCGGTTCGGTCTGCTCGGTTTTCGCCAGCACAATGGCGTGTCCGGTTTCGTGGTAGGCGGTCAGCTTTTTCTCTTCTTCATCCAGCATGTGACTGCGCCGTTCGCGCCCCCACGACACCTTGTCGCGGGCTTCTTCGAGGTCCTGAAGCTCAACGGCATCAGCTCCGCGGCGCGCGGCCAGCAGCGCGGCTTCGTTGACGAGATTCATGATGTCCGCGCCGGAAAAGCCGGGGGTGCCGCGCGCAACTTTTTTAAGATCGACGTCTTCAGCGAGTGTTATTTTTTTGACGTGGATTTCGAGGATTTCTTCGCGGCCTTTGAGGTTGGGCAGATCGATGAAGACCTGCCGGTCGAAGCGGCCCGGGCGCATCAGCGCGGGATCAAGCACGTCGGGGCGGTTGGTGGCGGCGATAATGATGATGCCTTCGGCGGTATCGAAGCCGTCCATTTCGACCAGCAGGGCGTTGAGCGTCTGTTCGCGTTCGTCGTGTCCGCCGCCGATCCCGGTGAAGCGGCTGCGGCCCACGGCGTCGATTTCGTCCACAAAAATGATGCACGGCGCGTTTTTGCGGCCCTGCTCGAACATATCGCGCACGCGGCTGGCACCGACTCCGACGAACATTTCGACGAAATCCGAGCCGCTGATGGAGAAGAACGGCACATCGGCCTCCCCGGCGACGGCTTTGGCGATCAGGGTTTTGCCGGTCCCGGGTGCGCCGGCAAGCAGAACGCCTTTGGGCATTTTGCCGCCGAGGCGCTGGAAGCGTTTGGGATTTTTCAGAAATTCGACGACTTCCTGAAGCTCCTCCTTGGCTTCTTCGGCACCGGCGACAGCGGCGAACGTGATGCGGTTTTTATCGTCGCGCAGGAGCAGTTTGGCACGGCTCTTGCCGAAGCTCATGGCGCGTCCGCCGGCCATTTTCATCTGGCGGAAAAAGAAAAAGTAGATGACGGCGAACACAACGACAAAGGGCACCACGTTCCAGAACACCTGCCAGAACGGCGAGGGCGAGGTGACTTTAAAGGTGACGTCATTCTCCTGCAGCATCTGCAGCAGATCTTCGGTGATGACCACATCGACGCGGAACTGCTGCTGCGCATCGCCGGCGGCATCGGCGGCCACTTTCTCGCCGATGATATAATCCGCACCGGAGGTTTCGCGCACGATTTCGCAACTGCGGATGCGGCCTTCTTTGACCAGCCGGATAAAGTCGGGGTTGTAATCCAGCCGCTCCTCCTGCTGCGGACTCTGAAAGAGCTGCAGGACCATGAGCACCAGCGCCATCATCAGCAGCCAGGCGGCGAAGCCTTTCATCGGCATCGGCGGTTTGACCTGCGGCGGTTTTTTGCGGCTGTTCTTTTCCGGGGGCGTCTGAGATTCCGGTTTTTTGTCCATAGGGATTCCTTTTGCAGTCGGCAAACCTAACCCGCACACCCCCTCGAATCAACCCCGGAAGCAAAGAAGTGCGCGCGGACGCAGTGTGCGGCGCCCGGTGTGATCCCGCCGCATCGCGCCCTAAATATTGTTAATTATATCGATTGACAAATATCGATATTATATTATCTTACAGGTCGTCATCCTGAAAAACGGAAAGGAGATGCGATGAAACCGATTGATGTTGTCATTCATACGACCCCGGCCGACTACACCCGGGCCGCCGCCCTGTTTAAACAGCTCGGCCTGCTGCTTTCCGCTAAACTGCAGTCGCAAATCCGCCTCATCGGGATTCACCACGACACGGCCCGCACGCGGCCTTTGGCGGGCGGCCTTGTGCAGGTGAACGGCCGCACCGTCGCGCCGGAGGCCGGACGCATTGTTGATGAAATCCGCCGGCAGCTGCATCCGTGTGCCTGCAGAGCGCACGAACCCGCGAAGGC
>CAZITJ010000163.1:0-2623 GCA_964542135.1 uncultured Verrucomicrobiota bacterium
CCCCGCCGAAAAGGCCGGTAAACCTCTCGCCTCATCGAACCGGCCGAAGCAGTTCCAGAGGGCGGCCCTCTTCCGTCCGGCGGAGATCCAGTTGCAGCACCTGCGCCTGCACGAATACCGCCGCAAACAGAAAAACCCGAAGCAGGGGCGCAGCGCCTCGAACCCGTTTATTTTTCATTTTCATCCTGCTTCCAGCACGTTGCCGTCGGCGGCGCGGATGCGGAAACAGCCGGCGTTTACGTGGAGCGACAGCGTCAGAAGATCTCTCCCCCCCAAAGCTGATCAAGGAAGTCTCCTGTTTTAAGAATTTCAATGCCATCCGATGTTTTCCGGCTGGTCGGCTCGTTACACACAATCATTCGCCGGCCGACCCCCGGGTGCTCTTTGGCGATCTCCCGCAGCCCTTTCAAGTGTGCCGGCTGAACACGGGAGGAGGCTTTGCAATCAATCGCGCACTCCAAATCGTTCACGATAAAATCAACCTCAATCCCGCTGCTCAAACGCCAGAAGCTGAATTGAGCGAAGCGGTCGCGATAGGCACTGAAACAGCACAACTCGTGGAAAAGCCAGTTTTCATATGCTTTCCCGAACAGCTCCGATCCCGACTCCAATACGCCCCGCCGGGCCAGAAAATTGACCGCGCCGACATCATGAAAATAAAATTTGTCTGCAAGGGAGAGTCGGCGCTTGGGGCGCTTGCGGTACGGCGGCAGCATACGGGCAATCAGCGTATCCTCCAGAATTTCAAAATAGCCCCGCACGGTCTCCCTGGACACCCCGAGCTCACGGGCGATGGATGTATAGTTCACCTGTTCTGTGTCGGTTAATGCCGCCGCATGAAGAAAAGAGGAGAACGGCGGCAGATTACGCACCAGCCCTTCCGCCAGAACCTCTTCCTTCAAATAGTCGGAAACATATGCATCCAGCAGCCTCTTCGGGTTTTCGGATAGATAGATACGAGGCAGGGTTCCGTGATTGAGCATGCGGATCAGATCAAATGAACCGCCCAGCTCGCGGGCAGACAATCCGAAGAGTTCAAAGCGAATCGCCCGGCCTCCCAGCAGGTTGGCATGTCCGCGTTGTAACCGTCTTGCACTTGACCCGCAAAGGGCAAAACGAGTGCCCCGGTTTTCATGCAGCCAGTGCACCTCTTCCAGAAGATCAGGCACCTTCTGAACCTCATCGATCACGACAAAGTCCGCCCCGTTTTGTTCCAGCTCTTCGCGCAATCGTTCCGGGCGGGTTGCATAACGCCGAAAAACATCTGATTTCAACAGATCAACCCAGAAGGCATCCCCTGCATACAGCTCTTTAAGCAGCGTACTTTTACCCGACTGCCGCGGCCCCCACAGAAAGAAGGTCTCCTCTCCTGCGGGCGGCAACGACGCAATTCTTTTGATATTCGTCATGATGGATTGCATTTTTCATGTAATTCGCAGCCTGTCAATGCGGAAAACGCCCTCTATATAGTTGCGTCTACAGTTTCCAGACCCTGCTTTTCAGTGCCACGCTCGACGACGAAGTTATGCGGTTGCCTGCGAAATGGAATCCTTCGAGCTGCCCGCCATTGAGGAACTGCTCGGCGAGCGCCTTGACTGCATCCGTCCCGACCCCGCCCTGCTGGAGCTGCCCGACCCGGTCCGCAAGCCGCGGCCGCGCAAGCCCTCCAAATCGAGTAGGCGGGTTTCCCCGCCTCTCACACCACCGTACGTGCCTTTTATGGCATACGGCGGTTTCCGCTAAGTGAATAGTTCCAACTTCATATACTGTTCTGCGAACCCTGTGTGTTTGATTTCCATGAACCACTTCTTCCCCATGGCACGGTGTGCCTGCGGTGACAGCGATATCCGCCACCAGCCTTTGCCGCTTCCGCCTAATGCCCATGCCTGGTCGGGCTTGATGCCCCGTTCCATCAGGAACCGGGCAATACCAACGGCGCGTTTGCATTGTTTCAGGCGATAGCAGCGCAGCTTGCGACGCAGCCATTCATCGAGACGAAGCAGCGTTTGCTTGGCCTGTGCATACCGGAAGTAGTGCACCCACCCCCGGATCAGTTGGTTGAGTTCGTTCACGATTTGCTCCAGTGATCGTCCCCGGTTGCGCTTCGTGATGCCTCGAACCTTCTCTTTGATCCGGGCGACGCTTTGCGGCGCGATGCCCAGCTTCCCGCCGGACAGCAACCGGTAGCCGAGGAACTTGCGTTCCTGCACAAAGGCCACCGCGCTTTTGTGGCGGTTGACTTTCAGCTTCAGACGCTTCTCAAGGAACCGTGTCACGGATTCAAGCACCCGTTCGCCCGCTTTGAGCGAATGAACGTAGATGTTGCAGTCGTCCGCGTAACGGCAGAAGCAATGCCCCCGCCGTTCCAGCTCCTTGTCGAACTCGTCGAGCAGCAGGTTTGCGAGCAGCGGGGAGAGCGGTCCGCCTTGCGGCGTACCCTCATCGCTTTGCACGCAGATCCCGTGACTCATCATCCCTGCCTGTAGAAAGCGGCGTACCAGTTTCAGCAGCCGCTTATCTTCCACATGGCGAGCAAGCCGACTTATGAGAATGTCGTGGTTCACCCGGTCGAAGAACTTTTCCAAGTCGAGGTCAACCACGATCAGGCGGCCTTCCTCCACGA
>CAZITJ010000164.1:0-2565 GCA_964542135.1 uncultured Verrucomicrobiota bacterium
AGTCAAACACATATCGTAATACGATATATATTGCACGAAGATAATGCAGGGGCGTGATAGGGTGGGATTACACGGATTTGCCGCGGTACTTGTCCATCAGCTGAAGGATATCTTCCCGGATGCCGCAGAGATCGTCGTGAAAACGGGACAGCCGCGCCGGATCCGCTTTGTTTTCTTTACGGACATTGTCAACATGCTGCATGGCTTCGTTGAAGTATTTTAACGAACGCTTTAAATAGGCCACGATGAATCCTCCGTCCGGCGGCCGATCCATCCAGATGCTGTTCAGGGCGCCGGCCAGCTTGGCATTGACCATATGGGCCGAGAAAATCAAATCGTTAAGCGGGTTCTCAGATTTCTCGTCAAGCCAGCCGGCCTTTTTACAATCGCTGTGAAATGCAGAGATAATATCAAAACAGCGGCGGTAGAGAGGATGCACGGGGTGCCCGTCGTCTGTGTCGCGCACCCAGTCAATTCCCTCGGTTTTCGGATCGGGTTCGGGCATTTCAAAATCATCGTCATCCTGCCATGCCGATTCATCCGGTTCCGGCAGTTCATCATGGGCCTTGGCATCGAGATATTCCTCAATGTGCGCCCACCCCATTTCGCGGGCGATCAGCCGTTCGCGCTCCTCCTTTTCGATGCCGTCATATTTTTCATAAAGCTTCATCATCTTATCGGTGCGCTCATCGGACTCCTTTAAAAACTTTTCCCACTGGAACTCATCCATGGGCGCATCGTCATCCGACCATTCCTTGTCTTCAGCCGCCTCAATCTCCTCCCGCCGCTCGGCCGCGCTGACGGCCCCCGTCAGCCGCTCCATCCATTTAACAATCGCCTCGCCGTTGGCCTCACGCTGTTCCGCTTCTTCGTCTGCGGACATCGTCCAGACCGGTTCGGAAATCTCAACGCGATAATCCGTGCTTTCGATGACAACCCGTCCGTTAAAATCACTGTACCACTCGAGGTAGACGCAGTTTCCCATATGCTCCGGCGGCTTTTCGCCGCGCTTGCACATCATATAGGCTTCTTTCACCGGAATCTCCAGCACCCGCACTTTACGTGAGGCGGTCATATCGCCGACCCGTCCGCCCTGATGCCGGTTCAGGTCGGTATATTCCTCATCCTTTTCGGGGTTCGGGTTTTCAAACCTCAGCAGGCATCCGGCCAGATCCCGCCAGCAGTTTCCTTCCAGCTCCAGTTCCACCGGCTCCTCGGCGTTGATCAGCCAGATCGTCCCCGTTACCGTTCCCTGCGTGCGGTTGTCAATTTCACCCCGCACCACTGCTTTGTTTAATCGCCATGCCATACCGTCTGTAAAGCTAGCTGAAACCTCGCAGACGTCAATAAAACACCGAAACCCGAATCTGTCCCATACCTTTAAAGGTATGGGATATATCAAAAAATATAATTCATAAAACATTTAAAACAAACAGCTTATATATTTAGTTGTCCCATACGTTTAAAAGTATGGGAATTTTGGCTTTTTTATGTCGAAATTCGACGACTTTACGCCGGCGCGGAGGCGTGTTTAAATGGACGGATGAACACCTTAAGAGACATGGGCGAGCACGCCGCCATCGCCGCGCTGACTGTAAACCTGAAAGCGGTCGGTGACGACTGCGCCGTCGTTCCGCTCAACGACGACCACGACCAGGTGCTCACTACCGATCCGCTCATCTGCGGCATCCATTTTATGCCCGACACCCCGCCCGAACAGATCGGCTGGAAAGCCGCCGCCCGCGTACTCAGCGACATCGCCGCGATGGGTGCCGAGCCGCAGTATCTGCTCATCAACCTCGTTGCGCCGCCGGAGCAGAATTTCCAAACCCTGGAAAAAATCTATGCCGGGGTTTCCAGGGTTCGGAAACGTTTCGGCGGCGAACTGATCGGCGGCGACCTCGCACAGGGGCCGAACCTCGAACTGCACGTGTTCGGCACCGGACTGGTTCCTAAAGGGCAGGCGCTGCTGCGAAGCGGCGCACAGCCCGGTGATCTGATTTATGTGACCGGCCCGCTCGGCGGCGCGCAGAAAAGCGGCAAACAGTTCACCTTTGAACCTCGTATCGAATGGGGACTTCAATTGCGCGAATCCGGCGCGGTGACTTCGATGATGGACATCAGCGACGGCCTCGCCACCGATCTGCGGCATATGTTGAATGCCTCCGGCGTCGGGGCGGAACTCAACAGCACCGCAATCCCGGTAGGGACGGCTGTCCCAGCCGTCCGCCCTTCGACGGAACTCAGGGCAGGCGGACGCCTCGGAGAGGCGTCCCTGCCTCCGGAGATAAACGCCGCACTCTACGACGGCGAGGACTTTGAGCTGCTCTTCACCGCGCCGCCGGACGCACATTTCCAAACCTTGGGAAAATCCGTTCCGGATTTTGCAATGATTGGAAAAATCACCGATCAGTCGAATGTCCTGAATCTCGACAGCCAGCCGCTCGAAACCAAAGCCTTCGAGCATTTCCGGTAGAACGTTTCGCGTCACTCTGAGCTGAATATAGTGTGAGCGATGGTCCGTTTTATTTTTTCATGCTCTTTCCTAGGCGCACTGATGCGCGC
>CAZITJ010000165.1:0-2545 GCA_964542135.1 uncultured Verrucomicrobiota bacterium
CAAAGGGAAACTATAGAACGTTAAAGCCGTTAAAACGCCCCGCCGGCGGGACTCGTTTAAATCGTTGAACGACTCATGGAGGCTGCGGCTCACCCGGTGCCTTTTCGTTTTCCAGACATTGGAAAAATCAATGGCGGGACACGACACGCGCCCATTTGAGGCTGAACGAGAGAACCGGCCTTGAGCTGTTCGCTCAGGGTCATTGCATAACCCGGCTCAGTTCAGCCTGAAAGGCGCGATGTCGGTTATAGCGCTGTCGGAAGGTTTTAATCAGCTCTTGACCCCACCGGGCTTCACCGCAAAGAGTGGCCGCCTCAGCCCAGGCCGCCAGCCCTTCGGCTGCCTTGGCATAGGATTTACGGTATTTGCCTGAAACGATGGCATCCGCCCTTGCAGAAACAAGATCGCATACTCCCTGCAAGAGAGTTGACTGCTGATCTTCCGGGCATTCCGACGTGCATAAAGCCTGAGAAAGCGCCTCATTCAGTGCCCGGTTGCATTCTTTGTAAAAATCGGCATGATTCGCTTCTTCCCACCGGCGGATGTCCGGCTCAAACAGATACCGGCTGACGACCGTTTGCATCTGCGCCGGACAACCGCTTGCTCCACGGCTGATCTGGAAAAGCGCGGCAGCGGCCGCAATGCCGCAGGGCGACTGATCGCTCCAGCCAAGCGGATCTGGGTTCTTAACGCAGGCGGAAAAGACATCGTCAAATTGCCCGAGCAGAATACGCGTCACTGCCAAAAGCTGCCGATGCGCTTCGCTGCGGCTTAGAAACACTTCATATTGCGCCAGCACAGAACGCAATCGATCCGGCCGGCCGCAGAGTCTATAAACGGTCTCTGCCAGCTTTTCCCGCGTCGGGTATTCACAAAACAGTTGCG
The DNA here is from genome assembly GCA_964542135.1 of uncultured Verrucomicrobiota bacterium. GTDB lineage: Bacteria > Verrucomicrobiota > Kiritimatiellia > Kiritimatiellales > Tichowtungiaceae > Tichowtungia. The sequence continues at coordinate 886 of CAZITJ010000165.1, forward strand.
TCAGTCCAGCGGCGATGTCGGGCGCGTTTTTGAGCGCTGTTCCGGCCAGCACCTGCATTCTGAGCGCTTCCGTACGGAACCGCTCCTCCAGAAGCCCGACCGCCTTACGGCTGCACTCCGCAAGCCGAGCCCACTCGCTGCGGTCGTGCAAATTCCGAAGGAACCAAAGCCATGCCGGACCGCTCTCCGGATCGCGCTCCGGGCCGCCATCAGCAAGGCGTCTTTCAGCGGCGGCATCATCCCCGCGACGAACCAGCAGCTCGACGACGAGACGCAGGGCAATCCAGGAATCGTTCTGGTCAACCTCCTTCTGCAACCCGGCCCAGTCATCAAAAACATCTTCCAACTGATGCAGTGCAACAACCCGTTCATTATCCATTCGTGAGAAGCCCCAAACACTCTCCGCCACCTCCACAATGGCGCGATAGAGCGATTGGGCCCGTTTTGCTGTCGGCTCAACCCGGCAGACGCAGCGGCAATAATGAACGCCGGTTTCCATGGTGCAGACACACGGCGCATCATAAAATTCATCGTCCAGCGCCCGCCTTTCCAGACCGAGCAACGCCGAATAGACCGGAAGCGCCTTGCCGTATTTTTCATCGAGAACCCAGTGATCGGCCAGGGTGCGGATGGCTTTCAGTTCGCTACAGATGTCGTCCGAAAAAACATCCGGCTCATCGTGCCATCTGCCGGAGCGGAAATATTCATCTTCATCCCAATCAAGCAGCTTATGATAGTCCCCGTTCTCGATCGCTTCCTGCCGCTCCGCTGCCTCTGCGGCCAGCTCTTCGATGCGTTCAACCAGCGCCTCCGGACCGTCTGCCGGGGTCGGCTCCTCCTCGCCGGGATTTTCAGCCAGTTTTCTCAGATCTCCCAGAAACGCTGCGCGACATTCCACCGGCTGAGACCGGGCCAGACCGTTCAGCAGTTCCTGAAGCTCCGCCCGGTTCAGCGGCCCGGTCAGAGCATTCATCTGCTCCATCATCTGCTGAATTGAAATTTTTCCGTTCATCAAATCACCTGTTTTCACTTCAAACTCTCTTCTCTTTTTTCTCGGTGGAGCGGCCCGTTCCGGGACGCTTTTCCCAAGGTGGAGCGGGCGCTCCGTTCATGGTGAACCCTTCAGGATGAACCCTCAGGGTGAATCCTTCACGGTGAACCGCGCACGCTTAACGCGCCGGAACGGCGCGTTCCACCTTGTGCTCTCTCAGGTGCGGCCACTCTTCGGGCTTTTCGCACAATCCCCTGGCAACCGGATTGTTCCGGATATAGGCCGCCTTTTCAAAATTCATTCTGCGGTATGTTTTTATACCAATCAAACACCTGATTCGACACCGGATTTTTCAGCATTGCGATCAGGCGATCCTCCTGTTCCTGTGTCAGCATGGCACATCCCGTTTTGGACAGGCTGGAAGCCTATCCTACTTTTACCCCTCCCGCAAAATCTTCTGCACGACTTCCAAACATTGGAATTTTTGACTGCGAAAAAACGCGGAAATTTCCAGGCATTGGAAACTGAGCAACAATGGACAGGCAGGATGCCCGTCCTACGTTAGGGAAGCCGCTCATGCGCGACCCTCCACGATGGCGATTTCTTCATCGGTCAGGTCGTAGAGTTTGTAAACCAGTTGGTCGATTTCCTCTTCCAGCTTTGAGACGT
>CAZITJ010000166.1:0-2503 GCA_964542135.1 uncultured Verrucomicrobiota bacterium
CAGGAAAGGATTTTAGCCGAGGTGTTGACAGTCCCACATAGAAGGACTGACACCAACTCAGGGTCAGCCGGTGGAATAGCGATTGCGATACTCCCTCGGCGTCATGCCGGTTTCGGCCTTGAAGTAGCGCGATACATGCTCAATGCCCGGAAACCCAACCGCATCCGCAATATCGGAAACCGACCGGGAGCTTTCGGCGAGCATCTGCGTGAAGAGGGTGATTTTTCCCCGACGGATTTCCCGTGAAATGGAGATGCCCAGCCTGCTCCTGAATCGTTTTTCGAGCACGCGCCGCGAAACACCGGCCGCGCGGACCACGTCGTCCACGCCCACGATGCCGCGGGCGTTGGCCCGGATAAAGCGGAGCGCCCGAGCCACCGCCGGGTCCTCAATGTTGATGAAATCGGTGGAGAGCCGCTCCACGCAATAGAGCGGTTCAACCGCAATATCCGGCTTGAGGCGCGGGCGGCGCGCCTGCACCATCGCCACCAGACGGCGCACCGCCTCCTCCCCGGCTCTTTCGGCGGAAATGGCAATGCTCGACAGCGGAACCGGGGAAAAATCGCAGAGCAGCTCATCGTCATCCACCCCCATCAGACTGATCCCGTCAGGGATTCGGATGCCGCAGGACAGGGCCAGCTCGGCCACCTCGCGTCCCCGCTCATCCACGCAGGCCATCATGCCGACCGGCTGCGGCAGCTCGGTCAGCCAGCGCATCAGCCGCACCCGCTCATCCATCGGCGAGGCCGACGACTCCGCAAAACAGTCCGCCGAACAGCCTGCCTCCGCCAACCGTCCGCGAAAGCCCTTCAACCGATCCTGCGACCAGAACATGTCCGAATAGCCGCAAAAGGCAAAGTTCCGGATCCCCCGAGCCAGCAGCGTCTCCGCAGCCATCCGGCCAATCGCCTCGTGATCCGTGGAAATATTCACCGCCCCGGCCACCCGCCGCTGAAGATAGGGGCTCACCACCATCGGAATCCCCAGCTCCTGAAACGGCGTCATGTCCGCCTTTTCCAGCATCACCAGACCGTCAATCTTCGCCTCCCGGATATAATCGACCAAAGCATAACCGTCCCACCGCTCCCAGACCGGCGGCGGACTGAAAAACACCACCCCGCCCTCCGCGTGCAGGCAGCGCGACATTCCGCGCATCAGCGCGCGGTCGTACCCACGCGCCGGATCCAGTAAAACCATAATACGGGGAATCATCGTTACTCCTGATGTCTGCCTGCCATCAATCCGCACGCTCAAGCGTTCGCAAAACGGTGATTGTTTAGCGCAAATCGGCATTCCCCGCAAGCATCGGCTGCACTAAGCTGGTTCAGCGTTTCATAGGGACCAAGGAGCTGACATGACATCCAGAGAACGAGTACTGGGTGCGGCCAACCGCACCGGCTATGACCGCATCCCGGTCAAACACGAAGGCACGCCGGAGATCGACCGGATGCTGATGGACCACTTCGGTCTGACCAACCACGAACAGCTGCTGCGCGTGCTCGGCAGCGACTTCCGCTACGTGGAACCGTCCTACACCGGCCCCGAGCTGCGCACCTTCCCCGACGGCAGCATCGAAGGCTACTTCGGCGAGCGCTACAAATATGCCGAGTTTGAAGGCGGCAAATACCTGGAAGCCAGCTATCTGCCCTACGCCGGCATCGAAACCCTCGATGAACTCGACCGCTCCCACTTCCCCTCGGCCGACTGGTTCGACTATTCCACCATCCGCTCCCAGTGCGAAGTATTCGACGGCTTTGCCATCTGCTGCGGCACCGCCGGCGACATGGATTTCATCAACTCCATCGCCCGCTGCCGAGGCACCGAGCAGGTCCTCATCGACCTCATCGAAGACAACGAGGTCTATCTCGCCATCATGGACGCCCGTTTCGAATTCTTCTACGAACAGCACCGCCGCATGCTCGAGGCCGCCGGCGGGCTGATCGACTTCGCGCACGTCGGCGACGACCTCGGCAGCCAGACCGGCCCCATGATCGGCCCCGACATTTTCGAGCGCCACTTCGCCCCGAAATACAAAAAATATTTCGACATGGTGCACGCCTACGGTGCCAAAAGCAAAATGCACATGTGCGGCTGCGTCCACAGCTTCCTGCCGCGCCTTATCGAGCTTGGTCTCGATGTCTATGACGTTGTTCAGCCCACCACCCCCGAAATGGACATCGCCGTTCTGAAGGAAAAGGTCGGCGACAACCTGCTCTTCTGCGGCACCGTCTGCGTGCAGTCCACTATTGCCTTCGGAACCCCGGCCGACGTGGAACGCGAAGTCAAACGGCGGCTGGAGCTGTTTAAAGACGGCGGCCTCTTTCTCGGCCCGACGCACGCCATTCAGGTCGGCTCCCCGCTCGAAAACATCCTCGCGCTCTACCGCACCGCCGGCTCCATGATTGAAAAGGAGGATATCCCCGAGGAGATCCTCGCCATCGGCCCGACCGAAGACGAAGGCAAAATCAACATGTCCAAATTGTTTTGACCGATCACAAAAACA
>CAZITJ010000167.1:0-2436 GCA_964542135.1 uncultured Verrucomicrobiota bacterium
CAAAATCCTGTGGGGAATCGCCCTATAGACAAAGCAATCGCTCCCGTGTTATTCAGATAGCTAAATACCCAACCGAACCGATCACCATGACTCAGGATCCGTTACCCTCCATCACATGGCGTTACGTCGCACTGGAACACGATGTCCAGCGGCTGATCAACGACCAATGCAGCATGCACTGCGCACTCTGCACCGCCTGCTGCTGCCGCGCCGATATCTGTGAAGAAGCCCTCGACAGCGCCTTTCTGCGTCATTTGCACGGCCAGCAGCGTCATTCGATCACATTCTCCGAACGCTTCGGCTGGCTCACTGAATACGGATGCAGCCTCCCGATCGGACGGCCCCCGGTCTGCTACGAGTTTTTCTGTGACGACCTGCTCGCCCGGCAGCCCGGCGAAGATCACTGCCGCGCCCTGAAAACGCTCGGGGCCCTGCTGAATGATGTCGGCCGCAATGCGCTGGGCGCAATCCATCTGGTTGAGATCACCCGCGAAGAAGATCTCCACCGCCTGAGCGCCGCCCGCTTTCAGAAGCAAATGACCCGGGCGCGGGCCGCCTTCGATCACCTGCAGTTTTTTTTCGAAAACGGTTTCTTCGATGACAATGCAGAGAGCGTTCTGCGAACCGTACAAATCGATGCCGTCGGCGGGCCATGATTCCGCGGGATTGGCTTGCACAACATTCACCGGACTGAAAAGATAGCGGCATGGGACTTTACGATCGCGACTACATGAAAGCGCCCTCGGCGCGCCGCCCCGTCCGCAAACCGACGTGGTGGCAGCGCCTCCGCTTCCGGATCTGGCAGCTCTTCCGCAAAAAGAAAAAATAACCGCTGCAGATGGTGCGCCTTCCCGGCGGGCGGGGGTCGGCGGCTTCAAGGCATTGGGATGCGGCTGAAGAGATCGGAGAACCCGGACACCGCCCGGTCTGCTCCGGCATCCAGAAGCGTCTGTTCAGAGAGGCTGGAGGCCATGCCGATACAGCGCGCGCCGGCGGCTTTAGCGGCCTGCACGCCGCTGACGGCATCTTCAAAAACAATACATTCGCACGGCGGCAGGCCCAGCTCGTCGGCGGCTTTCAGAAACAGGTCCGGCGCGGGCTTTTTCTTTTCCACATCGCTGCCGGTCACCCGCGCATCGAAGAGGTCTTCGTCCAGCCCGATTTCCTGCAGGTTGACCGTCAGTTTGATCCGGTCGGCACTGGTGGCCACGGCCAGTTTCAGCCCGCCGGCCGCCGCCTGCCGGACAAAACGCTCGACATCCGGCAAGGCTTTGAGTTTCCCCTGAACACACGCTGCATACAGCGCGTAGGTCTGCTCCTTGTCGCGCGGCATCGTCAGTGAAATGCCGTGCTTCTCCGCCACGCCGCCGATGTAGCGGTCCTCTCCCATGCCGACAAACGGCTCAAAATCTTCCAGCGCCACCCTTGCCCCGTACGTCTGTTCAAACATCCGGCAGGCCGCCTCGGCGATGTAGGGCTCGGAGTCGCACAGCACGCCGTCCATATCAAAAATAAGTCCGCGGGTGTTTTCAAAAAGATCAATCATCATAGTTTATTCCTCCTGTTGTTAAATCATTTTGTGACCGCAAGAGGTAAAGAAACAAGACATCCAATCCAACCTTTGCGCCGTCGCGTTTGCTTTGCGGTCATTCATCCCAATACCTGCTTTAACTGTTTCTTCCAGGCCGCGTACGCTTTCGCATAGGCTCCTTCGCCCGGCTCGATGACCCTGCGCTTTTCCAATGTCTGGAACGCTTCTTCCAATGTTTGGAAAATGCCCGCGCCGAAGCCCGCGCCGCGGGCGGCTCCAAGCGAGCCGTCCGTTTCGTAGAGCTCGATTTTTGCGCCGCTGACGCCGGCGAGCGTTTTGCAGAACAGATCGCTCATAAACATGTTGGCGAACCCGGCACGGATGGTTTTAAGTTCGATGCCGGTTCCGGCCATCACCTCCATGCCGTACATAAAGGAAAAGACGATCCCCTCCTGTACCGCCCGGCAGAGATGCGCGCGGGTGTGGCGGTTAAAATCGATTCCGGCAATCTGTGCGCCGATATTGCGGTTGCCGAGTACGCGTTCGGCCCCGTTGCCGAACGGAAGAACGGTTACGCCTTCGCTTCCGACCGGCGCGGTCCCGGCCAGCTCATCCATTTCCTTGTAGGAAATATCGCCCAGCAGGCGCTTGACCCACGCATTAAGAATGCCGGTTCCGTTAATGCACAGCAGCACGCCGAGACGCGGGTTGTCCGCCGAGTGGTTGATGTGCGCGAAGGTGTTCACGCGCGAGAGCGGATCATATTTTTTCTGATCGGTCACGCCGTAGACCACGCCGGAGGTTCCGGCCGTCGCCGCGATATCGCCCGGGTTGAGTACATTGAGCGACAGCGCATTGTTCGGCTGGTCGCCACCGCGATAAGAAACCGGTGTGCCTTCGAGAAG
>CAZITJ010000168.1:0-2351 GCA_964542135.1 uncultured Verrucomicrobiota bacterium
ATGAACTCATTATGGATTGCCGGAGGCGCGGCGGTTCTCTATGTGATTGCCTACCACACCTACGGCCGTTTTCTGGGACGTAAAATCTTTACGGTGGATCACAACGCCCCCTGCCCGAGTGAAACGCATCATGACGGCGTGGATTTTGTGAAAACCGACAAGCTCGTTCTCTTTGGCCATCACTTTACATCCATCGCGGGCACCGGTCCGATTGTCGGCCCGGCCATCGCCGTGATCTGGGGCTGGGCGCCCGCGCTGATCTGGGTGCTGCTCGGCTCCATCCTGATGGGAGCCGTGCACGATTTCGGTGCCATGATGATTTCTCTGCGCAATCAGGGCCGATCCATCGGGGATATCGCCGGGTCGGTCATCAGTCCGCGTGTACGCCTGCTTTTTCTGCTGATCATTTTCTTTGCCCTCTGGCTGGTCGTCGCCATCTTCGGCGTTGTGATTGCCGCGGTGTTCAGCCTCTTTCCGGCCGCGGTCTTTCCGGTCTGGATTCAGATTCCCATCGCCATGCTGCTGGGGTGGTTTGTTTATAAAAAAAAGGCCAATCCCTTTCTTGCCGGCGCGATTGCGGTTCTGCTGATGTACGCCAGCATGTGGGCCGGAACGATGTTTCCCGTTGATATCCCGGCCGTCGCGGGAATCCCCTCCACCGGCGTGTGGGTGATCGGCCTGCTGATTTATGCCTACATCGCCTCGACGCTGCCCGTACAGGTGCTGCTTCAGCCGCGCGACTACATCAACGCCTGGCAGCTCGCCATCGCCATGCTGCTGCTCTTTGCGGGCGTGATCCTTTCCCGTCCGGTGATGGTCGCCCCGGCCTTCGACGCCGCGCCGGCGGGCGCCCCGCCGTGGATGCCCATGCTCTTCATCACCGTCGCCTGCGGCGCCATCTCCGGTTTCCACTGCCTCGTGTCGTCCGGAACCACCTCCAAGCAGTGCGACAGCGAAGGCAGCGCGCAGGGCATCGGCTACGGCGGCATGCTTCTCGAAGGGCTGCTCGCCGTCTTTGTGCTCATCGCCTGCGGCGCGGGCATCGGGCTGGGTCTGATGAAGGACGGCGAATTACTGACCGGCGCAACGGCCTTCAGCGCGCAGTACGAAAGCTGGGCCGCGGCCAAAGGACTCGGCTCAAAAATCAACGCATTCGTCACCGGTGCGAGCAACATGATCGCCTCCACCGGCCTGCCCAGAGAATTCATCCTCACGCTCATGGGCGTGTTCGTTGCCTCCTTTGCCGCCACCACGCTCGACACCGCCACGCGCATCCAGCGCTACATCGTCAGCGAACTGGCCGCCGCCTGCAAAGCGCCCGTGCTGGCGAAACGTCATCCCGCCACCTTCATCGCGGTGGGCACCGCGCTGCTGCTGGCCTTCAGCAGCGGTGCGGAGGGCAAGGGCGCGCTCACCCTCTGGCCGCTCTTCGGCGCGGTCAACCAGCTTCTGGCCGGGCTTGCCCTGCTCGTGATGACCGTCTGGCTCGCCCGCCGGAAGCGCCCGATTGTGTTTACGCTCATCCCGATGGTGCTGATGATCGGCGTCACCGGCTGGGCCATGACCTACAACCTGCGCGCCTTTTTCGCCGAAGGCAACCTGCTGCTGCTCGGCATCGGCGGGGCCGTCACCCTGCTCGAGATCTGGATGATTTTTGAAGGAGTTGTTACGCTCCTGAAATTAAAGAAAACACGTGACGAGTAATACGTAACAGTTACTATCGGAAACGATTTACGCATTACTCGTTACGCATTGGAGCTCCTATGGAAAAACTGTTTTACGACCTGCTTAAAGAACTCGGCGAAGACCCGGAACGCGAGGGTCTCAAAGACACGCCCAGGCGGGTTCAGGAATCCTACAAATTTCTCACGCGCGGTTATCATCAGGATCTCGACGACGTTCTCAACAACGCCTTTTTCAAGGCGGAAGACAGCCATATGGTGATCGTCAAGGACATTGAGCTCTACAGCCTCTGCGAGCACCACATGCTGCCCTTCATCGGGAAATGCCACATCGGATATATTCCTTCCGATAAAGTGGTCGGCGTCAGTAAGCTCGCCCGTGTGGTGGATATGTACGCCCGCCGCCTGCAGATTCAGGAGCGGCTCTGCGACCAGATTGCCCATGCCCTCATGGACAAAGTCGGCGCGCAGGGCGTCGGGGTTGTCATTGAAGCCCAGCACCTCTGCATGATGATGCGCGGCGTCGAAAAGCAGAACAGCAAAATGATCACCTCGGCCATGCACGGCATCTTCCGCTCTCAACTGGCCACCCGAACCGAATTCCTCCGCCTCATCGGTACTGTCGGAAGCTGATTTTCCTCAAATAAAACCCGAGGGGGCCGTTCTTGT
>CAZITJ010000169.1:0-2296 GCA_964542135.1 uncultured Verrucomicrobiota bacterium
CCCGTGGATATGTTTCCGCAGACCAATCACGTGGAAAGCGTGGCCCGGTTTGAACAGGTCTGAACCGGTTTTTCCGGGGTTTGGAAAATCCGGTCTGGATTTTTTCCAATGCTTGGAAAACACTGAAGGGGTTATGAAAAAAACCGACGCTCCCATTCTGAACTACAAAACCAAAGGGCGCTCCCGTAAAATCGAGGATTTCCTGCTGCGTCCGCCGGTTGAAAAAGGCGCCGACGAAATCGCCCGCAGCATCCTGATGGAGATCAGGCGCAAAGGCGACCGTGCGGTGCTCAAGTATGCCCGCCAGTTCGACCGCGCGCCCGCGACGATGCGCACGTTCAAGGTGTCCAAAACCGAAATTGCCGCCGCGAAAAAAACGGTCGATGCGGACTTTAAGACAGCGGCCGAAGAGGCGCACAAGCGGATTGTGCAGTTTGCGATCGGCGGGCTGCGCGAGGACTGGCGCATGCCCGCGCCGCAGGGCGGATGGCTCGGCGAAAAATTTGTTCCACTCGACCGCGTCGGCGCCTACATCCCCGGCGGCACCGCGCCGCTGGCGTCCACTGCGCTGATGACGCTGACCCTTGCCAACGTCGCAGGCGTGAAACAGCTGGTTGCCTGCACCCCTGCCAATCAGGAGGGAAAAGTGAATCCGACCATTCTCTTCGCGCTTGATCTGGCGGGTGCGACCGAGATCTATAAAGTCGGCGGCATTCAGGCCGTCGGTGCGATGGCCTACGGTACAAAAACCATCCGCCGTGTTCAGAAAATCGTCGGCCCGGGCGGGCCGTACGTGACGGCCGCCAAACGGCTGGTCTACGGTGATGTCGCCCTCGATATGGTCGCCGGGCCCAGCGAAATCGCGGTGCTGGCCGACTCCTCCGCCGATCCCGCGCATGTCGCCGCCGACCTGCTCTCGCAGGCCGAACACGGCACCGGTTCGGAAAAAGCGCTGCTCGTTACGACCTCTGAAACGCTGGCCAAAAAAGTCCGCGCCGAACTCGACACGCAGGCCAAAGCACTGACCCGCAAGAAACCGGTCGCCAAAGTACTGGCGCGCGGCTGCATTCTGGCGGTGGTTCCCGACCTCAGAAAAGGCATCGAGCTGTGCAACCGCTTTGCGCCGGAGCACATGGAAGTGATGGTCAGAAACGCGGAGAGCGCGGCAGAGAAGATTCATACTGCCGGCGCGATCTTTATCGGCCCGTGGACGCCCGAAGCTGTCGGTGACTTCGCGGCGGGACCGAGCCACGTGCTGCCGACCGGCGGCACGGCGGCCTTCTTTTCCGGCCTCACGGTTGAAGACTTCCGCCGCCGCGTCAGCCTGATCCACTACACGAAGGATGATTTAAAAGAAACCGCGCCGGTAGTCGAAGCCTTCGGCCGTGTGGAAACCCTCGACGCCCATGCCCGCTCGGCCTCCATTCGATTGGCCGAATGATAAAGTATTGATTTATCATCTGTCCTGTTTAAAAATAAAAGGGACGTTCTATATAATAGTTTTATTGTTAGTATTTTATGTATATATTTATGCTGAAAACAGGAGGGAAGGATGCCACGGACTGCACGAAGTGTTCAGAAAGCCGTTTGCTATCATGTGATGAACCGGGGTGTAAACAGGCTGAACATTTTTGAGGACGATGCCGACCGCCATTACTTCATAAAACGGGCCGCCCGATTTAAAGAACATCTGGGCGTGAAGATTTATCACTGGGTACTCATGAGCAACCACTATCACATGGTCATTGAGGTTGACTATGCAAACCTGCGACCTTTTGCAGGCGGACTGCAACAGGCCTATGCCCAGTATCACCACCTTCGGCATCACAGCTCCGGGGTCTTTTGGCAGGGACGTTTTAAAAGTAAACCGGTTGAAATCGGGGACTATCTTGTCAAATGCGGACGGTATATTGAGCGGAATCCCGCCCGCGCCGGGATCGAGCCCGTTCCGTGGGAATACAGCTGGTCGAGCGCCGGATTCTATGTTCAGGAAAACCCGGACGGCCTAACCGATTACAATCTCTATCTGGGATCCATAACGAAGCTGGATCGCCAGGCCTACGGCGACATTCTTCTTTCCGGAGTTGAGGATGAGTGGGTTCAGAAGCAGCAGCACCGACGCGTATTCGGTAGCGATGAATTCTCTTCCCGTATTCAGACCGACCGGGGTCGCTCCAGACGAAAGCGAGGTCGTCCAACATCTTTCCCTCCAGCTTAAATGTAAATAGTTTGTTTGTAAATAATTCTTTGTTAGTACTTTATATAGAACGTCCCTGTTATTTAACCAAAGATCAGG
>CAZITJ010000170.1:0-2266 GCA_964542135.1 uncultured Verrucomicrobiota bacterium
GCCTTCCAAGCTGGTTGTGAGGGTTCGATTCCCTTCACCCGCTCCAATTTTGACAGGGGCTGACAGTAATGTTAGCCCCGTTTTTATTGCCTGAAATGAATGTGTCTGCATTTCAGGTCATTTTGACAGGCAATGACAGTTGGCGATATTTACGGACTTCAACCGTAAAGAAATCGTAAAGATTTTTGGGCGGTCATCGTGTCGATTTTTGCCCCCGCACGACGGGAAAAGTTTTTTTGCTATATGACCCGTCGGTTGGATAGGATGACTTCTATGTCCGAGCGGCAAGAAAAGTATACTTTTGGCCGGTTGGTGCAAAATGGAACGGATCATCCGCACGAGTTGTTGCTGCGTCATGTAGTACGCATTTCTCAAAATGAGCCCCTCCGAGGCCGCCGCGTGAGTCGCACCGCGTCAACGCGGTCTGCCCGTTTAAGAGGTTTAAAACGTTTTGTTTTGAAGCCCATTAGGGGCTCTATTTAAAATAGAAATAAACCGAAGGTTGACAGTGGGGTGTGATTGTATGAAACTAGCGCCCAATGAGTACTTCTAATAAGGGAAAAATAAACCAGGTTCTTCAAAAAGCTGTTCCCGGAACCGTGCTGACGATGGCTTGGCTGGCGGAACAAGGGGTTTCAAAGGATTTGGTTCGAAAATATGTCGCATCCGGCTGGCTGGAGCGGGTCGGGCGTGGAGCGTATATGCGTACCGGCGACTCGGTTGACTGGGAAGGTGCGCTTTTCTCTCTGCAAGCCCAGCTGGGCATGAGCGTACATGTTGCCGCTCTAAGCGCTCTCCAGCTTAAGGGGCTGGCGCATTATCTCCCGACGGGAAAAGAGAACGCCATCCAACTTTTTAGTGATGGCCCGGAACGGTTGCCGACCTGGTTTTCTGAAACAAAGTGGGGCACCAGCATAGAGCATCGCGGCCTTCGACTGTTTGACAGCGAAGAGTTCTCGTTAAGCAGTGTGGAGCATAAAAGTTTTTCTATACAGGTGTCTTCACCGGAGCGGGCTGCGTTGGAAATGCTGTACTGCGTAAAAAGCAACTCGGGCTTTGATGCCGCTCGTGAGGTGTTTGCCGGGTTGGGGGCATTGAGGCCGACAGAAGTTCAAAAACTTTTGGAGGCCTGCGGTTCGGTACGGGTAAAGCGTACCTTTCTCTGGATGGCGAAGGAGTGTGCTCATCCCTGGCTAAAATATCTTTATCCAGATCATATTGATTTGGGTAGCGGAAAGCGGGTGGTCTACCAGAGCGGCATGCTGGATCGGGACTTCCAGATAACCGTGCCGAAAAAAGAGGAGCCGCCGGATGTTTAATCCCCTCTATTATAAACAGGTGAAGTTACTGTTGAGCACACTGCCTCTGCTGCAGCGGCATGAATGCTTTGCTCTGAAGGGCGGTACAGCAATGAATTTGTTTGTTCAAGATTTACCGCGGCTATCTGTCGATATCGATTTAGCATTCCTGCCGCTGACTGCGCGAGACAAGGCATTGGATCAGATTTCAAATCAACTCGAACTGCTGGCCGGGGAAATTGAAAGCGAACTGGATCAAGCTGTCGTGACAAAGCAACCGGTTTCCGGAGTCACCGGACGATTGGTTGTCAATGCATCAGACGCTCAGATTAAGATTGAGCCGAACTTTGTATTTCGCGGGGCACTGCATCCTTCGGAAACACATGTGCTGTGCGCGGCGGCACAGGAGCAATTCGAGCTTTTTGCCGAAAGCCGTCTGGTTTCTGTTCCGGATCTTTATGGAGGGAAAATCTGCGCGGCGCTCGACCGCCAGCATCCACGCGACCTGTTCGATGTCTATTTGATGTTCGAGCAGTTCGGATTGACGGATGAAATCCAAACCGCATTCGTTGTTTATCTGGCGGGACATCCGCGCCCCATGGCGGAGCTTTTGGATCCAAATGAACAGCCTCTTGATGAATTGTATCATTCGCAGTTTGCGGGCATGACGCGGGAGCCTGTTTCACTGGAGACATTGGTCGATGTACGTCGTCGCTTGGTTCAGGAGTTGAATGACGGCCTGACAGAAAATGAACGACATTTTCTGTTGTCGATAAAAACCGGAACACCAGAGTGGTCTCGCCTGCCGATTGAACACTTGGATCAACTGCCGGCATTACAATGGAAGCTGCGAAATATTGGCAAAATGGACTCTGCAAAACAGCACCAGGCCATGGATGAACTCAAGCGGGTGCTGAAATTGTAATCCCTATGCTGAGAGGAGAACCATCATGAACCCCAATACAGAT
>CAZITJ010000171.1:0-2188 GCA_964542135.1 uncultured Verrucomicrobiota bacterium
ACTATACGGAAAAGGATTCCGAGCGTCTACCGTTAAATCGGAGTTTTCGGCCCCCTTCCGATTCCTTCGTTTGCCCGTGAGAGCATCACGCCCGCCGGTCTCTTTTTCGCACTCCTTGCGTTCTCTTGCGCCGGGTCTTATTCTTCGGTCCCGTGAAGACACCGTTTCCCATTCTGTTTGTATTTGTTGATGGTCTCGGTCTCGGGCCGGACGATCCGGCGGTCAACCCGCTGACGGATCGCGACCGGTTTCCCGAGCTTGGAACCCTGCTGAGGGAATCCATGCCGCTCGATGCATCCATGGGCGTACCGGGGCTCCCGCAGAGCGCGACGGGGCAGGCGGCCCTGTTGACCGGGCTGAACACGGCCGCACTCATGGGACGCCATATTGAAGGCTTTCCGCCGTCGCGTCTCAAAGAGATCGTTCGGAAACACAATCTGTTTTCCAGGCTTCTGGCCGCCGGAAAAACCTGTACCTTCGCCAACGCCTACTGGCTTGATGATGTCGCACAGATTCCGCCGCGCCGTGAGTCCGTCACGACTGTCGCAACACTCGCCGCGCTCGGCAGCGTGCGCGGCAAGGCCGATCTGCTGGCCGGCCGTGCGGTCTGCCACGACCTGACCCGCGAGCGCATCCGGCAGGACCGCGGCTACGACGGGCCGCTCATCACCCCCGAAGAGGCGGCGGAGCATTTGATCGGCATTGCCGGCGAACACGACTTTACGCTCTTTGAGTTTTTTGAAACCGATCAGGCCGGGCATGCCGGGAGCCCGGAGCGGATGTTCCGGTGTTTGGAAAAACTGGACGGGTTCTTTTCCAGGCTTCGGAACGTTCAAGGGGTCCTCATCGTCACCAGCGATCATGGCAATATCGAAGATATGACGGTGCGGACCCACACCGCCAATCCCGTTCCGCTCTTCGTCTCAAAACCAGAGCTTTTCCAGGGGTTGGAACGGATTGACCAGCTTGCGCCGACCCTGTTGCGACTGTTGATCGAAGGGGGGATGTGAACGCCCCGGATGGAACTCGAAACCGTCAGAAAAATCACAAGTGGACTCATTCTGCATAAAATATTTTCAGCGACTGCCGGATCATGGTTTAATCCCGGCTTTGAATTTCAGCAAAGGATAAAGCCATGACGAAAATTGTTCGCGCACTTTTGAGCGTTTCCGATAAAACCGGCATCGTTGAATTTGCCAAAGCACTGGCGGATCGAGGCGTGGAACTGCTCTCCACCGGCGGTACCGCCAGGGCGATCCGCGAGGCGGGCATTCCCGTCAAAGACGTTTCCGAATTTACCGGCTTCCCCGAGATGCTCGACGGACGCGTCAAAACGCTGACCCCGCAGGTGCACGCCGGGCTGCTTCATTTGCGCGACAGCGACGAACACATGAGCACCATGAAGGAACATGGCCTTGAGCCCATCGACTTGGTTTGCGTGAACCTTTATCCCTTTGAGGCAACCATCGCGAATCCAGACGTTACCCTGCCGGAGGCCATCGAACAGATTGATATCGGCGGGCCGACGATGATCCGCTCCGCGGCAAAAAACATGAAGTTTGTCACGGTCGTCACCGATCCGGCCGATTACGCCCGTGTGCTCGAAAGCATGGACGCCAACGACGGCAACACCACGGAGATTCTTCGTTTTGAGCTCGGCCAGAAAGTATTCGCCCGTGTGGCCGAATACAACGCCGCGATTGCAGGCTACCTCGCCGAGCAGATGGAAGATGTTGCGCCGAAACCCTTTGTTAAAGCCTGCTCCAGCGGCACCGAGCTCCGCTACGGTGAAAACTCGCATCAGAAAGCCTGGCTCTACACCGATTCCGACTCCACCGAAGCCTGCATTGCGCAGACCGACGTGCTTCACGGCAAAGAAATGAGCTACAACAACTATGTTGACGGCGACGGAGCGCTTGAAGCCGTCAAAGATCTGTCCGGCAAGCCCGGCGTAGCGGTGATTAAGCACACCAACCCCTGCGGGTACGCCACCGGCGAGACCCTTGCCGAAGCCTTTGAGGCCGCCTGGAGCGGCGACCCCGTTTCCGCGTTCGGCTCCGTGATTGCCGTCACTGAAAAAGTGGATATGGGCACTGCCGAATGTCTCAAAGGCCGCTTTATCGAAGCGCTGATTGCTCCGGACTTTGATACCGATGCGCTCGAATTCCTGAAAGCCAAGAGCAAAAAC
>CAZITJ010000172.1:0-2138 GCA_964542135.1 uncultured Verrucomicrobiota bacterium
CAAGACGCTCTGTTTCCACCTGCCGCTAGCGCTAAAAACAGCTAAACTGTTACCTAGATGACTCGCAACGGGTACCTCAGGATTGCTTTTCTTCGGCGTTCGCGTACATTCACGCGACTTTGATGAGCGGTTCCGCCGCTCAGACTGTTTTTTCCTGATTACAAGAAATTGAAACCGCTGCATTCTATGAACCGGTTAAACAGAGAACCGGAAGACGTAAAACCATGAGAAATAAAACGATTCGAAATGTTGCCATCATTGCACACGTCGACCACGGCAAGACGACGCTGGTTGACCAGATCATCAAGCAGGCCCATCTGCTGCGTGACAGTGAGTTTCAGGACTGCATGCTCGACAGCAACGACCTTGAGCGCGAACGCGGCATCACCATTCTCTCCAAAAATATCAGCGTAGTTTACAACGGCGTGAAGATCAACGTGATCGATACGCCCGGCCACAGTGACTTCGGCGGACAGGTCGAGCGGGTTCTCAACCTTGCCGACGGCGTGTTGCTGCTGGTCGACTCTGCCGAGGGCCCGATGCCGCAGACGCGCTTTGTTCTCGATAAAGCGCTGGAGCTGAACCTTAAACCGGTGGTGATCGTCAACAAAGCGGATAAGCCGGATGCGCGCTGTGACGCCGTGCACGATATGGTCTTCGATCTGTTCGTTGAGCTCGAAGCCAACGATGACCAGCTCGATTTCCCGATGCTCTACGCTTCCGGCCGCGACGGATGGGCCGTCAACGATCTCGATGACCCGAAAGATTCCATCCAGCCGGTGATGGATGCCATTGTGGAATATATCCCGGGCCCGCCGATTCATGAAGGCCCCGTACAGATGCAGGCGACCACACTGGATTACAACGACTACGTCGGCCGCATCGGGATCGGCCGCGTGTATCGCGGTACGCTCGACCTTCAAAACCCTGTTTCCATCGTCAAGCGCGACGGCACCGTCCGACCCGTTCAACTCAAGGAGCTGCACACCTTCGAAGGACTGGGTCGCGTTAAAAAAGACCGCATCGAATGCGGCGACCTGTGCGCCATTTCCGGCATAGCGGATATCGATATCGGCGACACCATAGCCGATGCGGAACATCCGGAGGCGCTGCCGCTGATCGCTCTGGATGAACCGACGCTGTCGATGACCTTCCGCGTGAATGACTCCCCGTTTTTCGGCAAAGATGGCAACTATGTGACCAGCCGTCACATTCGGGAGCGATTGCTTAAAGAGTGCGAGCGCGATGTTGCGCTGCGCGTTGAAGAAGCCGACGGCGACAGCTTTATTGTCAGCGGCCGCGGGGTCCTGCATCTTTCGATTCTGATTGAAAATATGCGCCGCGAAGGCTTCGAATTAACCGTGGCCCAGCCGCGCGTTATTTTTCATGAGCATCACGGAAAAAAAGAGGAGCCGATTGAAATCCTCACCGTTGACGTACCCGACGAATTCGCCGGGAAAGCCATCGAACTGATCGGCATGCGCCGCGGCGAAATGGTTCGCATGGACCCGCACGGTGTCCGCAAAAGTATTGTGTTTCACATTCCGACGCGCGGACTGATCGGTATCCGCAGCAAGCTGATGACCGCTTCGGCGGGCGAGGCCATCGTGTCTCACCGTTTCATACACTACGGTCCATATGCCGGAGAAATCGAAACCCGCAACAACGGCGTACTGGTCAGCATGGCCGCCGGGCCGGCGGTGGCTTATGCCATTGACGCCCTGCAGCAGCGCGGCACCTTTTTTATTGATCCCGGCGAAGAATGTTATGAAGGCATGATTGTGGCCGAGCACTGTCTGGACAATGACCTGCCGGTGAATGTGCAGAAAGCCAAACAACTCACCAATATCCGCGCGTCCGGATCAGATCGGGCCCTGAAAATTGCCCCGGCGCAGAAACTGAGCCTTGAAGAGGCGCTGGAATATATCGCCGAAGACGAACTGGTGGAAGTGACGCCGAATCATATCCGTCTGCGAAAACGCTGGCTCACCGAGAACGAGCGCAAACGGATGAGAAAAAAATAAGACCCCCGGCTGCGAACATCGCTACGGCCGCCGGCTGCGGGAAGACGGAAAAACGCACGAAACATTCTTTTTGTGCGGCGGTTGGAATGTGATACAGGTCCAGAAAAGGGTTGC
>CAZITJ010000173.1:0-2082 GCA_964542135.1 uncultured Verrucomicrobiota bacterium
CGATCAGGCAAACCAACATATCGCCCTTTACTGGCGGAAACGGCGTAAAAAATTAAAAGGCGCCCCGAAGCTTCGGGGCACCTTAAATAAGAGTGGTGCACCTGAGAGGATTCGAACCTCCACGCCGTTGCCGGCACAAGAACCTGAATCTTGCGTGTCTGCCAGTTCCACCACAGGTGCAATTCAGGAACGCGTAATTAAACAGGAAGACCCGCCGAAGTCAACGCATTCAAAACGCTTTCTTTCCGGCTTGCCGTCACCGGCCGTCCCCCCTATACTCCGGCTTGTCCTTAAAGCCTTATGGGCTGTACGTAAATCAGTTCGGAGCGAGGAGTGTGATGTCCGAGTGAAAACAATAGACGACAAAAAATGGAAAGCGCTGAAAACAAAACTCGCGCGCTCCAAACAGATTGATCCGCCCGCTATCGGCGACCCCGAACGGGACTACATTCAATCCCGCGGTTTCGAGATCCTGAAACTCCATGCCACCGACTTTGTCCGCAAACGCCTCGCCCCCGCCGAGCCCAGAAACGACGGCCGCCAGACGCCCCTGCGCGGCCACCCCGTCTTTATCGCCCAGCACGCCACCGGCACCAGCGACCGCATCAAACTGGAAAAATTCCACGGCATCGGACAGGGCATCGAACTGACCGAAAAGCAGATCGACTATGTGGTCGATGTCATTCTCCGCTGGATCGAAGAACACGCCGGAGAACCCGCCTGAGCGGACCCCGCCGTTTGGTCTCCGAAAAAAAACCTTTTCGTTCCGCGCCGCAGCGGCTACATTTTCCGGTCTTTGCAACTCATGGAACCCCGTATAACAGCCCGTCCCGACCACTGTGTCAGCCGCAAGCAGATCAGCTCCGCCGCGCTCAAGGTTCTCTACCGCCTGAAAGAGACCGGCCATACGGCCTACCTCGCCGGCGGCGGGGTCCGCGATCTGCTGCTCAAACGCGCCCCCAAGGACTTTGACGTCGCCACCGACGCCACCCCCGACGACGTCCGTAAAATCTTCCGCAACTGCCGGCTCATCGGCCGCCGCTTCCGGCTGGCGCATGTCTACTTCCGCGACGAAACCATTGAAGTCTCCACCTTTCGTGCGCTCACACCCTCCGGCGGAGAGGCCGGCGAACACGCCGTCGATGAAAACGGCCAGGTGCTTCGCGACAACGTCTTCGGCACCCCCGAAGAAGACGCCCTGCGCCGCGACTTCACCGTCAACGCCCTCTTTTATAATATCGCCGACTTTTCCATCATCGACTACGCCGGCGGCATGGCCGACCTCGAAAAAAAAGTCCTTCGCGTCATCGGCGATCCCGAAACCCGTTTCACCGAAGACCCCGTTCGCATTCTGCGCGCCGTGCGTTTTGCCGCCTCGCTCGGCTTCCGCATCGAACCCGGCGCCCGCGACGCCGTGCGCCGCCATGCCGACAAACTCGAGGGCTGCTCCTCCTCCCGTCTCTACGAGGAAATCCGGAAACTGTTCGGCGGCGGATGCACCGAAAAGGTCTTCACGCTGTGCAGCGAACTCGGCATCTGGGAGCACCTCTTCCCCGAACTGGGCGCCTGGCTTCATGCGGCCGACGACAACCGGGCGGTCCGCTGGCTCGAAAAAAGCTGCCGTCAGATCGACCGCTGGCATCAGGCGGGTTTTCCCGTCGACCCCGCTCTGCTCTTCGCGCTGCTCTTCGGCGACTACCACGAATGGGCCGCCGACCGCATCATGGAGCAGGAACAACTCTCCCACGCCGAAGCCCTTCAGGAAGCCGTGCGCCGTCATCTGCGGGAACTCGACCGCATCCGCATCCCCAAAGCCGTCACCCAGCACATCGCCTCCATCATGCGCATGCAGCCGCGTTTCCTCAAAACAAACGCAAAAACCGCCCGGCGCACGCTGCACCACCGTGACTTTCTCGACGCATTCCTCTACTTCAAGTTTTCCGCCTGCACCGCCGGCCGGCACGCCGGGGAACTGGCCTGGTGGGATGAGCAGCGCAAAAAGAAATAAAAGGGGCGCGGGAGTATAGGCGGGCCGGAGCGGAGAAGGTCCTGTGAACGCCGGCCCCCATCGCTCCATTCTTC
>CAZITJ010000174.1:0-1845 GCA_964542135.1 uncultured Verrucomicrobiota bacterium
TAGTGCGCTCAGTTCGCGAATCCGACCAGTAGGCCGACTATAAGGCGCTTACTTTTGTTCTCGGCGGCGCACTGGTTTGGACGTTTTTTCATTTGCAGCGCAACGCCCGGTTCCGGGAAAGCCGCCGCACAGCCGCCGCTCTTCGCGCGCAGCTGACCACCATTCTGCAGCATTCCCGGGAAATGCTCTACAGCCTGGACCTCAATGCGTGGCGGGTGCGCTACATGAGTCATGCCTGCTACAGCCTGACCGGCTTTACCGCCGATGAAATCGCTTCCATGGATGCGGCCGACCTGCTCGCACGAATCCATCCCGACGATCAGGAGAAAGTCACCCGGCTGATCGATGAACTGCGGCAATCTCCCGCGGAGCGGGAATGGCTGGGCGTGGTGGAATATCGTTTCTGCCACCGCGACGGACAGTATCACTGGTTCAGCGATCATGTGCATGTGGCTTATGCCGGGGACGGTTCGCCGCAGATGGTCAGTGGGTCGGTGCGGGATGTCACACAGATTTCCCGACTGGAGGAGAGTCTCCATCTTCTTGAGAAAAAATTTCAGGACGGACAGAAAATGGCGGGACTCGGTCTGCTGGCCAGCGGGATCGCCCACGATTTTAACAACCTGATGACGGTGGTGCTGGGCAATACCGAGCTGGCCCTGCTTGAAAAGGGCGGGTCGGATGACGGAGCGCTCGACGAAATTAAAAAAACCACGCTTCGCGCGGCCGAACTGGCCAATCAGATGCTGGTTTATACAGGAAAAACCACGCTGAAGAGCAGTCGCATGAACCTCAGTCTGGTGGTGAAGGAAATGGCGTCGCTGCTGGATGTCTCGATTTCGAAAAAAGTGAAGATCGAGTACTGCCTGGATCAGCAGGTCCCGCCGATTCGCGGGGATGTCTCCCAGATCCGGCAGGTGGCCATGAACCTCATCACCAATGCCTCCGAGGCCATCGGAGACCGCCCCGGCGTGATTGCCATCAGTATTCATCAGACCGAGCTGAAAGCCGGACAGCTCGAAAAGGCATTTCCGGCCGCGGGCGTGCCTCCCGGTGAATACGTGCAGCTCGAAGTGTCCGATACCGGGTCGGGGATGGATCGTATGACGCTGGAAAAGATTTTCGACCCGTTGTTCACCACCAAAGTGACGGGGCGCGGGCTCGGACTGGCCGCTCTGCTTAACGCGGTGGATCGCCACAACGGGGCGGTAACGGTTGACAGCGAACCGGGGCGCGGGACGGTGTTCCGGGTTTATTTTCCGGCCGCCCCGCCGGATCCGGGCGAAGAAGGCGCAGGCGTTGCATGCGAAGATGCAGGCTGGCGCGGATGGGGCGTTGCGCTGGTGGCCGATGATGAAGAGGCGATTCGGGATATTTCCGCCGCGCTGCTCGAACAGTGCAGTTTCCGCGTGGTAACGGCTGCCGACGGTCTGGAGACCGTGAACCGGTTTACCCGGCACGCCGAAGAGATTTCACTTCTTCTGATCGATCTCAAAATGCCGCGTTTGAACGGCATTGAAGCCGTCCTGCGGATCCGGCATATCAATCCCAACCTGCCGGTTCTCTTTATGAGCGGCTATCCCCGCGATGAGGTTATGGAACGCTTTGGGGAAGAACAGCATACCGGCTTCATCAGCAAACCCTTCCAGAACCGGGAGTTGATTGCCGCGGTGCGCGACGTGATGGAGGCGCGGCACCGCTAAAGCATTTTCGCTTTAATTTGACGTTACTGTAGGCGCGGTCGTTGACCGCGCACCGGGGTCAACGACCCCGGCTGCGTGCGCCTTGCAACAAATTAAATAGATGTGCCTGCCGGATTTATTCATAAAAAGGCGGCGGGAACGG
>CAZITJ010000175.1:0-1522 GCA_964542135.1 uncultured Verrucomicrobiota bacterium
GATTCGGCGAACCGGAGAAGAACTCCGCCATCTGATGGAGGATACCCGCGAAGGTGTCTGGGACTGGGATATCATCGGGGATGTCATCACCTGCAGCCCCCGGTGGTATGAAATGCTCGGCTACCGTCCCGGTGAGGTGGAGACGGATTATCAATCATTTGAAAGGCTGCTTCATCCGGAGGATGCGCCGAAGGCGGAAGAGGCGCTGCGGGCCTATTTCTGCGGGGAGAGCGATCGCTACAGCGTGGAAGTCCGCCTGCGCCGCAAGGACGGAAGCTATGCCTGGATCTGGACGCGGGGCAGCCTGCTCGAACGCACCGCCGACGGAGAACCGGCCCGCATGATGGGAACCAATTCGGACATGTCCGCGATCCGGCGCGCGGAGCGGGCTTTGCAGCAGAGCGAGACGAAATACCGTCAGCTCTTCTCGTCCATGTTCGCCGCCTTCGCCCTGCACGAAATCATCTGCGACGAGTCAGGCAATCCCTGCAACTACCGTTTTATCGAGGTCAACAGATGCTTTGAGGAAATCACCGGGCTGCAGGCCGAAAAAATTATCGGTCGAACCATCAAAGAAATACTGCCCAGTACCGAAGCGCACTGGATTGAACGCTACGGAAAGGTTGCCCTGACCGGTGAGCCGGAGCGCTTTGAAGCGTATTCCCGGGGACTGGGACGGTGGTTTTCCGTGTCGGCCTATTGCCCGCAGAAAGGCCGCTTCGCAACCATTGTTCATGATGTGACCGATCAGAAAAAGGCGCAGGAAACCATGCGCGACGCCCTGCAGGTTTCAGAAAAGGCCAATCTTGTGAAAACGCAGTTTCTCGCCAACATGAGCCATGAGCTGCGCACACCGCTCAACGCCGTCATCGGACTCAATGAACTGCTGGCCGATACGGATCTCAATGAGGAGCAGCGCGACTATGTGCAGACCATCGGCGACAGCAGCGAGGCCCGAGGCCCTGCTCGGCATCGTGTCCGACCTGTTCGACCTTTCCCGGCTCGAAATGGATCGGCTGGAGGTGAGCTGCGATTCGGTGGCGGTCCGCCCGCTGATCAAACGTGTCGCAGCGCAGATTAAAAAAGCGGCCGGGGATAAACAGCTGCAGTTCTCCGTCGATGTGGGGGAAACCGTTCCGGACCGAGTCCGTGCGGATGAAATCCGTTTGCAGCAGATTCTGGGCAACCTGTTGAACAATGCGGTCAAATTTACCGATCAGGGCTTCATCACACTGTCGGTGACGTGTTCGAAGACGCCGGCGGGCAGTCAGCGCGTCGAATTCGCCGTGTCCGACAGCGGGGCGGGGATCGATGAAACGCTGCTGGCCGGCGTGTTTGACCCCTTTCGGCAGGGTGATGCCTCTCTCACACGCGAGCACGGCGGTGCCGGACTGGGGCTGGCGATCTCCCGCCGGCTGGCCGAGCGCATGGGAGGGACATTAACGGCGAAAAGCACCAAAGGCAAAGGATCGGTGTTCCGGCTGATCCTGCCCTGTCAGCCGAACCAGGGCGCCCGCATCGA